>DAIQOA010000224.1:0-6914 GCA_036788095.1 bacterium | reverse complement strand
ATATTCAACAGGATGGAGACATCTTTCAAATTTTCACCGAACCGGCCAAGTTGGAGCCGGTCAAAAAAGCGTTGGAGACCGCCGGCATCAAATATGATTCGGCGGAGATCAGCATGCAGTCCTCCAACACGATCAAGGCGGAGGGCAAAACCGCGGAATCGCTGATGAAGCTCGCCGATGCGATCGAAGAACATGATGACGTGCAAAACGTCTATTCCAATTTTGATGTGGATGAAAACACTCTGGCTGCGTTGAACGACTGATGCGGGTGATGGGCATAGACCCCGGTGGTGCGGTGACCGGATATGGGATCGTGGACGGCGAGCCGCAGGCACCGTTGCACTGTGTGGTCTGCGGATGTGTAGCCACGCGATCTGGTTCCCCTTTTGAACAGCGCCTGAAACTGATTTATGAAGAGATCGCCGGACTGATCCGCTGCCATCAGCCGCAGCAGATCGTGTTTGAAGAGATCTTTGTCAGCCGCAACGTGCGGGCGGCGTTGCAGTTGGGGCAGGCGCGCGGCGCTGCGCTGATCGCTGCGATACAAGCCGACCTGCCGATTTTCTATTATGCGGCCCGGGAGGTGAAACTGGCCTTGACCGGTTATGGCGCTTCCGGTAAGGAGCAGGTTCAGAGCATGGTGAGCGGTTTGCTGCAGCTGGACCTTGCGGACCGGCCTCTGGATACGTCCGATGCCCTTGCCCTCGCCATCTGTCACCATCATCGAACCGCCTCCTCATTCCGTCTGCAGGGAGACACACGATGATCGCTTTTGTCAGCGGCGTTCTCGTCAGCAAGACCCCCACCCGCGCCGTGGTCCGGACCGCGGGCGTGGGGCTGGATGTCCTGATCCCGCTCTCCACCTTTGAAAAATTGCCTGACCCTGACGCCACGGTCACGCTGCAGACTCATCTGCACGTTCGCGAAGACGCCCTGTCGTTGATCGGTTTTTTTTCGATCGAAGAAAAGGAGCTCTTTCAGATGCTGGTGTCGGTAAGCGGCATCGGCGTCAAACTGGCGCTGGGCATCCTGTCCGGATGCAAAATTGCGGACCTGTACAAATATCTGGCAGAGGGCAATGAAGCGAGTCTCACCCGGATCCCCGGGCTGGGGAAAAAGACCGCGCAACGGTTGATTTTGGATTTGAAGGACAAGGCCGTGGCACAGCTCGGTAAACTCGCCACCGACCTTTCCATCCCGGCGCGGCTGAACCGGGATATGCTGGAGCAGGCGATCCAGGCCATGCTCTCTTTGGGCTATACCCGGCCGGAGGCGGCGCGCAGCATAGAAAAAGCGGCGCACGCTCTGGGCGAGGAAGCGAACATTGAAAAGCTGCTGCGCCAGGCGCTGCAGGGATAATTCTCAGCAACCGGCGCCGGCCGTCACTCTGTCCGACATGCATTCATCATGGATACCAGCTTGACCGATCCTTTGCATTCATACGATCGTCCCACAGATCCTGAGCCGCTCAACGGCGAACGGGAGCTGGATTCTACCCTGCGGCCAAGCCATTTTTCCGAATTTATCGGCCAGAACAAGATCAAAGAGAATTTGCACGTATTTATCCGCGCCGCATTGGAGCGGGGAGAGTCGCTGGATCACGTGCTGTTCTACGGCCCGCCGGGCCTGGGCAAGACCACTCTGGCCCACATCATCAGCCGGGAGATGGGCGTCAACATTCGCATCACCTCCGGGCCGACGCTGGAACGGCCCGGCGATCTCGCCGGCCTGCTTACCAATCTGCGCGAGCATGATGTCCTGTTCATCGACGAGATCCACCGGCTGAACCGCGTGGTCGAGGAGTATCTGTATCCAGCCATGGAGGATTTCAAGCTGGACATCATTTTGGACAAAGGCGCCAACGCCCGCACGATTCAGTTGAAACTGCCGCACTTTACCCTGGTCGGCGCCACGACGCGCGCCGGTTTGTTGACCTCCCCGTTGCGGGCGCGGTTCGGCGTGTCCTTGCGGCTCGACTATTACAGCCCCGAAGAGCTGCACGAAGTGGTGTTGCGCTCGGCCAGAATCCTCGGCTATCCGGTCGACGCCGAGGCCGCATTGGAAATCGCGCGCCGTTCGCGCGGTACGCCGCGCGTCGCCAACCGCCTGCTGCGCCGGGTGCGCGATTTCGCGCAGATTGAGGGATTGCAGACCATCTCCTGCGCAAGCACGTGTCACTCCCTGCAGCGGTTGGATGTGGATGATAAGGGGCTGGACGATATGGATAAACGCATCCTGCTCACAGTGATTGAAAAATTCAGCGGCGGTCCGGTGGGCTTGAACACTCTGGCTGTGGCCATCGGCGAGGAGAGCGATACCATCGAAGAGATCTATGAGCCGTATCTGATTCAGATCGGCTTTCTCAATCGAACGCCGCGCGGCCGCGTCGCCACCGACGCCGCCTATCGCCATTTTCAACGCGCACACGGGAGATCGACTCAACCAGAACTTTTTTAATCAGCGCCGAAGGGTACGCTCGAGCACCCATTTGGTTGCAGGACCAAGTATTGGCATCCAAACCCGACGGGTCCTAGAACGATCTTAAACTAATCGGAGGAATTCGCCCGATGAAGCTATCTGATTTCAAATACAATCTGCCGGAAAAGTTGATCGCACAGTATCCCAGCGAACAGCGAGACAAATGCAAATTGCTGGTCGTCCAGCGCGGCGATGAGAGTTTGCAGGAGGGGATTTTTACCGATGTCGTGGCTCACATGCATGAAGGCGATTGCCTGGTATTGAATGAGACCAAAGTTTTTCCCGCGCGTCTGGAGGGCACCAAGGACAAGACCGACGCCAAGGTGGAGGTTTTTCTGCTGCGCGAGCTGGAGGCCGGGCTGTGGGAGGTGCTGGTGCGTCCGGCCCGCAAGGTGCGCGTCGGCAATCGCCTGAGCATCGGCGACGATCTGGTGTGCGATGTGATCGACAACACCGTGTCCGGCGGCCGCGTCGTACGCTTTAATTACGGCGGCGACTTTTACAAGATCGTGGAAAAGATCGGCAAGTCTCCGCTGCCGCCCTATATCAAACGGGATCCGGAATCCTCGGACAAGGACCGTTATCAGACCGTGTACGCCAAAGTGCGCGGCGCCGTGGCTGCGCCCACCGCCGGCCTGCATTTCACCAACAAAATGATCGATCGCATTGAAAAAAAGGGCGTGACCGTAGTGCGCATCGTCCTTCATCTCGGATTGGGCAGCTTTCGCCCGGTGGTGGTCGAGGACCTGAGCCGACATAAAATGGACTCCGAGTTCTTTGACATATCGGATCAGGCCGCCAATCAGATCAATGCGGCTAAACGGAACAAGAAAAAGGTGATCGCCGTGGGGACCAGCGTGGTGCGCGCACTGGAGACCAGCGTCACCTCGGAAGGTTGGGCTAAATCGGGCCGCGGGTGGACCGACAAGTTTATCTATCCGCCCTATGATTTTAAAATCGTAGACCACATGATCACCAATTTCCATCTGCCCTGCTCCACGCTGTTGATGCTGGTCTCCGCCTTTGCCTCCCGGGATCTAATCCTTAAGGCCTATCGCAAGGCCATCCGTGATAAGTATATGTTTTACAGCTATGGCGACGCGATGATGATTCTCTAAGATTTCAGCCGGGCGAGGGCAGCCCGGCGGTAAACCGCAGCCAAGCGAATGAGCGCCGGAAACGGCGCTTCTTTTATTTTTTTTATCATGTCTCGCCGGACCGGCGGATTCTCCTGCGCTGGTCTTTTTGGTGATGGGGAGCAACAGACTATGCAAAGAGCGAGGGTGGCGGCCATTCTGGTCGCTGCCGGAAGAGGAAGCCGGTTCGGTGCCGGCGTACGCAAGCAGTACCAACTGCTGGCCGGCAAACCCATTCTTTATCATACCCTGGCCTGCTTTTGCACCAGCCCGGACGTCGATTGCGTGGTGACCGTGGTTCCTGAAGGGGAAAGCGTGGAGGCGACTCAGCGGATCAACGGCTGGCCGCTCGCCCGCTCGCCCATCGTTGTCGAGGGCGGCGAGGAACGGCACCACTCTGTGATCAAAGGCCTGCGGGCTGCACCGCCGGAATGCGAATGGATCGTGGTGCATGACGGCGTGCGTCCCTTTGTCACTCATGCGCTGATACAGCGGGTGCTGGAAGCAGCCCGGCGAGAAGGCAGCGCCGTGGCCGCGGTGACGCCCTCCGATACCATCAAGACCAGGGTTGATCAACGGGTGGGCGAGACGCTGGAGCGCAGTCGTCTGGCGGCGGTGCAAACCCCGCAGGCGTTCCGTCGATCCATCCTGCAACAGGCCTATGCGGCGGCCGCGGATGAAGGCCGGTTCAGCACCGACGACGCCGCCCTGGTCGAGCGCCTCGGATTTCCGGTGGCGCTGGTGCTGGGCGATCCTCGCAACATAAAGATCACCAACGCGATCGACCTGGCGATCGCCGGCGCGATCATGGAAGGATGGAACCAATGATGCGCATTGGTCACGGCTACGACGTCCACGCGTTCGCCGCCGACCGCAGGCTGGTCCTCGGCGGCGTAGAGATCCCCTTTGAGAAAGGATTGCTGGGCCACTCGGATGCGGATGTCTTGTGTCACGCCATCAGCGATGCGCTGCTGGGCGCCGCGGCCCTGGGCGATATCGGCCGCCATTTTCCGGATACGGATCCGGCTTACCGTCAGGCGGACAGCCTGCGGCTGCTGCAGCGGGTGGTAGAACTGCTGGAGCAAAAGGGCTATCGTGTGGTGAATGTGGATGCCACTTTAATCCTGCAACGTCCAAAAATCGCGCCGCATGTGCCGTCCATGCGCCGGAATCTGGCCCAGGCCATGGGGGCGGCGGTCGATGCGGTTTCTGTCAAAGCCACCACCACCGAGGAATTGGGATGGGAAGGTCGCGGGGAAGGCGTGGCCGCCCATGCGGTGGCATTGATTGAGACGGATGAACCGTGAGAGTTTGGTGAAAGCCGCAGAGCGGTAAGGGCGGTCCGTCTGGATTAAAAAAACGGTTTCTTTTCTCGCTTATTCAGTTAACGGTTTGCCTTAAGGAGATCGGATAAACCATGTCTCTGCACATCTACAACACCCTGACCAGACAAAAAGAAGAATTTCAGCCGCTGCAGCCCGGACGCGTCCACATGTATGTCTGCGGCCCTACGGTCTACGATTATCCGCATATCGGCCATGCCAAGAGTTATATCAGCTTTGATGTGGTGGTTCGCTATTTCCGCTGGCTGGGCTACCGGGTACGGTACGTGCAAAACATCACCGATGTGGGCCACATGCTGGATTCCGGCGAGGATCGTATTCTCAAAGGCGCAGCGCGCGAACAGATTGAGCCCATGGAGCTGGTGGAAAAATACACCGCCGCTTATTTCACCGCCATGGATCAGTTGAACGTGCTGCGTCCGGACATCTCGCCGCGCGCCAGCGGCCATATCCCTGAACAGATCGAGCTGGTGCAAAAGCTGCTTGCGAACGGCGCCGCCTATGAAGTCAACGGTTCGGTCTATTTTGACGTATCCCAATATGCCGAGTACGGCAAACTCTCCGGCCGCAAGGTGGAGGAGCAGATGGCCGGCGCCCGGTTGGACATCATCGAGGAGAAGCGCCATCCGGCGGATTTCGCTTTATGGAAAAAGGCGGCGGAAAACCATCTGATGCAATGGAACAGTCCCTGGGGCCGCGGTTTTCCCGGCTGGCACATCGAGTGCTCGGCCATGTCGGCCAAATATCTGGGCGAGACCTTTGACATTCACGGCGGCGGCATGGAGAACCAGTTTCCCCATCACGAATGCGAAATCGCGCAAAGCGAAGCGGCCAGCCGCAAGCCGTTTGTCCGCTATTGGATGCACAATAACATGGTGCTGGTGGACGGCGTCAAGATGAGCAAATCTCTGGGCAATTTTACCACCATTGAGCAAGCGCTGAAAAAATTCAGCGGCGAGCAGATCCGGTTTTTCATCCTGCAGTCGCATTATCGCAGTCCGGTGGATTTTTCCGACGCGGCCATTGCGGCGGCCGCTCAGGGGTTGGACCGGTTGCGCAACACGCGCGTTGAATTGCGGAAAAGGCTGGCAGCGGATGCCGGCGGCGGCGCTGACGGCGGCCGGGAGTTGGTGGAGCGTCACGTGCAGCTGTTCCGCCGGGAGATGGACGACGATTTCAATACGCCGGCTGCCATCGGCCGTCTGTTCGATTTTTCCCGCGATCTCAATCGTGCGCTGGCTGAGGGCGCGCCCCTGGGCGCAACGGCGGCAACGGCCTTTGAGGAGCTGTATGGGAACGTGCTCGGTTTGGGCGCAGAGGCCACCGGGCCGGGGCTGGAGGCGGATCCGTTTATCGATCTGCTGGTCAGCCTGCGCAACGAGCTGCGGCAGAAAAAGGAGTGGGCTCTGGCCGACCGGCTGCGCGACGGACTGGCCGGCCTGGGCGTGCAGATCAAGGACGGCAAGCAGGGCGCGACCTGGACCCGCGGCTAGCCGTTTTGGGCAAAAAAAGGCGGGATCGCGAAAATTTTTCTTGCTTTTCATGGAAATTTCCCTATATTATAAGGCTACGTTCGTAATCTAGTTAAGCCACCATAGCTCAGTTGGTAGAGCACCTCACTTGTAATGAGGACGTCGCGGGTTCGATTCCTGCTGGTGGCTCGGGTGAGTAGCGTAACGGAGAGGTACCCGAGTGGCCAAAGGGAACAGACTGTAAATCTGTCAGCTTACGCTTTCGGAGGTTCGAATCCTCCCCTCTCCACGCAGCCAAATTTAGCCGGACGAGCCTGTCCGGTCAAACGAAAAATCCAGACTGTCCGAGGGCGATCTGTTTGCGTCCGATTGAAGGACCCATACAACTTTAGACATCTTGACCCGGTCCTGCGGGAGTAACTCAGTCGGTTAGAGTCACAGCCTTCCAAGCTGTTGGTCGCGGGTTCGAGTCCCGTCTCCCGCTC
>DAIQOA010000223.1:0-6924 GCA_036788095.1 bacterium | reverse complement strand
TGAAGAAGGTAAACCCGCGGCTTAATCATGTGTCCACTTTTGCGGGGGCAGTCCAAAATATTGCCACGCGCTTTAGCGCGTGGACAGATGATCTCGACTTTTTAGATGGGGCTTTAGCCCATTTGATTTGGCTAAGCCAGAAATGAATCCTGCCAATCAAACCATTATTTGGTGAACAGCATTTTTCTCGTCTCGATATAGTTGCCTGCGGAAAGCCGATAGAGATAGACGCCGCTGGGAACGGTCTGTCCGTCGCTGTTACGGCCGTCCCAGATCAGTTCATAGGCGCCGGCGGACTGCCCGCTGTTTTGCAGAACCCGCACCAGTTCGCCGCGCAGGTTATACACCTCCACGCGTACGTTGGCCGCCTGCGGCAGGCCGTATTGAATGGCGGTGCTGGGATTAAAGGGATTGGGATAGTTCTGGTCCAGATAAAAGTGAGCCGGGAGCACTCTATTTTCCACCAGCACGTGGATTGTAGCATAGGTATCCCGATCGCCGTTCACATTTACACTTTCCAACTGATAGGAATAGGCGCCTATTTCGAATAATCGATCATCGGTATAGGCATAGTTCCGTGACTGAGTCGAACTCCCGGCTCCCGCGATCAACTTTTGATTAATTTTGATATAGCGGTTGCTTGAAGAACCGGCCCGATACAGATTAAACCCAAGATTGTTGTCCTCGGTCTCCGTCCGCCATTCCAACAACACCCCTGCTGCAGTCGATTGACCGCGAAATAGGCTCAGCTGCACAGGAAGGGATGAGTCCAGTGAAGTAAAGACGCCCTGAGATAACAGAACAGGCGGTGAGAAGGCATCGGTAAAGGCCGTAGTGCCTGCACTCACCCAGGCTAAATTTGACCTTGCATTTTTATTCAAAATAGTAAAGGTTATCGAAGCCACCTCCATCCATGTTGAAGACACGGCAAAGCCGGTGTTCGGCGGAAACAGAACGATATTAATCGTCAAGCTGTTGCCCGATGGAGTTACAGTTATCGGAATATAAGGAGCGGAGGTAAAGTTCAAAGGTGTAAAGTCGGTATAAGCCAGCGCAGTGGCATTGTAAGCAAATACCAGATTGCTCGAACCCAGATTATAGCCGCCGCCGAACCCCTGCATTTGAACCGTCACCCTCAGCGTGGCGCCGTCATTTTGCAATTCGACAAAACGAAGATCATATCCTTGTGCAAATACAAAACCGCTGGTCAGCAGCAACACCAGCAGACCGGTCTGAAAAACTTTCATACATACTCCTACGTCTTTGAAAATAAAATTCCCTTATGGTATTTTGCTAGATACTCCGTTATTGGCAAGCCAATGCAAATACAAATCCATGGCATTGACATAGGTGTCCAGGCTCATATCCCCAGATAAATACCCTTTTTGCCCGTTCTGTGCCAGCCAATAAAGATAGAGATCGATCGCATTGACATAGCCGTCTTGGCTTGCGTCCCCGGAATACAACCCATAGATGCCCTCAGCCAGTTTTTTCCCGTCCCCTCCATAGTATTGATCTGCCCCGCTGGTGAAATCGTGTTCTGCGGTTGTGGTTGCGTTCAAAGCCCGGCTATAGGCGCTCATCACTCCCAGATGGTTCCGGTGCCTGGCAACAACATAGTATTCCTTTTCCCCTTCCAGCGAGGGAATAATAACCTCTTCAGTGATCGCGTCATCATCCACCACTCGGCCATCTTTACGCAACAGCACGCTCCTGGAAGCAACTACAGCGCCGGTCGCGCTGCTGCGCAGCTGCAGCAGCAGCCAATCGGTCACTGCGGCCGGAACTGCGTCCACCGTGCGGCGGTCTTCAGCATAGGGCGAAGTTTTGGGGATAAAGTCGCTATTTCGCAGGGCTGTGCTCATGGTATCGCCGACGGTTGAATAGGGCCCTTGCAAAAACAGCTTGGCCGCCAGTTTCAAGTCTGCCGGCGCTTTTGGCATTGTACTCCACTCGGCCAAATCGCCGGGCGGCGCATCGATAAAATAAGCGGCGGCATCCGTATCCTGCAGCATGGCCACCTCATAAGAGCCTGACACGGCGGCGATCTTCCAGCGCAACGTCACCAGCCTCTGCCAATCGCCGGTCACAGTCCAGGCACCATCTGAACTGGAGACGCCGTTGGCCGTTATCAGCACGCGATAATAACCCGCGAGTTTGCTCACGCTCGCCTCATAGCCCGGACCGAGCGCCCAATGCACCGCGCAGGTGTCGGAATAAGCGGCCAACGCACTGCCATGCTGGATATCCAGGGTCAATGAATGAAGCCAACGCGGCGACGGACTTCCTTCAGCTGTTCTCATCTGCACGTCGACAAAAAAATCGCCGCCCACACTTTCTTGGTTGGCGGTCACGATCAGTCGAAACGCGCTTTCCTCAGCCGCCAAAGGCGTCGCCAGACTGCACAACAGCGCGATCACACCCCATACGCGATGGATGGGTGCGGCCGAGTGATGGGCATGCAGACTCGGGCGCGGCAAACAGGCAGACGCAGTCGGCTGACAGGACTTCACGGTGCTGTCCTCCTTGCGTTACGATACCAGATGACGTAATCCCGCGTCGTCACCCGTCCGTCAAAATTCAGATCCGCGCGCTGGTAGCCCACCGCATCGGACTGCGCTTGCGCACGCCAAAGGACATAATCCGTAACCGCGATGGCGCCGTCCTGATCCAGATCGCCGGGCCACAGGCCCCATGCTTCAGGCCCCAACCGGCAGGCGGACTCGGGCACAGCGTACAGAGAACTGTCCGCCCGGAAATCCACCTCCGCAGCGCTGGATGCGTTGAGCGCAAACGCTTGATGCGTGGTTGCGGCCAAATGATTGCGGTGACGAATGCGGATATGATAGAGCCCGGGCTCTGCGCCCGGAATGCCGAGCACAGGGTTCTTGCCGTCCAGTTCAGTGACGGTTCCGTCGCTCTGCAGCAGGAAGGATTTCTCGCCAGCCACCTGAAGATCTTCAGGGCGAAGCAGCTGCACCAGCAGCCAGTCCACCGGAGGTTCAGTGAACGCCGGAGCGTGTCGGGGCGACTCTGGATAAGGCGATAGAAACGGCAGCAGATCGAGGTCTTTCAGAGCGCAGCCCATTGAATCCGCATCCGCCTGATAAGCGGATCCCAGCCAGATACGAACGCCGGTCAATACGAAAAGGGCCTCGCCCGTGGTTTGCGCATAGTCGGATTCATTGCCCCATGCATCCACCGCCTTGACCCTGTAATAGAGGTTCTTAGCCGGATCGTCAAGGCGGCCATCGGTATCCAGAATGAACGTGTCGGAAGTAGCGACAAGAAAAGTAGCGTCGTTGGGCTGAAAGGAGGGAAAGGTGTCGCGATAGACGTAATAATAGACCGGCGCAGCCAAAGATCCGCCGGCGGTGTTTTGAGTGACCGCGCTCCAGGATAGGGTGGCGGCAGCCCGGACCAAGGGGACATTCGCGAACCCCGCGAACCACAGCAGAAGGAGAAAAAAGATGCCGTGCCTGTTAACCATGATACTCCTCTGGATAGCTTTCTGGCCGCGCGCTGTTCCTCCCCGTTTTCGCAAACCGGAACTGTGCTGAATAAAAGTCTTGGTTCTAATACATAGTGAAAAAAGGATGGCCTGCGGAAAAAATCAACCGACGGCCGGCTCTATGATCTCAACCCGTCGCTGGTCCGCATCCACCGCCACCTGCACGCCAAGCGGCAGCACCGGCTTGTCTGCCACATGGCCCAGGGAAAGGCCGAATAGGACCGGAATATCCAACTGGCCCAGCCGGTCGCTGATGATCTCTTCCACAGACAGAGTATTATTAAAGGCCGGTTTATAGTCGGCCGGACCGCACTTGGCGCAACGGTCCAGGAGGATGGCACGGCAGCCGCGTAATTTTCCCGCCTGATCCAGCTGGGTGAGCATGCGGTCCAGGGCATAGGGCTCTTCGCCGACCTCTTCGAGAAACAGCACTCTGTCCTGCGTCTCGATCTCGTAGGGAGTGCCCAGTCCGGCGCAGACCAGCGTCATATTGCCGCCCACCAGCGCGCCCTGGACTCGGCCGCGCTTTTTACCGAACGCCTGCAGTGCTGGAAGCCCGGCGGCAGGCTCTTCGATCACACCCACCGCCTGGTTTTGCATCAAGGTTTTGCGAAAATAGCGGGTGGAATACTCGTTGAACGTGGATAAGGCCACTGGACCGTGAAAAGTGACCATGCCGGCCAGCTTGTGAATGGCCAGGTGCAGACTGGTTACATCACTGTAACCGAGAAGTATCTTGGGATTTTTCCGAATGGCTTCATAATCGAGATAGGGCAGGATGCGCAAAGCACCATAGCCGCCGCGCAAGGCGACGAGGGCGCTCACCTCCGGATCAAGAAACATGCTCATCACATCCTGACTGCGCTCCTGGTCGCTGCCGGCAAGATAACCCCATTTGCGACCGATGTGCTCAGCCAACTTGACGCGAAAACCGAGCGCCTCCATGGCCGCTTTGCCCTCGCGGATTTCACTGGGCTCAAAGACCGGGCTAGCCGGCGCCACCAGACCGATGGTCGCTCCGGGACGCAGGGCAGGCGGTTTGATCACCGCTCTATCGCGCTGACCGGCCAATGCCAGAGCCGGCGTGATCGACATGCCGCCGATGAATTCACGGCGGCTCAATTCGTTGGTAGGCATGGTTTACTCCATCTCCTGTTTACGGCGCGTCATGCGCCGCTTTGTTTAAGATATTTTTCAAAAAACGCGTTCATGTGATAAAAACAATAGTCGTTCACCCGCTGGGATAAATCCATGGTGTGCGGCCAGCCGCGCAGTCGATGATAAACGACCGGCACCTGCGCCTTTTGCAGACGGGCCGTCAACGAATCGGACTGGGCCACAGGCACCAGTTCATCCAGGGTGCCGTGAAAAAGGAGGGTTGCAGGATCTTGGCCGTCAATCCAGAACAGCGGCGACGCCTGCGCATAAAGCTCCGGCGCCTGATCCCAGGTTTTTCCGAGAAACCTGACCACCGCGGAATTTTCGCGCGCAACCGGCGTGGTCAAATCGCTGGGGCCATAGATGGAGACCACTGCGCGCACCTTTAGCCTGGCAGGATCCCCATCGCACTCACTGTGCAGCAGTGGGGCCTTCGCAGCATAAGCAGCCATCATCGCCAGGTGGCCCCCGGCTGATCCACCGATCAAGGCGATCCGCTCCGCATCCATGCCGTATTCCTCAGCATGGTTTTTGATCCAGTTCACTGCGCCCAGAACATCTTGCACCGCTGCGGGAAACGGCGCTTCCCGGCTGAACCGGTAGGCCACCGAGACCGTGACATACCCTTTTGCGGCAAAGGGCAGCAGGTAGACCGAATAATCCCGCTTGTCTCCGCTCTTCCATGCGCCGCCATGGATAAAGACCAGCACCGGCAAAGGTGACCGCGATCGCTTCAGCCGGTATAAATCCAGCCGCAAAGCACGTGAGCCAGCTGTTTTGTAAACCAGATCGGAAAAACACTCCAGGGAGTCCGCAAGAGCGGGTTCCGTGTCCACCAGCTTTTCCAGTTTACAGGCAACGGCTAATTTGCATAGCGTGAGGCTGGGATAGCCAAGCGGCGCACTCGGGGCGCCCGTGTCGGCGCAGCGACAAAACAGCACGATCCCGGCGAGCAGGCTGCCAAGCCGCATGCGGTTCAAGCCAAATTCATACACCGGATGCATCGCACCTCCCTGGTGTAAGGCTGATTTTGAAAAAATATAGCCAAAACCCGGGAAAAAAGAACTCTTTTTTTTTTATTCGAATATGATTACTTTTACTCGCAGCCGGGCCGAAGCAAGGCCGGCCTGTGCAGCCGACCGAACAATATGGATGGTATCATGCACCCGTTTCGTTCCCTGTTTATGTTCCTATGGGTGATCCTTCTTTTCTCCTGCGCCAAGCAGGGATTTCCTCCCGGCGGACCGGTGGACAAAACAGCGCCGCGTATTGCCCAGACCTTTCCCAAACCAGACACCACGCGGGTCGCGCTGAACAGCACGGTGGAGATCCTGTTCAGCGAGCCGGTGGAACGCCGCTCGTGCGAAGAGTCCATTTTCATCACCCCCCTGCCCGCGGATGGCGTGATCTACCAGTGGAAGGGAAACAAGCTGATCATTCGGTTTCCCAAAGGTCTGGCCGCTCAGCGCACTTATGTCGTCACCATCGGCACGGACTGCAAAGATCGACGCAACAACCCCATGGCCAAGTCGTTCTCACTCGCTTTTTCCACCGGCGATCATCTGGATCAGGGTTCAATCCAGGGACAAATTTACAGCGACCCCCCATTAAAAGACCTGCGGGTGTGGGCGTTTGATCTTCAGGAGAACCCGCATCCGGATCCCAGCCGCACGGCGCCGCTCTATATCACCCAGCCCGACGCGCAAGGCCGGTTTCATCTGCGCTATCTCAGCCTCAGCCGGTTTCGTGTTTTCGCCGTGCAGGACCGCGATCACAACAGCCGTTACGGTGCGCAATCCGAAGCCATCGGCGTCGCCAGCCGGGATGTGCCGTTGACGGCTGATCGTCCGAGCGACACGGATCTCTTTCTGCAGATGGCGGTGATGGACACCACCGCCCCCCGTCTGGTCGCTGCGTTTGCACCCAACCTGCGTCAGGTGGATCTGCAGTTTTCAGAAAAAATGGCTCATGTCGGCCCGTTAACCATCACAGCTGGGGAGGACACTCTGCGTGTTCTCTCCTCTTTCCTCGATGGGCAGAATCCGATTCTTCTCCACGCCCGAACGGCTGATCAGACGGCTGAGCGAAACTATACGCTTTCTCTGGCGCAGGGCTACGACCCATCCGGCCTGTGCATCGACTCGCTGCAGCAGATCCCCTTTAAAGGCAGTGGCCGCCCGGACACCGCCCGGCCGCGCTATGTGAGCATGATGCCCCGCGACAGTTCCCGCACGGTGCCTTGGGACGCCGTATTT
>DAIQOA010000222.1:0-6926 GCA_036788095.1 bacterium | reverse complement strand
GGAGGGAAGAAGCATGAGTCTTGGAATATTCAGCTTTTACCTGTTTGGAACCGGCAGCCTGGGCATGTTCTACGGCCTGGACAGCTGGTATTTGCTGCTGGTGGTGCCGGCGCTGCTGCTCAGCCTGCTGTCCCAGGGGGCGGTCAAGAGCACTTTTGCCAAATACAGCCGGCTGGGCGCCCGCTCCGGTTATACCGGACAGACGGCCGCCCGCCGCATCCTGAATCAGAACGGCCTATCGATTCAAATTACTGATTGGACGGCGGAAACCATTGGGCGCATCCTGGTCTGAGGAGGCGCCCATGTCCTGGCAGTTGCTGCACCGCATCGATCACGATCTCAACATGGCCCGGTTCTACCGGGTCGAGCTCACGCCCGACCTGTTCGGCCAGATCATCGTCGAGAGGCGTTGGGGACGCATTGGCAGCCGGGGTCAGCACCGGTTGGCCTCTTATCCTTCGACCTTTTCTGCGGAAGCGGCAGCCTCCGCCCTAGTCCGCGTGAAGGAACGGCGCGGATACAAACCGGCCGACTAGACGAACGCCGATTCGCCGCCGCATACTCCCCGAGCCATTGGTTGAAAGCATGAATGGTTTGATTGATCGCCTTTTGCTTTTGAGCGTCATAACGTTCCGTGACCGGAATCACGGTGGCCACCACGGTCCGGATGCCGTTGGCGCGGGCCAGCGCGGTCATCATCTTGACGTTGTCCTGGCTGATGGAAAAGGGCACCTGATGAGCAAAGTTCATTTCACAGAGTTTGATGACCACCATTTTGGGATGCAGGTCGATGACATCGTGCTGAAACCGCAGCAGCAGCTGGCTGGCGAATTGCCCGTCAATCCCCTTGTTGACGATCCGGTGTCCAGGCAAGTGCCGGGCCGGATCCCAGTGGGCGGTGATCGAAGCGCCGAGCAGGACCACATCCACGCCCTCCGCCGGCTGATCCGCCGATTGCGGCCGGCCATGAAATTCCGATGTCCATTCATGAGACTGGGCCCAGGCCAGGATCATCTTTTTGCGATAATCATACGCCTTGTAGAGGGCGAACAGGCCGGCCAGATTTCCCAACAGGGACAGCACCAAGAGATACGGCAAGGCTTTTGACATATTATTAACTTCCTTTCATCGCTTTGTCAACTGCGCGACCTATGAACAGAAGAACCGCCTCCGAGGCGAAACAGTCCATGGTCAGGGGACGCCGACGCCCCCCTTCTGTCGCCGGCGCCGAAGACTTGGCCGGGATAAAAGGACCGGCGAAGCGGCGGAACGTTTTAGCGACAGGCCCGAAACCGGCGGCAGCTATCCGCGTTCCTGCACGCGCTCCAGCCAAATTTCCTTCCACCAGAGCAGGCAATGACGATCGCAGCCATCCCAATCGCAGCCGATTCCACCTCGACCATCGCAAACGACGTCATCCAACAGCACGGTATCTTTCATTTTAAACATTTTCCAAGTGCCTTCGTTGAAGGCCTTCTCAAGTCTTTTTAGCACTACAAATTCACCGCCGCAATATTTTTTCTGTGCCGGCGTAAACGCGAGGCCGGCGAATTTGCCGCTTTGGTCAAGCGTTTGCTGGATAGCCTCCATCGTCCTGACCCTGACCCTTTCCCCGGGTTGCAGATCAAGGGCTGGGGACGATGAAACGGGCCCTAATTCCCGGGCGATCGGCGTCTGCACGATGCGCAACCCTTTGAATCCATCTCGCAGGCCTATATACGCTTTGCGCAAAAACACCACCTGCGCCAATGTACGTCGAATCCGCTGAAAACCTCTGAAAATGGAGTTGACCGCCAGCCGCGGCGCCCTTGGCCAAAAACCTATTTTTTCAGCGCTCTCCAGCGATTTCAGTTGGCAATGATCCATTCTCAACGCTCCTTTTGCGTCCGGCATGACCGCGAGAGCCAAACAACTTGGATTGGTTCCGCATCCACCCCACGGTTGAGGCGATGCCGGGCACTCGTTTGGCTCGCTCTTTGATCACATTATAAGTATAGGCGGTTTGACCTAAAACCGTATCATTATAAATGATCTTTTCGTAATAGTACGATTCCTCATTCGTATATCGGTGCTTATACCCGCCATCCCACGGGAACAGGTGAAAACGTGTGACCAAAGGCATCTCCCGGATGACGTCTTCGATGATATGCAGGAGAAGCAGATTCGAAGGGGCCAGGTTGGCATATTCCTCCCGATATCCGATTTTGTCCCAGTGAAAGATATCACGATCGACATAACAGAATGCACCGGATACGGCCTGACCCGCAATTTTCCAAAAGTAGAGATGCAACCGGCCGGCGTCGGCCAGCATCCTGACAAGTCTGGTATAGTACTCTTGGTAGCGGGATGGCAAACGACGGATAGAGGTCCCCTGCTCGCCTTTCCAGCCGGAATCCTCAATCTCCAGAAAGAGCGGCCAGGCATCAACCGCCCGATCCCCCGTTTCATGCCCAAAACCATGATCATCGATCCTGGCTATTTTATTTTTCAATCGTTTCAAATTTTTGCGCATATTGTCCGAGAGGTTCAGGGCAACATAGTCCTCGAACGAACCGGGCAATGCGATGCTGTACGTGGGTTCAACGAGCGCCCGTACATGCAGCCGGCCGACCGCCATCTTTTTTGCCAGCGCAAACGGTTGGAACGAATAGCCCTCGAAATAACGCAAGATATCGCCGTTCCGCCTGTCCCGAGTTAGAATATCGCAGCCCATTTGACCGAACGCCTCTTCATATCCGTCCCGGATCAGCGGATGGGCTTCCAGACAGTGGTCGTTGATCAGGCTGGAGAGCACGCGAAACGGCCCTTCCTTTTTCAACTGCAATGGCCAATACCCCACCACCTCATCCCCTTCCAGCAGGGGATACACTCTGACCTGTTCGGGTTCGGTAAAACAGCTGTACCAGGATAAAATAAAATCAAAGGAAAGAAATACCGATTTCACCTCGAGCGTCTGATAAAGCGCTCTCCACGGTTCCTCAATCCGCGACAGGTCGGCCAAGTTCGAAACAGGCTGTCCAAACGTAAGCCTGGCTGGTGAGACGGTGGTATTCCGCCCTCCCTCTACGCCCTCAGGCACCTGCCGACTTTTCACCGAATCGTCTGTTCGGAACAATGAACGCCTCCCCCCTTATCCTCTTTCACTCGGTTTTGGACGCCAGGACGGGAAAAGGTGCATCGGTCTTCTCTCCTTTAGCAGCGAAAAAAAATACGCAAAACGGCCGCCCAAGGAGCGCCGATATAACGTACTCGAGATATAGTACGTTTGCTCGTTGACGTATCGGTGTTTATAGCCATAATCATGCGGGAACAAGTGCACGCGTTGCACCCTCGAGCGCTGTTGGATGAGATCTTCTAGGATATGCAGTAAGAGCAAATTCGATGGAGAAAAGGAGGATTGTTCCTCCACATATCCGATTTTGCCGTAATGAAACACCTCCCCATCGATGTAGCCGAATCCGCCCGCCACTGGCTTTCCATCGATGTCGAGGAAATACAGATGGAGCACGCCGCGGTCTGCTAGAAACCGGACGAGCTCTTCATAATAGCGCTGAATGTTCGGAGCCCGCTTTTTAATGGAAGATTTTTCTAATCCTTTCCAACCGGAATCCTCGATCGCAAGAAATTGAGGCCAAAGAGCGACAGCCTCTTCCCCGGTATAATGACGGTACGCATGCGAGGAGTACTGGGCCAGCTTTTTCCGCCACCAGCGGATATTGTGCCTGACCTTGGAGGAAAGAGCCAGGTTGAAATAATCGTCAAAGGAGTGAGTCGAACGAATGGTGTAGGTGGGCTCCATCTTTCGCCGCCGGTACACCCGTGTACTCCCATTTTCCCCAGAGTCCTCTGATTGAAAGGAATATTCGCCCTGTGCGTGCAGAATGTCCCAGCCCTTGATGCCCGCAATCAACGAGTCGACGGCGCGCGACGAAAATAGCGATTCATACCCCTCGGCGATCAGAAGACCCGCATTCATGCATTCATCTGCGTAAATAGGCCACGACAAAATCCGCAACACCCCTTTCCGGCTAAAGAACAGGGGGAAAAAGCTGATAACAGTCTGATCGGCATAGACGGGGTACACCCGAACCTGTTCCGGCTTGACAAAACTGCGATACCACATGGAGATGAATTCGAAGGACAGGAAAAGCGAATGACGTGAACGAGACCGGTATATTTCATTCCACTGTTCTTCGATCATGGACAGCTGATCCAGGTGCGCGATCGGCTTGCCGATGCGGAGGACGCTGTGAGCGCGGCCTGTCATCGGAGGCTCCGCCCTGATAAGATGATTCTGCCAACGCTCAGAGCCGCCCCTGCGGGACGCCCGTTAGTTGGCATGGATAAAATTTTCATGCGTGCGCTCCTCCGCTCGCAGAGAGTAAAGGCTCGTGCTCTGAACCGGGGCTTTCACAGACGCAAGCGGCGCTGCGACGAGCCTCGAGATGTTCCAGCTTGTGAGCGCTTTTAAATAGCACCCGCCCCCGCCAATTATCGCGAAAAATGAAAACCCGATAAACCTTATTCCGGCAATTGCACCAATCTAATTTCCAACGCGCCGAACCGCCGCAAAAATCCCAAACCTTGCTTGTTGACTCGGCAAATAAAGTTTCCAGTGTGTACTTTGTCAGCAACATGCCGGGGCCCAGGTTTCTGAACGCATCGTTGATGCCGATCCTCACGGCCCGGCACACATCGGCAGAGCGGATACAATAGTAAAAGGCTATCCAATCGTCGTTGCTTTTTAGAATAAAGGCCTCCAAACGATTTTCATCGCACCATGTTTGCGCCAGACGGAAATAGAAATCGTGAGCCTGGCGGACCTGAAGCAGGGCTCCCTTGTCCTGACCTTTCCAACCCGTGATCTCTAATTCATAACAGATCTTTGCTATTCGGGTCAATTCTTCGAGACGGTTCACCCGAACCAGCTGAAGAGGGCCCCGCTCCAACGCCTTTCTCTCCGCAGCTCGTACATTTTTTCGGAACTTGGCAGACCGTTGATTGAAATATTCATCAAAAGAACCTTGCAGACGAATCTGGCAATTTTCGGAATGGTGGCGGAGGTGATATAAATAAGGGAAATGGTCCTCCGCGGTGATCAATTGGTACAATCGGGAGCGCTCAGAAACATGATCCAAAATGATCAGGCTTTTATTCGTGAGAGAAAAAGTCTTTTTGATCAGCTCACTGAACAGAGCCGGATCGGCCTCCAACGCGACCAGATCGAACTCATGCGAATGACAATTGGTCAACGATCTGACGGCATTGAACCAGATTCCGTGTGTTCTCTCCCAACACTTCATAAGCGGCAGAATGGCGCGCACCTGATTATTCTCTCTGGCAACGAGAACGAGCAGGTGTGGCTTGGCGGCAAATAAGCCCAGCCAGTTCTTAAACCATTCATGGGAAGAGAGGATATCCGCCCCAATGGAGGCGGCCCAGAGGTGATCCCATGCGGGCGCCAGTTGCTCAAAAGCCTTCAAAGTGGTGACAGGTTCGATATCCATGAATTTATGCCGATGTTATATTCTTGTTTCCTATTCCGGCTCCATCCACAACAGTTAGTGCTCGGATCTTGCGGCAACGACACTCCCTGCTGTAATGACCATCATGATTCAACCGCCGGGCGACGAGGTTTTTCTCGCCGCCCATAGACGCTGGTACAGACGCTGATAATCCTGTACCATAGCGCCGACCGTGAACCGGCTCGCCGCTTTGCGGCGGGCACGCTCACCAAGCTGCTTCGCGTGCAGCGGATTTTCCAGCAGAGTCATCAGGGCGCGGCCGAGAGCCTCCGCATTGGCCGGCGGCACCAGCAGACCGTTTTCGCCATGATCGAGCGCCTCCGGATTGCCGCCGACCTTCGTAGCGACAATGCTGTTGCCCGCCCGCATCGCCTCAATCAACGCGTTGGAAAAACCCTCGCTCAATGAGGGAAGCACGAAAATGTCGAAAAGCAACAGCAGTTCAGCGACATCGGTACGATTTCCGGTAAAATGGAGTGATTCGGACATCTCGTTTTGCTTGACAAACTCCACGATCGGCTTGACATAGTGCTCCATGGCCGGCAGACGTTCGGCCGCGCCGCCGACGATGACGAACTGCGCCTGCGGATGTTTTTTCAGCACCATGGCCGCGGCCTCGACCAGGTACCTGGCGCCTTTGATCGGCCGCAGATTCATGACGCTGCCGATAATGGGCCGGTTCTCACTGAGGCCCAGTTCCTTCAGCTTGGCCTGGCGGGAGGCCGCTGACAGGACGGGATTGGGCTGCACTCCATTGTACAGCGTGATCACTCTGTCTGCGCGCATCCTCTCCGTCGCCAGCAATTGCGCCCGCAGGTCTTCAGAGACGCAGACGGTATAATCGATAAGGGGAGTGATAAACCGACGCACCCGGCGATGGAGCGAGCGTTCGTTAAAACCCTTGTCGCGGCGATTGCAGACGACCAGCGGCACTCCTGCCAAGGTCGCGGTCAGGCTCCCCAGGACATCCGACATGAAATGATAGGTCTGGACTATATCGACCTTGTGGCGTTTCATCAAGGAAACAAGGCGATAGGCGACCCTGACGGCGGAAACGCCATACACGCGTTTAAGCAGCAATGGATGAACCATAATGCCTGCAGCCCGCATCCTTTCAATCATGGGGCTATCGGCCGGAAACAAGGGAACAACGATCGGCCGAAATCGCGCAGGATCCAATCCGTTCACCAGGTTAAAAAGATGCACCTCCGTGCCGCCCTCCCTGAACAACACGTCGATGATGAACAGCACCGTCATTTTATCCTTCATCCGATCGACCTTAAAACTGAACTATTTCTGCGAACCGGGTGCCGGTTCGGCGGCGCCGGGGTGTCTGCGTTTCCTTAAAAAAAAATCAAAAATACCGGCGAGTTCACAGGCAAAGACCGCCTTGGAACCCAG
>DAIQOA010000221.1:0-6943 GCA_036788095.1 bacterium | reverse complement strand
TTGACAGCCTGCTCCAACTGTTCGATCATTTTATCCCAGTTTCCCTGCTGCTGATAGACTTTGGCCGAGGTGACCTCTTTGGTCTGACAACCCAGAAAAAACGTCGCTGCCAGGAGCAGCGCGCAGGCAGTAGAAATCAGGCGATGAGTGTTCATAATAAGACTCCTAGGAATAATGGGTTTGTAATTAATGACTAAAAATATACTTGATTTACGCTTACCAATCAAGAAATTATTTTAGGATTTCATCATCTGCGCCAGGGCGCCGGCAAAAGGCGGCCGGACCACCCCGCGGTCGGTGATAAAGAGATCGATCAGATTATTGGGCGTCACATCAAAGGCCGGATTCCACACCGGGATGTCCTCCGGCGCGATGGGCCGCCCCTGCACCCGGCGCACCTCATCCGCGTCCCGTTCTTCGATGGGGATCAGCTGGCCGCTGTTCAACTCCATATCGATGGTGGTCCAGGGCGCGGCGACATAAAAGGGGATATTATGATGTTTAGCCAGCACCGCCAGACCGTAGGTGCCGATTTTATTGGCCGTATCGCCGTTGGCCGCGATCCGGTCCGCGCCGACGATCACCAACTGCACCATGCCCCGCCGCATCAACGCCGCCGCCATATTGTCGCAGATCAGCGTGGCCGGGATATTCTCCTCCTGCAGTTCAAAGGCGGTCAGCCTGCTGCCCTGCAGCAGCGGCCGGGTTTCGTCGATAAACACATGAATGCGTTTGCCCTGGGCCACGGCGCTGCGGATGACGCCCAGCGCAGTGCCATGACCGGCAGTGGCCAGGGCGCCGGCGTTGCAATGGGTCAGAATGTTGCACCGGTCCGGCAGCAGGCCGGCGCCGAACTTGCCGATGGCCTGGCATCGCTGCAGATCGTCCTGCAAAAGCCACTGGGCGGTGCGCAGCAGTTCCTGGCGAATCTCATGCAACGGCCGGTTCAAATTTTTCGCCAGCGTTTCGCGCATGCGCTCCACCGCCCAAAAGAGATTTTTCGCCGTGGGGCGCGCGGCTTTGATCTCAGTGATGGCCTTGTTCGCTTTTTCGATAAAGCCGGCGCGGTCCGAATCCGATTCGTGCCAGACCGACAGCACCACGGCAAAGGCGGCGGCCACGCCGATGGCCGGCGCTCCGCGCACGGCCAGAGATTTGATCGCTTGAATGATGCCTTGGTAATCCGAGATCTCCAGCATTACCAGCTCGTGCGGCAATAGAGTTTGATCCAGGATGCGTACCTTGCCGTCGTGCCAGGCAATGGTGGGAAGATCTTGCATGCAAAACCTCACTGGTTGAATTAGAATGTTAACCCGGCCTGTGGCGCAGGCCCGGGCAAAAACGTCTGGATGCGGCCGGCGATGCGCTGCGACGCGCCCAGGTTCTCATGCACCAGCTGCAGGGCGCGGCTGCCGGCCTGGCGAATGGACTCGGGATCTGACAGCCACTGCTGCAACACGGCAGCGGCCTCTTCGCTGGTCTGTATCGATTGTCCGGCGCTGCGTTCCTGCAGTTGAATCGCCTCCAGGGAATTCCGGTAGCGCGGCCCAAAGAGCACCATGCACCCGTGCGCCGAAGGCTCCAGCACGCTGTGTACGCCGGGGCCGAAACTGCCGCCGACATACACCAGTTCGGCCAGCGCATACAGATTCGCCAGAATCCCCATGCGGTCGATCACGAGAACCCGCAGGTCATCCGGACGTTCCGCGAACCGGCTCAGCAGAGTGAAGGAAAATTTCCGGGCCTGCAGCGCGGCCTGCAAATCCCGCAGATGTTCCGGGCTCAGTTCATGGGGCACGATGATCGCCTTATACTCCTGGTGGCGTGCCAATAGATCGAACAGAGCGGGTAGAACGACTTTTTCGTCGGCAGGCCAAACGCTGCCGGCGATGAAACAGCGCGAACGCTGAAACAAACCGCTCTCGGTCAGGACCGCGATCTTTTCCGGCTCCTGGGTTCGGTTGTACACCTGGTCGTAGCGCGTGTCGCCGGTGACGTGAATGCGATCGGGATCAGGATAGAAGGGCAGGAAGGCTTCGGCATTGCCCGCGGAGATGGCGTGAATCTCTGTAAACGTTTTCAGCACATCCCGCACCGCCCAGGCGACCGGACGCAACCGGCGCACTCGCCGTTCGCTCAGGCTGGCATCGATCAAAAGCGCAGGAATGGCCAGACGGCGCAGACGCCAGAGATAGTTCGGCCAGAGGTCGTGACGGATGACGACAAAGACGTCCGGCTGCACCAGCTGCAAAAACCGGCGCGAGCGGCGGTATGAGTCGAACGGTAAATAGGAGATCAGATCGGCCGAGGGAAAATGATGCGCCTGATCATAGCCGGAGGGCGAAAAAAAAGTCAGCAGTATCCGGCAATCCGGACGGTTCTGCTTCAGCGCGCGAAGGACCGGCTTGGCCTGTTCAAATTCGCCCATGGAGGCGACGTGAAGCCATACGCGTGGTGCGCCGGCAGGCCAATCGCTCACGCCCTGCCGGATTCCAGCCAAATCGTGGCGACGGCCTCGCAATCCCCTGGCGATTTTGGGCTTGAAAAATGCAGCGATGTGCGCGCCGGCGAACAGCACCGGAACAGCGATCAGATTGTAGATGAAGAAAAGAAAATAATGCATGGGTTGTCGATTTAAAAAAGGGGAAACGTAAACCGTTCCCCCTTGACGGATCTGTTACGGTTGATTGCGGGTTCGCTTATAGGACTTGAGATTGGGATAATCTTTCCCGATGACAAAGGTGACGTCCGCTTCTACGCCCTGCTGTTCGATATGATACAGCTGGTCTTTGGAGACACCGAGCACCGAGGTCATTTTTTCCACTTTATCGCGATCTGCCTTGTCGTGATCGATCACCACCGAGCGTTCGTAACTGAAATCATCGGCGTTCTCCACCTGAACGATGCGATAGTGCTCTTTGCGGAGAATGTCCGCAAAGGTGTTGCCCACTCCTTTGACGCCGCAACCGTTTTGAATCCGCACGCTCAAGGCGTCCGGCGCCACCTCGTTGCTGGTGAGGGGCGTGCCTGCCGAAAAGATACGATTGTGCAAAAACGAGTATAAAATCACCACATTGACCACAATCAGAAACCAGACAAAAATCAACTTGCCTTTCTTCTGCCAGTTGGTCGTTCCTTTGGCTGGGCTCTTGCGTGCAGAGCCGGTGGTTCGATTAGGGTACAGATTTCGTCGGTACGTAGATGTCCGTTTGTTCACGCCAGTCTTCCTTCCATTTAAACACCACCCAAATAACTCATTCAGCAGCCGTTGGTGGGATCAGGGCATCGCCCCTTTCACCAGCGCTCCCACAGGCCTTCTCCGTAACGATAGGGCATGGCGTACGGCGCCTGTTGAAAATTAAACTGCACCAACAGATTGGGCTTGGGTTGATAGGTCAGTTGGGCAGCGGATAGAAAGGGACCGCTGGACAACAACGAGCTGTTCTGCAAACGCGACGCAAAGGGCTGGTGCGCAACGCCCCATTGCAGCGAGAGCGACAGCGGCAGAGAGAATTGATAGGATACGGTGTTGAGATAGACGCCCTGCGTAATCCCCTGCCCACCCATGCTCATATAACTCATGCTGTACGATTGTTGGATCTGCAGGCGGGACGGGTCCAGGCCCAGCAGATGGCCGGCCGCCCGCTCCACCGATGCCGGCGCCTGCAGCAACGATCTCAGATTGGCCGTTGGTTGCGTTCGATACTGGCCCACGCTGAAAGCCGGCAGCAACAACATGATTAAGGAGATGAATCCGGTTGACCTCACTGGCAGACCTCCTCGATCAGATGAACCTTCATCAAACATTCTCTTTAAATTTAATGAAAATATCCGTAAAATCAATATGAAATTTATGAATAATTGATTTAATTTACAAAACTTTTTTCGCCGGAATGCACTCGGCGTCGTATTCGCGAGTAAAAAAGGGAGAGACCGCCATGGCCGAACTCATTGCAGCCATCGATCAGGGAACGACGAGCACACGATGTATGCTTTTCAATCAGCAGGGGCAGGTGGTGGCCATGGAGCAAAAAGAACACCGGCAGATCTTTCCCCGACCCGGCTGGGTTGAACACGACGCGGTGGAAATTTTAGCAGCGGCGCAGGAGGTGCTGCGCGGTGCGCTGCGCAAGGCCGCGGTCGACCGACGGCAATTGGCCGCCATCGCGATGACCAATCAGCGCGAGACCACGGTGGTGTGGGAAAAAGCCACCGGCCGTCCGGTGGGCAACGCCATCGTCTGGCAGGACACGCGCACCGCGCCGCTGTGCAGCCGCCTGGCGGAAAAAGAGGGACCGGACCGCTGGCGGGCGAAAACCGGCTTGCCCCTGGCCACCTATTTTTCCGCGACGAAAATCAAATGGATTCTGGAGAATGTAGCCGGCTGCAAAGCCGAGGCGAAACAGGGCCGCCTGCTCTTCGGCACCATGGACTCCTGGCTGATCTGGAATCTGAGCGGCGGCGTGCATGTCACCGATGTGACCAACGCATCGCGCACGCTGCTGATGAATCTGGAAACTCTAGAGTGGGACGAGGAGATTCTGCAAGCGTTGGCTATTCCGCGCACCATGTTGCCGCGAATCATGCCCTCCAGCATGATCTACGCGGAGGCGGCCGGCGAATGGGCCGGCGTCCCCATTGCCGGCGATCTGGGCGATCAGCAGGCCGCCCTGTTCGGACAGACCTGTTTTACTCCCGGTGAGGCCAAGAATACCTATGGCACCGGTTGTTTTATGCTGCTGAACACCGGCAACCGGCCGGCGCCGTCTCAACACGGATTGCTGACCACCGTGGGCTATCAAATCAGCGGCCAACCGGCGGTCTATTGCCTGGAAGGATCCATCGCCATTGCCGGCGCACTGGTCCAGTGGTTGCGCGACAACCTGGGGCTGTTCGGCCGTTCCGCCGACATCGAAACGCTGGCGCGTTCGGTAACAGACAGCGGCGGCATGTATCTGGTGCCGGCGTTTTCAGGGCTGTACGCTCCGCACTGGCGAAGCGACGCCCGCGGGGTGATGGTGGGCCTCACCCGCTACATTCACAAGGGTCATCTGTGCCGGGCCGCCCTGGAGGCGACCGCCTATCAGACCCGCGAAGTGCTGGAGGCAATGAATAAGGATTCAGGCATTACATTGACCGAACTGCGGGTGGATGGCGGCATGGTTGCAAACGAGCTGCTGATGCAGTTTCAGGCGGACATGATCGGTGTGCCGGTGGTGCGGCCCAAGATCACCGAGACCACCGCGCTGGGCGCCGCTTATGCCGCCGGACTGGCGATCGGTTTCTGGCACGCGTTGGACGACCTGCGCCGGCATTGGGGCAAGGACCGGGAATGGCTGCCGCGCCTCGATGCCGAACTCTGTGAAAAAAAATACCGGGGGTGGCAAAAAGCGGTGACCCGCAGTCTGGAATGGGTGGAATGAGACGGCCGGATTCACGGCCCTCTCCCGGTCAGGGTTAACATGCGCCGGCCGGGAGAGGCGGTCTGTTCAGACCTGCCGCGGTCAGCCTGATCGCGGCGTGAATCTATCGCGCCGGTTTTACTTGCGGACGCCGAAATCCACTTTGGGCGCCTGTTGCGCTTCCGTCGGCGCTTCAAAATAGGGACGCTGATGAAAGCCGAAAATGCCGGCGATCAGCACGGTGGGGAAGGAACGCAACGTGCCATTGTACTTGCGCGTGGCGTCGTTGAACCGTTTGCGCTCCACGGCGATGCGGTTCTCCGTTCCCGCCAGTTCATCTTGCAGCTTGAGAAAATTTTCATTGGCTTTCAGATTGGGATACTGCTCCACCACCACCATCAGGCGGGACAATGCCGACGACAGGCCGTTTTGCGCCTCCATCATCTTTTGCATCTGCGCCGGGGTCATATCGTTCGCATTCACCTGGGTCTTGGTGGCGTTGGCGCGGGCGTTGATCACCGCTTCCAGGGTTTCACGTTCATGGGCGGCATACCCCTTCACCGTTTCCACAAGATTGGGAATGAGGTCCATTCTGCGCTGCAGTACGTTTTGCACCTGGCTCCAGCTGTTCTTGACGTCCTCATCCAAAACCACCATGCTGTTGTAGGTATTCTTCAGAAGGAAAAACGCCATCAAGGCAACGACCGCCAGAACGATCAGCAGACCACAGCCGATTTTTGCTCCTTTACCCATTCTTTTCTCCTTTATTTGGTTTGATCGATAGCAAAAGCCAATTTACGGATTTCAGCGATATACTTTTCCATCAGCGAGATCCCCTCCTTTTCCTCGACTTTGCCTCTGGAGCGGCCGACCTGCAGCACGCGCTCCAGCACCGCTTGATCGAGAGAATAGGTCTCAGCAGCGGCCGTGAACACGGCCTCGGGTTGATCCGCGACCTGCAGCCCTTTGAAGGTCAGCAATCCTTTGAACACGTGGGTAAAAGTCGGAATGGTTGCCTGAATCAGTCTGCGGATTTTTTTAGCATCCCCTTGAGTGGTTAAAAATTCGGCGCGCAGGTGCACAAGTTTGCCCTTGATCTGATTTTCGCACTGCAGGCGAAGCAGTTCCATGGAGATCTGCAGGGGCTTGAGCACATCCTTGCCGTAGACCAGTTTGTGCGAATGGATGAGATTAAAGAACTCGAGGGGAAAGCTGTCCAGCGAAGACAGCAGATAGTCTTCAGACATGACCATGGGGACCGCCACGGCCCGCTTTTGCCATTTTTTCACCAAAGGCAGAATCCGTCCGATCGACTCGAGCGCCGCCGGCTTGACGATGAGAAGAAAATTAATCTCCGACTCTTTGCGTTTCCAAACGCCGGAGGTCGCGCGGCCGAACAGCACCACTGAAATCAAATCTTCATCGAGTACCTTGCGATAATCAGCAACGAATTCATCCAATATTTCATCCGGTGAAGCGGGATAACGAGACATGACTCTATGCTCCTGGTTTATGGCATCACACAGTGACCTGAACAGCCG
>DAIQOA010000220.1:2057-7011 GCA_036788095.1 bacterium | reverse complement strand
GTTCCGACACTTTGTGCGCCAGTCGACTGGAGATGAAAAGAATGCGGCAGCCCGCGTTGCGGATGATGTGATGCGTTTCAGACTTGTGAAAGTCCGGCAGAATGGGGACCACCACAGCGCCCAGTGCGGCGACGGTCAGATACACGATGCTCCACGCCGGTCCGTTCTCTGCCAGCAGAGCGACCCGGTCGCCCTTGGCCAGACCCAGACGGCGTAACGCCCTGGCTAAAGCCGTGGATTGCCGGTCCACTTCTGCAAAGGTGTAGGCGCCCTCATCCACATAAGAGAAGGCCACTTCATCGCCAAAGGTTTCAACGCTATGCACATAAAGATTCTGAATCGTCTTTTTGGCCAGTGCAGGTTCAACCATGGAAGGTTCCTTGTTCTCTTGGTAACATCTGCATGAGAAGCCCCCTTGCGCGCAACGCTCGCGACCTTGGCTGCCCTTGTGTGCAGGGCCTGGCTGTAAATAAAAAACCGCCGGATGAACCTGGCGGTCGGATGGACAAAGGGCCTGAAGGACCACTCTTTAGGCAGTGGGCTGGAGCTCTTGAACAAGTCCAACAGGCATCACGCAAAGCACGTAGAACCGGACAGCCCATCCGTTGATGGTTGGCGCCGGCTATTTCGCGTTGACCGGAGCTTTGCTGCGCTTCTCATCGATGCGCGCGGCCTTGCCCTTGAGGCTGCTGAGATAATACAACTTGGCGCGGCGCACCTGGCCTTCGCGAATACGTTCGATCTTGGCCACGCTCGGCGAGTGCAACGGGAAAATCCTCTCCACGCCGACACCCTCCGACACCTTGCGCACGGTGAACGAGGCGTTCACCCCTTCGCCTTTACGGCTGATGACAACGCCCTGAAAAATCTGAATACGCTCTTTATCGCCTTCGACCACCTTGACGTGCACCGCTACGGTGTCGCCGGGGTTAAAAGCCGTCACATCGCTCTTCAGTTGCGATGCGGACACCAGATCCATCTTGTTCATGATTAGAAGCCTCCTGATTCGAGGTTAATTATTCTCTACATATTCGGCGTACAAGTCCGGACGGCGTTCGCGCGTCCGTTGCAGCGATTGTTCCCGACGCCAGACATTGATTTTTTCATGATCGCCGCTCAGCAAAATTTCAGGCACCTTGCGGCCACGCACCTCGCTGGGCCGTGTATAGTGCGGAAAATCCAACAGCCCGGATTGAAAGGAATCGCCCTCCGCCGAATCGATGTCGTTGATGGCGCCGGGCAACAGCCGCACCACCGCATCGATGACCACCACTGCGGCGATCTCGCCTCCGGTCAGAACATAATCTCCAATGGACAACTCTTCGGTGACAAACGTGTCGATGACCCGTTCATCGATTCCCTTGTAATGACCGCAGAGCAGAATCAGATTATTGCGCAGAGAAAGCTGAATCGCCTTCTTCTGCTGAAACACAGGACCGGCCGGCGTCAACAGGGTCACCGGCGTGCCCTGCAGATCAAAGCGCTGGAAAAGGTCTTCCAAACAGAGAAACAACGGCTCCGGCTTGAGGATCATGCCGGGCCCGCCGCCAAAGTCATAATCGTCTATCTGGTGATGTTTATCGTGTGCATAGGCGCGGAGGTCATGAACATGAATCTTGACCAGGTCCCGCTTCTGCGCGCGTTTCAAAATGCTTTCGTTCAACGGGCTGTCCAACAGCCTGGGACAGGCTGCCACGACATGGATGTTCATCCGGTTATCTGTTGTGGCCATTATAAATCCAGCAAACCCTCTAATGCATGAATCACCATCACCCGCCGCTTCGTGTCCACACACTGTACGATGGCCGGCACCGCGGGGATCAGAATCTCTCGCCCTGCCGATTCAACGACATAGAGGTCCTGCGCCGGATAGCTGAGCACGTCGGTGACGGTCCCCACCTTTTGCCCGCTGTCGCTTTCGACCGCCATCCCGATCAGCTCAAAGTAATAGTGCTCGCCCTCGGCCAGCGGTTGAACGTCCTTGGCTTCAATCTCCACCAGGCTGCCCCGCCAGTTTTCCGCCTCGTTCCGGGTGGCAATGCCCTGCAGGCGAATCAGCACCGCGGCCGGCGACAGCTTAACGCCGGTGATCGGGAACAGCCAACGCCCGCCGTCCCGGTTGAGATAAACAGCGGTCAACTGCCGGAACCGCTCGGCCTTTTCCGTCAGCGACATCAGGCGCAACTCCCCCTGAACGCCGTGCGGCCGCAGAACTTTGCCGATGACGACAAACTCCGGAACGTTCTCCGGCATGCGAGCAGGGGTCATACTGTTCCCACCAGGACCAATAAATGCCGGATCACTCAGCGGCTTTTTCTTCCGCAGGCGCCGCTTCGGCTTCCTTCTTCGTGGCTTCGGCCTTTTCACGCTTCAGCTGCGCGGCCTTGGCCTCGATCCTTTTCGCCCGTTCGACCTGGCTGAGCCGCCATTTGTCCAGCTCTTCCGAGATCTTGGCGTCGTCCGCACCGGTCTTGGTCAATTTCCATTCGAGCAGCACGCCCTGACGGCGGAACAGACTGCGGACCGTGTCCGAGGGAATGGCGCCGGTGTTCAGCCACTTGAGGGCTTTCTTCCGGTCGATCACGATCTCGGCAGGCACAACGATCGGATCGTAATGGCCAATTTTGTCCAGGTACGAGCTGTCGCGAGAGGATCGCGAATCAATGGCAATGATGCGATAAAAGGGTTGCTTCTTTTTGCCGAATCGACGTAATCGTAATTTGACAGCCAACGGTGATCTCCTTTGGTTAAAATCCAAACGGCAGACGATTGCCGCCGCCTTTATGTTTCATCATCTTCATCATTTTTTTCATCATCTCAAACTGGCTCAACAGCCTGTTAATCTCTTGCACGGTCACGCCGCTGCCGGCAGCGATGCGCTTGCGCCGGCTGCCGTTGATGATGGAAGGATTGGCGCGTTCGCCCAGGGTCATGGAGTGGATCATCGCCTCCACCCGGATCAGCGCCCGTTCATCCACCTGCATGGACTTGAACGCCTTGTTCTGAGCGCCCGGCAGCATGGCCAGAATATCCTGCAACGGCCCCATTTTTTTGACCTGCTGCAACTGCTCGAGAAAATCTTCCAGATCAAATTCCTGACGGCGGAGCCGTTTCTCCAGCCTGAGCGCCTGGTCGGCGTTGATCGCGTCCTGGGCTTTTTCCACCAGAGACACCACATCGCCCATGCCTAAAATACGCGAAGCCATCCGGTCGGGGTGGAAGGGCTCCAGCTGGTCCAGCTTTTCACCCACGCTGAGAAACTTGATGGGCTTGTGAGTCACCGCCCGAATCGACAGCGCGGCGCCGCCGCGGGCATCGCCGTCCATCTTGGTCAACACCACACCGGAGAAATCCAGTTGCTGCAAAAAAGCCTGCGCCGTGTTCACCGCGTCCTGTCCGGTCATTCCGTCGGCGACGAAAAGTATCTCCGTCGGATCCACCGTCTCTTTGACGCGCCGGACCTCCTGCATCATCTCATCGTCCACGTGCAGCCGCCCCGCGGTGTCGATGAGAATGGTGTCGAGCATATTCTTGCGCGCGTGCTCGATCGAATGTCGACAGATGGCCGGCACATCGTGACCGGCTTCACTGTAAACTTGAATGTCCAGGCTCTTGCCGATCACCTGCAACTGCTGAATCGCCGCCGGCCGGTACACATCGGCCGCCACCAGCAGAGGATTGCGTCCCTTTTTACGCAGATGACGCGCCAGTTTGCCGGCCAGCGTGGTCTTGCCCGAACCCTGCAATCCGACCAGCATGATCGCATTGGGCAAACGGTTGGAGAAAAGAAGGGGAGCTTCTTTTTCACCCAGCAGCTTGCACAACTCGTCATAGATGATCTTGACCACCTGTTGGCCCGGCGTGATGCTCTTGAGCACCTCCTGACCAACCGCGCGCTTTTCCACATCGGCGATGAACTGCCTGGCGATTTTGTAATTGACGTCTGCCTCCAACAGCACGCGTCGTATTTCGCGCAGCGCCTCGGAGATGTTGGCTTCAGTCAACCGTCCCTGGCCGCGTAAACGGCGGAAAACGGTTTCAAATTTTTCCGAAAGCTCCTGGAACATACCTTCCGTAAATTACAAAATCATATAGCCTATTAAAGTAATAAAAAAACAGATTTTTTGCAAGCTGTTTTTAAAAAATAGGGGGCTGAACCGCCGCAATGCCCGGTCCGCCTTCGGCGGACGGCTGCGGCAGCTCTGCCCGCTCAAGAGGGAAATATTTTGATGATTTCGTCGCGGGTGAACAGAGGCAGTTTTTGCGTGGGACCATCGTTGTGCAGGATGCCCACGCCATGTTCCTCATCGAGCATGCAGCCGATTTCCGCGGCCGGAATACCGGTTTTTTCTAAATCGGATAATATATTATTTACACTGTCTTTAGGGCAAACAATCAACAGAGAACCCGACCCGATGCACCCCAAAGGATCGAGGCCGAAATGGTCGCATAACAGTTTGCCCTCAGGCAGCAGAGGAATGGTCTCGTAACGGACCTCCAACCCCAGATGGGCCGCACGGGCGATCTCATGCAGCGCCGTGGCCAGCCCCCCTTCGGTGACATCGTGCAGGCTGTTCACGGCTGCGGCATTTATCGCTGCCTTGGCCGCAGGCCCGACGCTCAGTCCCGGACGCTTGAGCAGCTCTTTGCACCGTTTGACAAAATCAGCGGAAAACGCCCGGGCGATCTCACGCTCTCTGGTGCGCCCCATGATTGCAGTGGCTTCGATGGGAATCGGGTTGGCCAACAGAATGCTGTCGCCCTGGCGGATCAGCGCCTTGTGCAACAACCGCTCCTTCTCCACCTCACCGAGCATCTGGCCGATGACGATGGGCCGGTCCAGTCCCATAGTCACTTCGGTATGTCCGCCGCAATAGGTGATCTTTTCCTGTTTGCAGGTACGGCTGATCTGCTGAAATATTTCGGTCGCCAGAGAACGGGTGCTGGTCTGTTC
>DAIQOA010000220.1:0-1957 GCA_036788095.1 bacterium | reverse complement strand
TCGGTGATCTCCGCCCAGAGCACGCGGCCGTCCGGATCGATGGCGAAACGAACGGACAACTTGCCTTTGACCTGAGGTTGCGTACGCAGCAGCCGCTTGTAGCAATCGATGATGGCCAGGCGGTGACCGTTGACCACGGCCTGAACATCCTGGGCTGTGCGAATGAGTCTGGCTTTCTCTTCCGCGGTTTTTGGAGCTGTGGGCTTTTGTTGGATGTTGTCGCTGATGCGCTGAAATTGCGCATTGCGATCGATGTCTTTGAATTTCACTTCAGCAGCCGGTTGCAGAGATCCGAGCAGATCGTCCACCGACAAAGCGCGGCTCTGACGCCGTCCGCCGAGCACGCTTCTCTCCCCTGCCCCGCCGACTCCACCGTCGCCGGCGCGACGGCCGGCATACTGTCCCACCTTGGCGCCATCCAGCCCGGCCAGTGCTTCTTCCAACCGCTGCGACTCGGCGCTGGCGGCGCCCTCCAGACCAGCCACATAATCTCCGGACACGTATCCCGAGCCGGCGGTGAGTACGCCGAGAATGCCGACGCCGCTCACCTCCCCCTCCATGGCGCTCATCGAAGCTCCGCCGTAATACCCCCCGGCTCTACCTCCGCGGCCGGCAGCACCAGAGGCGGATGAACCCGCTCGGCCGGAAGCGCCAGAGCCGCCGCCGCGTCGCGCTGTGCCGCCGGATGCGGTGGCCGCTGCGCCGCCCTCAGCGGGCTGCTCGCGGCGGTCGAGGGCTGGAACCATGGCCAGTCCGCTCGATTCCATGGTCACCGGAGTCTCCCGGTTGAGAATGCGGGAGGCGTAATTTTTTTGAAATTTAAGGGAAGGCGCCGGCATTTCCGGAGGCAGATGTCGCAATAGATAGAGCACCATGACAACCATGATGATCGCGGTCGTCAAAACACAAACCAGCAGATCCTGATCCAGACTTTGAGAAAGACGGCGTCTGAACTCTCGTGGGAATCTTTCTTGGATTGCCAGCTCCATACTTTTGCCTTATTAGGGTTGCCTGATAGGTAATGCCTAGCACAACAATGTAAATTTCAACACGTTAAAAGTCAAGCGATAATTTAGTTCATTCCCGGGGCGCCGGCTTTGCCGATCAACGATGCCGCACCAACATCGGCGTGCTCGGCAAAAAAGCAGAATGAAAAGCAGTCAATCCATTTCAATGTTGTTGAGCGGCGCCAGGTCCAATCCAGCCAGGGTGATCCGGCGCTCCTGTTTGCCATACACCAGTGTGTAGGTTCTTGGCTCCTGCTCCAGGTTCCAGATCAAGACCATACGTGCGCTGGGATACCAGGCGCAGACCGCAGGCAGATCTTCGCGGATATAGGGAAAATCCTTGCGCTGTTCCAAACAACGGTGTTTGAAGGCGAACAATGCCGGCAGATGATCAGCCACAACCAGCCCGGGAGAAGCAGCCAGGCCTGCCTGCTCACGGGCGACAAAGACCGTTCCGGCTGAACGCAGTTCGCCGTCGGCAGCCGCGGCCGCGTCATAATCAGAGAGAAAGGTCCAGCCGTCCTTTGCCGGAGTGGCGCTGACCTCAAAGGGCGTGCCTGCGGCGAGAAAAAGCGAATTGGGATTGTCGTCGCCGATCAGACGGCTGTGTTCACCCCAATAATGCTTGAACGGACCGCGCGGTACATGGCCGGCCAATCTCTCATGAATCGCTGCATGCTTTTTCATAGCCGGCGCCAGCAGCGTCCAATGTTCAGCCGGAAAGGGCGTGATGCCGGACATGAACATCGTGTTGCGCACATCGGACAACGTAGAGATCGCCAGTTTGGCGGCCATGTTTTCAGCGGATAATCGATCCGCCGGAAACGCCGTGGTCTCACTGTACGCCAGCTCCGGCGTTACATAGCGGCGATGAAACAGACTGCTGAACAGCTCTTTGGTTTTGTTTTTCAGTTCATTGAAATGACGGTCATCGAACATCAGTTCACCGA
>DAIQOA010000219.1:0-7017 GCA_036788095.1 bacterium | reverse complement strand
TTTTTGATGTTTCTACCCGTCGTCCGCTGCGAACACACCAAGGCGGTGATGACCGTCCGTAATGCGAATGTGCCGGATGACAACGTTGAGACGGATCTGCAGCACCCTTTGGTGAACGACACCACCGCCACTGCCACCTATGGTCGATGGTTTCCCATGTTTCACTTGCGCATCAAACCCACCTCCTTTTTCGATATCCGCATGGCCTACACCCGCACTCTGTCGCGACCGAGGCTGGACTGGATGATGCCCAAGAAAAAGGTCAACGGTTCTTCTAAAACCGTGACTTATGGTAAACCGGATCTGCTGCCGCAGATTGCCACGAATTACGACCTGTTCGCTTCGTTGTACAGCAATGCGTTGGGATTGTTCACTCTGGGCGGTTTCTACAAAGAGATCGATGACTTGATCTTTGAACGGGAAGGCCACAAAATATTGAATTATCAGACGGAGGGCTATCCCAGGGAACTGCAGGGATATTGGGTCGTGCAATCGGAGAACAATCCTTTTCGCACCAAAGTCAAAGGATGGGAAGTGGAATGGCAGACCAATTTTCATTGGCTGCCCAATCCCTTGGATGGCTTTGTGTTGAATGTCAATTACTCACACATTTGGTCTGAAACGTTTTTTCCGCGTTCTTTTGTTCGACAGGAAAAAATCCCGGTTTTCCCCTTCGTCAAGACCTCGGTGATCGACACGTTCCGGGTGAGCCCCATGCCGGACCAGGCCAACGACATCGCCAACGTCGCTGTCGGCTATGACAAGGGACCCTTCTCCGCCCGGTTATCCATGCTGTTCCAGGGCAGAACCTTGTCGTCCATCGGCGAGCGGCCCGAGTTGGACGGATTTACGGCCGATTTGTTGCGGATGGATTTATCCGTCAAGTTCCGTCTCACCAAACATCTTGGCCTGTTTTTCAACTGGAACAACATGATGGATGAGCCTGATGAGTCTTTCCAACAAATTACCCGCTATCCAACGGCACAAGAGTATTATGGGTGGACGACCGACGTAGGAATCGGTTATACCTTTTAACGAAAAAGACATTTTGTTCCATGGAAGGAGGTGATCGGCGCGCACGAGGTGCTCCACAGGCACGATCCAGAACGGAAGGCGGTCCAGAGGATCGGTCCTGACTGTTGCGACCATGCCGTTTCATTCCGTCAACTTAAAAAGAGGAGCTGATTATGAAAACCACCGCTACCATTGCTATTCGGGGGATGCTATGTCTGTTTTTAGCTGCCGCCTTTTCATGGCCGCTCTACGCTCAGGAATCGGATACGCTCGACGTTGCGCCGGGATATGAAACGCTTAATATCGCCATTTTAGGCGACACGCTGGTGGGCGGCGCACCCAAAAACGTCAACCGCGTCTATCGGCTGGAGCGCGGCCAGTATTATCTTTTAAATGGCGAGCTGCGCAGCATCAAGAACAATCCTCTGCGCATCGTCGCTGCCAAGGGGCAAGGACCCAGACCGATCATTATCCCCGCAGTCAGTGAAACCGGCGCTGCCGGCCGCTTCGCCCGGCCTGCCGGAGACTTTACCATGGCCGGATTGTACACGACCGGCATCGACAACTTGGGAAATTTTGCAGAAAAAAATATGGTCCGGGCGGACGGCAAAGGCGCCAGGATCGTCGTCGACGACTGCTTCATGGACTATGACGCGCAATCCTTTTTTCGCATGAACGCGGCAGAGCAGAAATATTTCCTCACCAACAGCGTCATGCGCAACGCTTTTGATCTCGCCAGCACCGGCAACGGCCGCATCCTGGATACGCGCGGCAATATGCAAGATACCATCTTTGTGCAGAATTGCACTTGGTATACGACCTGCACCGACGGCATCAGAAACGATAACGGCATCACCAAACATGTCTTTCTCGATCATCTGACCGCCTATCAGATCGGCGGTTCGCTGGACCTCGATCGCTCGATCAATCTGACGGTGACGAACAGTTTGTTCATCGATATGGGGTTCGAGGGCAAGGCCAAAGATGATTCCTTGGGCGAATGCATCTTCCCGGTGGACTCTTTGCGAGCGCCGACCATTGCCACAGAGGACCAGCGCCGGCACCTCATCAAAAACAACGTCTACGGCTACACGCCTGAAGTCAAAACCTGGGTTGCCGGCGTCGATTCGATCGAACTGTTCCCCCTGTATGACGTCAGGTCTTTGCGTTTCTTTGCCCTGTATCCGGACATGGTCTCGCAGAACAACATCGAGGAGTATCCGGTTTTCTCCGATCCGCCCGATCCCGCGGTGATGACCGCGTTTGCACAGTATCACGCCATAACCAATTTCAGCGACGAGAACAATCCCGATATCTCTGCGGACCGGAACGGCAAAGCGGCTTTGGTGGACGATCCTCTCAGCGCCGGACCGGCTCCCGACGAGTTCGATTTTGATTACAGCGTTTCTTCGCTCGCCTATACCCACGCCGAAGGCGGTTTCCCGGTGGGCGATTTGAATTGGTTTCCGGACAAAAAGGCGGAATGGGAGGCCTGGATTAAAACCAGCATAAAATTTAACCGGAGCGAGAAGGCGCCGGAACAATTCACTCTGCAGCAGAATTATCCCAATCCTTTTAATCCGACGACCACCATCGCCTATGATCTGCGGACGCCCGCGGCCGTCAAGGTGACGATCTACAATTCGCTGGGGCAGGCGATCCGGACATTGCTCGATGAACAACGCCAGAGCGCGGGCAAACACAACGTGCAGTGGAATGGCTGCAACGACTCCGGCCATCCGGTCGCCAGCGGCGTGTACATGTACCGCGTGGAAGCGGACAAGCGGGTGCAAAGCAAAAAAATGCTGTTGATGAAATAGATTATGGGTGAATGTCGGGCACGCGTGTGCCCGACATTCAAGCTGGATGCTCTCAGACTCGTCGAAAGGAAAGAAGGCATGAAGCGGTCTTGGCTTTTCGCATTGCTCCTGGTTTCAGCGACCGGCTGCGTGCATGCTCAGCAAGGAGACCTCTCGTTGCATCTGTTTGCCGCGGTTTCCCAGCCCTTGGGTGATTTCGGCAAGGATATCGGTGCCAACGCCGGAGCGACGCGAAGAAACGGATATTACGTGGGAGATCGCGTCGGATTAGCGCAAACGGGATATGGCCTCGGAGCGGAATTGCTCACCCCCGTCTGGTTTAAAGGCATGAACTGGATTTTCAGCGTCAAAGGGCTGGTGAACGGCGTTGATGGCCGCGCCGTGACCAGCGATTTTGCCCATCATCTGGGCGATTCGCTGAATCCGGTCATGGCCTTTGGAAACTGGTACAACCTGCCGATCATGACCGGGTTTCGCTACAACCATTATTTTTCGCATCAGATTGCGATTTTCGGCCTGGTACAGGCGGGCATCAACTTCGCCAAGGCGCCTGCGAAAAAAATCACCGTTGGCAATATCGTCGCTGAAAATACACGATTTGAGTTCGCCCGGGATTTCGGCTATGAGATCGGCCTGGGATTCCTGTGGAATCAGACCTACACTCTCTGCTTTCGCTGTCTGCAGCTGAGTAAGCCTCGTTTCGATGGGGATCAAACGTTATCCGAATGGGTGTTTCCAGATATCTACGACCGGAACAAAGCGCTGTTGGGCGAGGAGCGCGCGATTTCAATGTTTGTGGTGACCCTTGGCGTCCAACTGTTCCGGTAACGAGTCTGTCATGAGAACGGCCCTGGTGAACCGCGGTTTGGCGATCGGTTTCCTTTTCTGCCTGGCGTTCGGGTGTGACAAAGCGGTCCAAACGCCGCCCCCCACAAATTCGACGGTGGTTTTTCTCAGCAATCGCGAATCGGCCAAAGGCCGGTTTGATATCTTTATGATGCATGCGGATGGCAGCCAGCCGGAAAATCTCACCCGCAACGCGCACCCGGTCCGCAGCATCTCCGCGCCGCTGCTGTCGCCTGATAAAAAAGAGGTGTTGTTCACCTGCTTCGACGCGGAGGGGCCGGCCCTCGCGCTGCTAGACTTGCAAACCAGAGCGGTGCGCCGTTTGACCAGGGTGGATCATGATCTGCCGGGCGCCTGCTTTTCGCACAATGGCGATATGATCTTGTTCGCGAAAAAGGTCTCCGGCCGTCGTCAGATTTATCGCATGTACCGTGACGGCAGCGGCGAGCAAAATTTATCCAGCAATCCCTTTGATGAGTTCGATGCGGATTTTTCTTTTGATGCGAAGGAAATCGTCTATATCAGCAAACGAACCTCGTCGGGGTCTGTGTGGCGGATGCGGGCTGATGGCTCCCGGGCGCAATCGATCGTCGCCATCGCCGGTGAAGGCCGGCATCCTCATCTGTCGCCAGACGGAAAGGCGGTGGTCTTTCAATCGATGGCCAAAGGCGACAACGACATCTATCTCGCCCGGATTGGGGGGCAGGCGGAAGTGCTTTTTACCAGCGGGTTCAACGAAACCCGGCCGCACTTTGCCGATAACGGCCGTACCGTGATATTTCTATCCAATCTACGCGGTATGAAATACCAGGATCTTGTGGCGGTGGACATTCTAACACGAAAAGCGGCCCTCCTCACCGATCAACTCAATGTCATCAATCAGAATCCGCGAGTGTCCGGAGATGGAAAAAAGATCGTTTTTGAATCCATCACCTTCGGCGATTCCGAGGTTTATATCGTCGACGTCGATGAGAAAAGGCCAACCAATTTGACCCATCATCCCGGCTGGGACTGCTCGCCGGCTTTCTAAATGCTAGAGTCTACGGCAGCGTCCCCTCCATTGCCAGCCCTATCGCGCATGCAGGCTTTTCTAGGCATTTCCCCAACGCAGCGAGTCGGTATAAAGAAATGAGTGCATGCTCAACAAGATGAAAAAAGCCGCCATTATGACGATTGGGTGCTGGTCTTACGCTCCACCTGCTGCCCATGGCGGTGCAATCATACTGCCGCTGTAAATAGTAAATTGAGATCAAAGATGCACAGGCGCCTATGGAAGCCAGTGGTTTTAATGATCGCTGTGGCTGCTTCTTCGCCGGCGGTCACTCACCCCTACATGATCGTGAAAACGTCCGAGTATGCGGCGCTGCAGGAACGGGCGAAGCGCTGGCCATGGTCGACGATGAAAGCCAAAGCCCTTGCCGACGCCAGACAGTTGGTGTATCGCTCTACCGATGACCTCGTCATCAAGTGCCGTCGGGTTCACGATATCGCCGGCGCTTGCGCCTTGGCCTATATTCTTGATCCGGACGGCCGTGCGCTGTATATACGTACCGTGGAATCGCAGTTGGTTGCCGCGCTGAACGACATCCGTACCGAGAAAGGAACGAAGGGCGAGCACACCTATAATGTACCGCCGGCCCATGCGGTCTTTATGACCTATTTGATGCTGGATATCATGTATGATGATCTATCCGCCGTTCTTCGCCAGGCTATGGAGGCGGACTGTGATTTTATCGCCCTCAATCACGCACACTCCTGGCTGGAGAGCGAATACAGCATCAAAGCGATGGCTGAGCTGTACCGTAACGGCTGCTCCTCCAAGTTCGTCGATCTTAAAAAACACTACTATGATTATATCTTGAGCATGACCACGGAGGACGGCGTTTATTCCACCGGACCCGGGTATGCCAACAGCCGACTGTTCATGGATGACCGCATGCAGAAAAAGATTTTTATGGATATCTGCGCCTATCAGGGTTATACGGAATTTTACCGCCATCCCAAGCTGCAGCAGTTGTACGAATGGCTTTTCGGCTATTCGGTCACGCCGTTCAACCGCACCTATACTTTTGGCGATACCCCGCCCAGCAAAGATCTGGATCACTGGTCCGTAGCAGCGTTGCGGGCCGGCCGTTTTTCATCCCTCGCCGGCCGTTTGGTGCGTTATCGCCTGGGTCCTATGACCGATCGGTGGATTCAGGGCCGATTGCTGCATTATCTGTTGTGCGATTCTATGGTTCAATCCGGCCAGCGACCAGCCAGCCGTATTTTTCGCAACGGCGGCGCCTGGTTGGTGCAGGACACGGATTCTACGTCCGCTTTGGCCGCTGCTTTGTGGAACATCAACACTGAAGAAAGCGGCCACACCCATCATGATGTCAACAGTCTGCACATCGCGGCGTATAACGCGCACGTTTTGCGCAACTCGGGGTACGATGGTTATGGCGAGCCGGATGAGACCACCTGGGCCTGGATTGCGAAAACGGCTGAATCCTCCAACACCGTCCTGTGGGACGGCCGCAATCACGCAACCTGGAAAGGCGGCGGCATCAGCGAATCCCTGATCGGCGAAGAGTGGGAGTACGTCAGAAGCAGCTCTGGATCGGCGCTTGCGCTGGCGCAGCACTTCCGCCATCTGCTCTTTCTTAAACCACGTCCGGGTCATGCGCATGGTTACTTTGTGATCACCGACGAAGTCAAGCCTATTTTTTCCTGGGGAAATGCCGGTACGGTCAACATCGCCTGGCATCCCAATTCGAGCTCGGAACCGCAGAGGCTGGGGGAGGTCTATCGCTGGCCGGTGCAAGGCTGCCCGTACGGCGGCACGAACGTCGGCATCGATCTTTTACCCGTCAACCCGCCCGAAAGCAGTGAAATCCGCACAGGGTATTTGGCCTCCTATGAAACGTGCAGCCGGTTTCACGGCACGTATTTGTACACCACCTACGGCCTGAGCGATGGCCGGGCCGACGTTGCAACCATTATTTTTCCTTTCGACCGCAAACACGCTTCTGCCAAGATGACCCGGTGGTCGGTGGACGGGGCAGAGGCCGCATCCATCGATCATGGCCAGGCGGTGGTCGATTACCTGGTTACGCCATCTGGCACCGGTATGGTATACAATGAGCGGGTCGCTTTAAATGGACGCGCCGTCCTTTGGCGCGAAATCAACGCCAGGCTGGACTCTTATTTTATCAACAACGGCACGATGTTCCTGCAGAACAGGACCGGCGCGGGATTCAGCACGGAAAAAAGCGTCACGCTGTTTATGCGTCAGGATGACGGACAAATACTTTCACCCGGCACGGCCGTTACCTTTTTTGCGGAAAACATTGTA
>DAIQOA010000218.1:0-7098 GCA_036788095.1 bacterium | reverse complement strand
CAACCCGGTTCCAGCGCCTGAATGCCGGCCAGGTTCATCTGCAGCACAAACAGCGGCGCCACCGGGCAATGGCTCCATTGCGAATCGGAATCCGGCTTGACCTCCCAGTCCTCCTGCAGCGTATTGTTGAGCCGCACAGACTCCATCAGTGCCCACCGCTCGCGCAAATCTTTGACGATCACATCCGCACGGCCGACCTTGGCCAGCGCCCACAGACGCCAGCCGGCGTTGGCCGGATATGAAAAGCCCATCTCCTCCGGGCACTCTACCAAAGAGGCCACGCCGGCTTTGGTGTCGCCGAACGGACATTGATCGAACAGTACCGCTGTCGCCAGACTGCGGTCGCAAGTGCGCACCTTTTTCTCTTCGTCCAACCAGGGCAGATTGTTGACGAACAGGCCATGTCGTCGGCTCCAGAACGCCCGAACAGTGGACTGAAGGATTTCACGTCCAAACTGCTCCACGGCCGTTGCCGCAGCCAGGTCCCCCTGGGCCACGCATAAAGGCTTGAGCGCGTGCTGCAGCATAGCGGCCGCATACAGGTTAAAGGCGCACTGTTTGTGCCGTTGCTTTTGATAAGCGATGTGATCAATCCACACCGAAGGGATGCCCAGGTTTTCAACCGGTAGCAAGCCCTCCTGCGTCCGAATCCTTCTAAGATAGTCAAAAAATTTGAGCAGGCGTGGAAAAGGCTCCTGCAGCGCGGCAAGGTCGCCGGTGTACAGGTAATGATACCAGCAATCAAAATTAAAACCGATGCTGTGATCCAGAATCGGTCCCCAGCCGGTGAGGTTTAACTGCCGTTCCATCAACCGCGCCAGGCGATCATAGGCCGGCCAGCTGTCGAGGAAATAGCCCTCCAGCGTGATGCCCTGACTGTAGGTGGTGATAAAACGCGCGGGCAGCGCGGTTTCGCCAAAGGTCCACGCCACTGCATGGAGCTGGTGGCCGCAATCTCCGCTGTACTGCTGGCGCTCGCGCGCCATGCCGTCCACCATGGTTTCGTGGCAGCTGTTGTTCAGCGTGTTCACCGTAGCATCGATCAGCTTTTGCAGGCGTGCCTCTGAACAGCGGACTGCGGCTTGATGCGGCCAGGGATAGATGCGGCGTCGAACATGCAGATCAGAGATTTCCACCGTCCCCTCAACGCCGTGGATATGCAGTTGCAGCCAGCGCAGGCTCTCGAAATCAAAAGTCTCAAAGTGATTCATCCCCTCTTTGCAAATAAAGCGCGTCCAGGCGTTGAAATGGCTGTTGATCAGCACCGGGCCGCCCAGTTCATGCGCCTCATGCACCAGCACTTCCACCACTGTGCCGGCCGGGGCCTGCAGAGCAAAGCCTGGCCAGCCGACCACCTGTTCGCTGAATTCAAAGGTCAGCGCAATGCCGCTTTTCCCGTCGCAGCGAACCTGCCAACGGCCCTTCTCCGCCTCACGCACCTCCGGTTGCCCGCTGACGCGAAAAGCGTCCGGCGTGATAAACTCGAAATAGTCCTCTACCGGATGCCGCCATTCCAATCGGTATCTCTCGCTCAACCGCTGCACAGCGACCTTTTCTTCCCTCATCAGGGGGATCGACCGTTTACGCAACTGCGCATCTTTGCATCGCGCGCCGCTGACATCCAACATATACTCTTTATACAAAGTGGTCAACGCCGGCTGATCCGGCCTGCCTTGGAGCGTCATGGCCGCCAGCCACGACTCATTCATGGCATAGCCGGGCTCCGACCAGCCGTAGGGATAAAGGCGGGAGTCAAACTCCTCCTGCAGGCTGCGCACGTACCAGCGTTTGTATTGACCCGGTCGCCAGGCACGCGTCAGCAGCACCCGCCATGCCTCATCGCTGACGATCAGCTGTTTGGCGCCGTTCTGTTCCTCGATCTCGAGGTAAAAAATGAACCCTGGTTTACCGATGGGCCAAGTGCCGTCGCCAAAGCCATAGTATAGGGCCTGAACCCCGATGGCGTTCTCTCCGGATTTCAGCAGACCACTGAGGTCCATGGGGTCCGCTTCCAGCCAGCGGGGATCGCAGGGCGCTGGGCCGAACTGCACATAGCGGCCGTTCACAGTCAGTTTATAACGGCTGTCCACCGCTATCCATCCCTTGGCCTGTTTCACCGGCGATGTGAGATGAATCGAACGGCGGAACAGCAAAAAGGTGTTCGGCAACGTGCGCTGGGACGGATACCAGATCCATTGGGCTGGAGCGAGGTCTAAAACCTGCGCAGCGGGTGCAGAGCCTGTTTCCTGAGGCATAAAATTTTCTCCTGTCTGAGCGGCCAGAACCGGCCGGCTGAGCGCGGCAACGGCGCCCACTGTTTTAATGAACTCGCGTCGATTAACATCCATGGTCATGAGCGATTTCCCTTTGGAGGCTGGCGGCAACGATCAATCAAGCGGTATTTTAAATAAACGGATCTCATGGGTGTTGTCGGGACACGCGACCTCGGCATAGACCCAGATTTCGCCGTCCACCCACAGCCAGGTCGAATAGCGCCAGGTGAAAAAAGCGCCCGGCGTGCTGCTCTGCACCAGCGGCTGGTCCGGCGTCAGGTCGATCACATGATGCAGGTCATGGGTGAAACCAATGCCGGTCACGATGTTATAGACCGGGTCGTGCCATTTCGCATTGGATCCTTCATAGACGAACAGATAGCCGATGCCCAACGGCAGCACCGATGAGGGTCGGACAAAAAAATCATGCCACCCGCACAGCTGCAGCACACTGTCGTTGGGATGGCCGTACGGCTGCCACTGTTCGCCGTCCGCGCTGGTAAAATGAAAAAAACGTTCCAGAGTGCGGATATAGCCGGTCACATAACAGTGATAGCGGCCGTCGAAAAAACAGACGACCGGGTCTTTGTACTCCAACACGGCGATGTCGCGTTCGCTGGCCGGCGGCTGCGGAACGATGACCGGCCGAACCGTGGCGGGATCGAATCGATCCGGACGAACCGCATCGTCGAATTTGAGGATGGACCAGGGCCCGTCCTTCCACGGGCCGCAGGCGTACAGCTTGAACTTGCCCGTGGTTGAATCCAGCAACAGCGCCGGGCGTTCGAACCCGGGGATCGGCAGATCCTCGCGACGAATGGAGGCAACGCGCTGAAACTGAACGCCGTCCCTGCTGGAGAGGATGCGGATCTCATAGCCCCGTCTTCCGCGCGGCGCGCGGGCGGTGCGCATGCGGCAGGCCATCCAGAAAGTCCCCTGCGGGTCGCGGATCACCGAAGGGGCGCCGGCCCACCACTCCGGCAGCAGTGAATCCGGTTTAAGGATGACGTGATACGCAGCGAATTTTTCCGCCAGCATTCCGGATAAAGATCCGGCTTCCGGCAGCACCGCCGGCAAACCGGTCTGAGCCGGCAGCGGGGTAAGGCAAAGGCCGAGCAGAAGGCACAACAGCGGCACTCCACGTTTATTCATAGTGCGGTTTCACTCCTCTCGTCGCGCGACCGGCCAAATTTTCCTTGGTAGTTTGTTCGAATTATAGTATACTGGGTAGCGAGCAGAGGGAGATGAAAGATTCCGCTGCTCCTTCTTGTGCGCCCGTTAAAAAACGCGCTGGCAGATGTCCGGGCGGCCGCTGAACCAGCCCAATCCTCATGGAGCGACCATGTATCAGGCCATACTCTTTGATCTCGACGGAACCTTATTAGGTTTGAACAACACCTTGTTTCTCAAAGTGTATCTCGAAGCCATGGCGCCAAAAATCGCGCCCTATTTCAACGGCCATGATTTCAGCCGGCCGATCCTGGCCGGCACCGAGGCCATGATGCAGTCGCAGGGCCGTCATGCCAGTTTGCGCGACCTGTTCATCGAAACCTTTGACCACCACAGCCCGGTGCCTTTTGCCGAGCTCGAAACGGTCTTTAACGATTTTTATGAACATGAATTCAATCAGGTGCGCGCCATCGCCACCCGTCTGCCGCACAGTCCAGCGGCGCTCCAGGCCGCGGCCCGCCAGACGGACAAGATCGTGTTGGCCACCATTCCTCTGTTTCCAGCCATCGCCATTCAGCAACGCTGCCGCTGGGCAGGGATCGAAGGCTTTCCCTTCACCCTGATCACCAGCTTTGAGAACATGCGCTACAGCAAGCCCAGCCCGGAGTACTATGGCGAAATCGCCCATCATCTCGCTGTGCCCCCGGACGAATGCCTGATGATCGGCAACGACCATATCGATGATCTGCCGGCCGCCGCCATCGGCATGGAAACTTTTCTCGTGCTCGACGACGAGCTCAATGCCGGCAAAGGCCGGTACACTCCGACCTATTCCGGTTATTTGGCGGATCTAACGACCTTTTTAGAGAACCTTTGAGCACGCTCTCCCTGCCGCCGCCCCGTGGTCCGGCGCGTCACTTGCCCAGCTGCAGAATGCCCCAGGCCAGCGCCACGGTGCAACCCACCACCAGCCAGGCAAGCAGAAATCCCACCCAGTCCTCACGGTAGCGTTTGACAAATCCATGCCATCGTTCACGGGTGAACCAACCGGGCAGATCGACAAAAATCAGATCCTGCCCATGTTCTTTAGCCAGCGGTTTTGGGGTTCCGCGATCCGAGAGGCGCTGCATATTGTCGAAAAAAGCGGCGATGCGTTCCGGCTCCTCCGCTTTGCTCAGCAGGCTGACCACGATCAGACAGATAAAGCCGGCGAGCATGGCCGCGCCAAAGGGCGCGGGCTGCCAGGAATAGACCAGCATCCATTTGCCGGTCAGATGATAATTCAGCCCATAATATAACCCGAACGACATGATTACCGAGACCAGGGCGCCGTAGCGATTGGCCCGTTTCCACAGAATGCCGCCGAAAATCATGATGCCCATAAACGCGGCGATGGTCTCGGTGAAGAGAAAGGCGTGCAGTACATTTTTAATGGTCAACGCAAAGACGACGCCGAGCAGCGTCAACACAAATCCGGAGACGCGGCCCATGAGCAGCAGCCGTGCATCCGGCGCATCGGGATTTATATACTTGCGGTAAAAATTTTGCGTAAACAGGGCGCCGGTGTTGACCATGAAATTGGAGCAGGTCGACATATTGGCGGCCAGCACCGCGGCGACCATGAGACCGGTGAGACCGGGCAACAGCAGTTCCCGGCAGGCGTAGCCGAAAGCATGTTCAGGGTCTGGAATCGCAGCGCCGCGTTGAATCAGTAGGGCGGCGACGATCAGGCCGACCAAAGCCCAGGCGATGGTGCACAACCGTTTGACGATGGAGCCGTAGGTCTGGCCGACACGGCCGGCACGCTCCGTGCCGCCGGTGGCGCACATGGAGATCATGTGCGGCTGCGCGGTGATGCCGACAATGCCGTTGACCGCGAGCATGGCGATGGTGAACGCATCCAATCCGCTGACCCGGCTGTAGAGATTAAAAAAATCAGGCGCCAATACCTGGCGCATGCCGTGAAAGCCGCCCACGGCCGACAGACCGGCCGGCAGCAACAGCAACGACAGCACGATGATCAAAAAACTCTGCACAAAGTCCGTGTACGCTGAAGCGATGAGGCCGCCGAAAAAGCTGTAGGTGAGAAACGCAACGGTCATGCCCACGACCACCATGTTGGAGGAGATGAGATCTCCGCTGGCCACTGAGATGATTTTGGCCGCGCCCTGCAGCATGGCGCCCTGGCTGAAGACAAAGAAAAGGATGGCAAAGACCGAATAGAACATACCCAGATTTCTTCCGTACCGGTCCTCGACGATCTCCCCCACCGTCGTGCGCTCGCTTCTTCGGTACCACGGCGCGATGAACCAGTAAAAAGGGGTGATCAGCATGTTCTTCCACTGGTACCAGATGGCGGCGAATCCATATTGGAAAGTGGCTCCCGCCTGCGCCACCGGCATCTCGGCATGGGTGCCGGTGCCGAAGGCCTGCCCGACCATGATCCACCAACTGAGCTTGCGCTCACCGCGGAAATATCCATCGCTGGTGCGCGTCCGTCGCGCCATCCACAGGCCAAAAGCGGTGATGCCGATAAAATAGCCGACCAGAACGACCGTGTCCAACCAACCAAAACCGCCGGTCATACTCCTCCTCAACCATTTGATTCCATAGAACAATTAATCCGGCCCGCGGATCAAGGCTTCCGGTTAAGATAGTCAATCCATTTTATTTTTCAAACGAAAAGAATCATACCGCAACCGGCAAAATGAGGCTTGGCATTTTGCTTTTTTTTTGTATGCTGAATCGTTCTGCAATCTCTTTTATTGTTTGGAGGCGTTATGAAACAATGGCCTGTTCTGCTTTCAATATTCTGCGCTACGGTTTCGAGCAAAAAGCGAACGTTGGTGCGCCCGCTGGAACCCGGCGCCGTCCATCTCAAAGGATGGCTCGGCGATAAGATCGACCTCTGCGTTCAAAACGGCATCAGCAGCCGCGGCGTGGAAAATCTGCTGGCGCCGTTTCGCACGCGCACCGAGACCTCCTGTTGGCAGACCGAACCCACGATGCACATGCAGGAGACCTGCGTCACGCAGACCCTGATGAAGCTGCTGTATAAACTGTATCAGATCACCGGAGATCCGGCGCTGATCGATCAGATGGAGATCTCGGCCTGCAACGCACTGCTGGGCGCCATGAAACCGGATGGCAGCTCGTTCGCCAAATACTCTCCGCTGATCGGGTTCCGTCAGGAAGGGGAGGAACAATGCGGCATGGGGATGGACTGCTGCACAGCCAACGGACCTCGCGGCCTGTTGCAGATTCCGCAATTTGCCGTGATGAGGGAAAAGTCCGGGGCGGTGATCAATCTCTTTGAGGCATTGGAGGCCGTCGCTCAGACGCCGTCGGGAAAATCACTGATCATCCGGCAGAGCTCGGACTATCCGGTGTCGGGCCAGGTGCAATTCCGCCTGCAGCTGAAGCAAAAAGAACGGTTCACGGTTAAGATCAGAATTCCTGCCTGGAGCGACAGCGCACGTCTGACCATCAACGACCGGGAGGAGCTGCAGCTCGCCAGCGGCGCCTACCACCTCATCGATCGTGTGTGGAAGGACAACGACCTTATCTGCTTAACACTCGATCTGCGGCCGCGCTGGCAGCAGCAGCCGGCAGACCGTCACCGCCATGTCGCCCTGATGCGCGGCCCTCTGGTCCA
>DAIQOA010000217.1:0-7182 GCA_036788095.1 bacterium | reverse complement strand
CCGGCCGTTGCCGAGGCCGCCCCCGTCTCCGTATCCGTCGCCATTGCCGCTGCCGCGGCTGGTCTGTGTCTGAGACATCAACCGATCCAGGTCCTGCAGAGAACGGTCGTCCAGCAATAATCGTGTGTTGGCTTTGTAGGTCGCGTCATCGACCGGCACGATGATGCCGAGCACGCCCGGATTGCGTGCAGCCAGACCGCCGTACACCTTGGAACCGCCGGGGCCGCTGCCGCCCGGCGGCTCTTGATTGATCGAGGGCGGTGTGTTCAACTCGATATACTTGACTCGTACGGTTTTCGGCTTTTCCGGTTCCGGCCTCAGCGAGTCGGCGGTCCAATAGACACCGAGGAGGATAAAGTGGATCAGGGCAGCCAGGCCCAAACCCCAGGCGGTGAAGCGGCGGGCGGCGTGCTTTAGCTCCACCGCGCCATAGGTTCTGCCCATGACCCGCAGCGGCCGGGCGATCTCGGGCTCGGGATCCCGGGCTGTTTTTTTAAACTCCCGCCACTGTTTCTCCAGCTGTTGAATCTCGCTGTCCAGATGGGAGAGGCCGCTGTGCAGTTGCTTGAGTTGGGCCAGCACAATGGATAGTTCGGTTCTGATTGCGGGCGGAAAAGAGAGTTCCAGCAAAGAATCGACCAGGTGCGGCGAGTTCATCTCTTCACGGCGTTCGACCAGCCCCTGTTCTTTGGCATACCGGAAAAGTTTGTCGCGGAGATATCCGTGCAGTTGAACCATCTGTTCGCGAGTTTGTTTGATGCTGCGAAGTTGTTGCTGTATATCGTAGGACATGTATTCCTCTGTTAAACCAGACCTCCGGTCGAGCGCCGCCGCTCTTTCCTGGTCTTTGCTGTGTCGATGGGCGCTCGGGGACATCCGGGCGCAGGGTTATGGTTAAAAACGCGGAAGGGATCTTACCAGGGGATGACGTCTTTGCGTTCCTGTCCCGGCGCTGCGGGTCTGGCCGTCGCTCGGCCTTTTCTCTCCACGGGTCGAAAGATCTCGTTGAAAAAGGCGCGCTCGATGTTGATGTCGTCTATCTCCGGATTGGAGCCCGGAATAATAAAGACCGCCTGGGGCTTTTCCAAGCGACCCTCGATCTCTATCTTGTCTAAAAACACTTTGTTGTTTTCATCGATCACCGGCGCAGAGGTTTGGGCGGAGCCGGCAGCCGCGGAATCCGGCTTGGCGGGTTCGGGTTTCGGCTCCTGAGCGAGGCTCAGGCTTGCGCCCAGCAGCAGCGTCATGGTCCATCGCCCCCGGGGGTGCGGCTTTATCATGGTTATAACTCCCATTTGCTTTAAGCGGCGGAGGTAGGAGCTCCTCCGCTATTCGTTCAGTTGTTCCGCTGCAGGCGAGGTTGTTTCCTTGGCGGAATCCGATTGATAGCCCAACTCGGTCATCAAGGCCTGCATGCGTTGGCGGCAATGGCCGACCCAGACGTTGTCGATTTGATTCACATGCGCCTGGTCGACTGTTTTAACATAGGTATCCAGAGCCCGCTCCTGATACGGCCGGGCGGTTTCGTTCAGCTTGGCTTGGTAGGCGGCCAGGGCCTCACCGGTCAGGTTCTTGGGCAGTGGCGACTCTTTGAGCGCGCGCACGAACTCTTCCAGCGCCATGCCGATGCGATAGGAGGCGGCGGTGGACCAATCCGCGATCTGGTATTCGAGCGCATCGCGGTAGGCCTTGAACACATCTTGAAATTTTTTACGTTTGAGTGCGATCTCTTTGGCTGAGGTCAGATTGACGGTCTTGTACGCCTCGAATTCGAGTTCCCCCAGCATGAACTGGGCTTGCGCACTGAAATAGGCATCCACCTGTTCGCCGCGGGCTTCAAACGCGCGATAGGCTGCGATGGTGCGTTCGTACGCCGCTCGCGCGTCCTCCATACGGCCGGCCTTGAAGGACATCTCGCCGCTCTTGTAGGTGCATTCGATCACCTCATCGGTTGTGTCCGGATACTGGGCGACGAACGAGTCATACATCCGTTTGGCGTTCAGCCAATCCTGGAGCAGTTCATAGCAGTTGGCGGCGTTTTTAAACGAGGACGGCGCCAGCGGCGAGTGCGGATAGTTCGCCGTCAGGCCGGCATAGTGCGCCGCGGCGATGGCCCACTCGTTATGCTGTTCACGCAGGTTGGCGGCGCGATACAGGGCTTGATCCGCCAGTTCCGAAAGCGGTTCGCGGCGGGCGAGTTCTTCGAACGCCTGGGCCGCCAACGTGTCGCGGCCGGCCTTTTGATATTGCAGCCCGGCCTCGAACAGCGCCCGGCTGCGAATCTGACCGTCGTTGGTTTCAGCGGCCACGACCTGCAGCAGTTGGGCGGATTCCTGCGTCTTGCTCTCTCGGCTCAGATTTTCAGCCAGCTTGAATTTAGCGGCGCCGGCCATCTTGAGCGCCCGCTCGGCGTATTGCACGGAATCCGGAAAATTTTTCGCCAGGGCGCTGAACCACACGTCCGCTTCCGAATACTGCTCGGCCTCAAAATAGCACTGGCCTGCGTTCATGGCCGCCAGGAGGAAGAAGGGCCGTTTGTCGCCGTTGGCTACGATTTTTTTATACACGGCGATGGCCGGGTTATAGGCTTTCAGTTCGTGAAGCACTTCGCCGAATTTCAGCATCACCGCATCAAACCATTGACTTTCCGGGAACAGCCGGCTGAAATCGTTGCACGCGCGCAGCACCTCGGCCTCAGAGGGACGTTTAACGGAAACGATGAGCACGTCGCCGCCGCCGATGAATTCGTCGATATAGACCGCCGAGCTGTCCTGCGCCGGTTCCGACCCCATATGCTGATAGCTGCAGAGCACCCGGTTATACGCCGCCTCTTCACGATACGAGGAGGAATCGTACTGGGTCACCACGCGCTGATAGGCCTCCGCCGCTTCTTTGAATTTTCCCTGCTGATAAAAACATTCGGCCATCAGGTATTGCACCCGCGCCGCTTCGCCGGCGGTGGGAAATTTGGCGAGAAACTCGTCGTATTTGTTGATCGCCAGCAGATAATCCCGGCTTTGGTTGCGTTTTTGGGCCTGGGATTGATAGAACGTGCCCAGATAGAGCAGAGTCTCCTGAGCGAGGGTTGTGGCGGTACGATAGGCGTCTCCTTCCGGATACTGGGCCAGCCAGGCACCTCCAGGGCCGAACTCGGCGACGATTTTCTCCCGGACCTGATTGGCCTCTTCGCTATTGCCGTCCAGTTCATAGTCCTCCACCATCCGCTGATACAACGCGGGCGCCTGCGCGTGAAAGGGGTAGAGGTCCAGGATGACCCGATGGGTCTCGATGGTCTCGCTGTAGTAATTGCGTTTTTTATAGAGCTCGGCCAACTGCGTCAGCGCCGGCAGCGTATAGTATTTGTCCGTGCGATCGGCGAAAAAAGTGCGCGCCGCCTGCGGGCCGCCGAATTCGCTGTAGCAGCTGGCGATGTACTGGATGGACTCGGCTTTCAGATCCGCTTTGGATTTGCCGATCACGCGCGAGTCGGTCTTTTCCACCAGATCGATGTCCTCCAGCAGGTAGACGAACGTCGTGATGGCGTTGCTGTAATCGTTGAGGTTGTAATAGCACCAGCCCAATTTATACAGCGCCATATCGAAATAGGGATTGTCCCAATGGCCGAGAAGGAATTTATATTGTTCAATGGCCTGTTGGTGATCGCGGCGGTCAAAGTAATATTCTCCGATCCGGAAATGGGCCTCGAGGTTGATCAACGAGTTGGGAAATTCCGTGATCAGCTGTTGAAAGAACGTCTGGCTGCGGACGGGATTTCCCTCCTGCAGGTGGGCCATCCCCAGGCGGTAATAGATTTTATCTTTGAAGGGGATGTCGGGAAACTCTTTCAACAGCCGGTAGCAGTACTCCATGGTCGGCTGCAGGCTGATCCGGGGCATGATCGGCTCGTCCGGCCGCTCTTTGTTGTCAAAGGCCTCCAGCTCTTTCTCGTAGACCGTCATCGCCTTCTGATAGAGCAGAGAGGAGCGGCGTTCATGCAGCTCCGCCAGTTGCAGCATCACCGTGGGCACAAACTCGGCCTGGGGGTATTCGCGCACCAGCCGTTCATGATCTTCGATAATGCGGTTCAGTTTGTTCAGGTCCTGACCCGCCTCTTTGAGAACAGCGGCCACGAACGCGCTCTCCTGCGCCAGCGCCGGCGCAGCGGTCGCCGCTGAAAAAGCCAGCAGGGCGATAAGATAAGAATGGATGCGAAAGGATTTCATGGTTCCAACATTTTTAGAAACATAACCCGGGAACGGCCGAACTCGGCATAGGCGCGCCAGTCGCGACGGGCTTCACGACGATCGGCCGTCTTTTTCAGCTCTTCGATTTGGCCGTAGAGGTCGTTAAAGACTTGGCGCTCTTCATGAATGCGCCGCAGCATGCCCTCGCGCAGTTCCGACAACCGCCGACCCTCTTCCTTGAGGTAGTCTGGTGATTTTTCATCCACCTCCAGGGGGATGGTGTCGAGCAGTTTGCTCTCAAGCACCAACAGGTCCATCTTGGTGTGCTCCAGGTTGGCGCTTTCCTCCTTGAGGGTGGAGCGCACCTGTTCCACCATGGGAGGGATCGCCTCTTTTTTCGGAAAGATGGAGATCAGATGGTTATAGACCGACAACGCCTCGTCGTATTTTTTCAATTTCAGGTAACAGCGTCCGAGGAGGAAAAAAGCCTCCTCGGAATTTTCCGTCTGCGGATAGCGGCTGACCAGCAGGGTCAAGGGCGTGAGCGCCACATCGAACTGATTCTGCATGGTGGAAGCCCATCCGGCGGCCAGCAGGGCGGCGTCGTATTTCTCATAATTGGGGGACACGGCCATGAACTGATTGTAGCCGGCCTGAAAGTAGCCGAGTTCATAGTACATGTAGCCCAGGGTCAGGTGGGCTTCGTCGATAACGGAACGCCGCTGGTCGTTGATGACGGTCAGGGCGCAGACGCTGCGCAGGGTCTGGATGGCCTTGCGCACGTTTTTCATGCGCAGATAGCAGATCCCCGTGGCGTACAGACCGTAATCGTAATATGCGCTTTGATCAGAAATAGCGCTGTACATTTTGATGGCGCGTGGATAGTCCTTATAGCGATAATAGCACTGTCCGGCATAATAGGATGCCGCGTCCGACACCGGCGCCGGCGCATTGGAGCGCGCGATGGTCTCATAGAATTCCAGACATCGGGCGTAATCGGATCGGTCATATTCGATGCGCAGCAGTCCGAGGAGCGCTTGCGGCAGCAAGGGGCTGCGGATGTAGCGGTTGATCAGATATTTGTACAGTTTGGCGGCGCCGGCCGGAAGTCCGATCTCATAAAGGCACTCGCCCAAAAGATAGATCACCTCATCGCTCTTGGAGAACTGGGGATTGAAATCCATGAGGATGATCAGATCGCGGGCGCTGGTCCAATACTCCTGGCGTTCGAATTCCGTGCGGGCGTTGATCAACAGCTTTTCCGACGCGCTTTCCAACTCCCGTCCATACATTTGCGCATTGCCCTCTGCCGCGGACAGAGCCGGAACACCGGCGGCGAGGAGACAAGTCAGCAGGAGCAGCCGGGCGAGGAGCGTGGCCGTGTCGCTAGAAAGGTTGCTTTTCCTTCTTTTCATTCTCTATGCTTTTTTTAAGCTCTTCCATCTCCTGCGCCACTTTTTCACGTTTTTTGCGGATCTCGTCCAGTTTTTTCTTTTCTTCCGCCTGCAGCGCGCGGGCCTTTTTTTCCTCCGGCGTCAGCCGGGTGAACAGCGTGGTGCGGTAGCTGGCGCCGAGCAGAATTTTCCAATCCGCATAGCGCTGCAGCAGTGCGTTGCGCCCCACTTCCGCCGAGGTGGGGCGATAGCCGGTCAGACGAAAGTCGCCGGCCAGATCAAAGATAAAATTTTTATATCCCAAAAAGCGAACGCCCTGAGAAAAACGGATAAAGTTCTGCCGCAGGGTGATGTCGGAGTGGTTGATAAAAATGTCTCCGGTGACCTCAGAGTAAAATTGATATGATCGTATCGGGAACTTGCAGCCGATGCCGGCGACCAGTTGATCCTTCTGGTCGGAAAAATACTGATCCCGCCAGTCCATGTCGCGATAGCCCAGGTTCAGTGAGAATTTCAACGGCAGAGCCTGGCCGGTGTTTTTCAGGTCCAGGTTGAGAATGCCGAGCATGGTCCAGCCAAAGGCATCGGCGGCATAGGGCTCGTAGGGCATCGGGTGGTGCGGAGCGGTGGGGATCTGCACATAGCCGGCCATGCCTATCTGCATCGCCGCCCCCTGATGCGGTATATGCACCTTAAGGCCGCACCGGGTGTCCCCGATGGGTCCCCACAGGTCTTTCTGATTGTCCTGATAGGGCACGGTATGGAGAAAGAACTCCACCCCTTTGCTGATGCCCAGTGTCAGGCTCAAGTTGAAGGTGTTGTCCTTCACCAGCACACTGCGGGTGTCGCCCTTTCCGTCCGCCGGGGGGTAGTCATGCTTTTCCAGAAACAGACTGTACAGTCCGTTGACATACAGGTGCCCCGGAAAGCTGTTTTCGGCGTCGAACAGCCGCAATTGGCCCTTGCCGCCCATCATCGTTACCTGGCTCCACACAGATCCGGCCAGGAGCAGCCACAGCAGTTGAAGGGATCGCATTGTGTAAGATTTCAAGAGAACCTCAAGTTAACAGGTTATCGCTTATTTATCAATCTTTTTTTCCACTCAGGCAGCCCATGAAAGCGCCCTGTGGTTTAGCCGCAAACCGCTCGTCGTTCCTCTTTTATACGCAGCCGCAGGCAAATGTTTCCCAGCGCACACCATGACCGGCTTATTCTATATAGCGGCAAAGGCGGGGCGTCGCAGAAAGCAATCCTTACACCATGCCTTTCCACTTGCGCAGCCACCATTCGGCGATGAGGCAGGCCAGGATGAAGAGCAACAGGGCCCCATGATTCCACAGGTCCAGCCGTTGGCTGCGGATGCGGCTGAGAGCCTGCGCCGGCAATTGGCCGCGCAGCGTGTACAGCGAATCGACAGACACATAACGACCGCCGGAGACCGCTGCGAGCCCTTGCAGGAGCGGACGCTGGCAAATGCGAACGCTGAGTTCTTCGCTGTAGGCGCCCACGGAGAACAGACTGGTCGCGGCGCCCAAAAGGGCGCCGTCTTTCTGCACCGCGGCTTTTATCTCATACTCTCCGGGGGAATCCGGCTGAAAGGTCGC
>DAIQOA010000216.1:0-7186 GCA_036788095.1 bacterium | reverse complement strand
ACATGCTGAAAACCTGCATCCTTCGGCTGCTGGTGCACAATGTGGATGGGTCGGAGCAGGAATCGCGGGTGCGCATCTTTATCGATCGCACGCCTCCCCAGATCAACGGCGTGGAACTGCTGCCGATGCTCGATGGGGATCGCCATTCTGTGTTGATCCAGTATCACACCGACGATCTTGCGGAGAACACGGTCTATTACCGCTCCGAGGGGGTGAACGAACCGTTCAAAGAGATCCCCATGGCCTATCGCACCGTGGAGCCGCGGCTGAATTTAAGTCAGAGCCAGGCGACCGGCAAGCTGGAAATGAAATTTATAGCGCGCAACGGCGCCGGGATGCACACCATCGATGATCACGGTGGAAAATTATACTCGGCCGATCTCTCCGGCACGCCCATCGACCGCTTGAGTTATGCCCCGATGGAGTACTCGATCCCTCACGGCCATCTGCTGGACGCCAGAGTCGATTTTAATCAGAACAAGATACCCGAACTCATCGTCGGTGTGTATCCCAAGGGCGGCGGCATTGTCTGCCAGTGGTATGAATTTACCGGCGACGGTTTTGCCGTCGTTGCCACGCTGCCCGAGTTCCTGGTGCCGCGGGATATCGGCGACAGCAACGGCAATAAAAAGCCCGAGCTTTTGGCCGGGTATGGATTTTCCACCTATCTGTATGAAAACAACGCTACATCCGGCATCGATCCGGCGCTGGTCAGAAGCTGGATCGGCAACAGCAGCGAGCAGTACTGGGGCAGCCGACTGGTGGATGTCGACGGCGATGAGAGGGATGAGGTGATCTTGCGCGTGCAAAAAAGCAGCGCCAATACGATCAGTGATCAGTTCGAAATCTGGAAGTGCGGCGGCGACGGTCAATACGTTCGCATAGCCGGCCTTGCCAATCCCACGAGCGGAGATAATTTGAACGGTGTGCCGCACTGTTCGGTGGGCGATTGGGACGGCGACGGCAGCACGCAGATTCTGCTCGGCGACAGCGACGGCGATATCTATATGTACGAGCGAAGCGGCGCCGGTTTCAGCCTGGTGTGGCAGGACCGGCTGCCGCTGCAGGATGCGATCGAATGGACCGCCAGCGGCGATTTTGACGGCGATGGTGTACAAGAGTTTGTCGCCGGCTGTCACTCTGATCCCTCGCTCAACAGCGAACACAGCTATGACGCACGCCATTGGTACTATCGCATCTATGACCATCAAGGGGAGAACGACTATCGTTCGGTCGCCGAGTGGCGATTTTTCGGTTATGAAAGCACCAAGGATTTTCCCTGTGGGGTGACCGCCGGCGATGTGGACCAAGATGGAAGGGACGAAGTGCTGATCACCGCGTATCCTGATTTCTATCTGGCGGAATGGGAAGAGGATCGTTATCAGATCACCTTCCATGCCGCGTCCATTCAGGGCAACGGCGCCCTGGTGGTGGATGCGGATCATGACGGTCAGCAAGAGTTTTGGATCAGCGACGGCGAAAATATGCGGCCCTGCCGAAGGGTTGGCGTTGCCACCGCGCCGCCTGCGCCGGTCGGCATCACCGTCCATCCCGTGAATGAACGGTCTGTTCAGCTGAGCTGGTATCCGGTGCCGGGCGCGGATGAGTATCTGCTCTACCGCGGCATGGACTCAAAGGATCTGCAGGTCCTGCAGACGGTCACTGCGCCGGCGTTTCTCGACACCACGGTGACCAGCGGGCTTTTATATCACTATGCCTTAGCCTGCATCGATTATGAGAAAAATCCCAATCGCAGCCATCTGTCGGCCGTCTATTCGGCGCGGCCGGGCGCCCAACCCTGGTTGCTCAGGGAGGCCTATGCGACCGAGCGAACGGTGCGGCTCTATTTCAGCGAGCCTTTGGACGCTGGCGCCAAAGATCCCACGCACTATACGGTCGACGGCGATTTCGGCAGACCCACCTCCTGCGGATACGATAAAGGCGGCAAAGAGATCCTGTTGACCTTAGGAAAACGGATCAACCAGGAAGGCCAGTTCACGGTTACGGCCACCGGCCTGGTGGATCTGGACGGCACGCCCCTGGACGAGGCCAGGAGCAGCGCCATATTCACGGTGAGCTATGTCGGCACTCCACCCTATTTGCGCGAGGCCACTCTGATCAAGGAGCAAACCATTCGGCTGACCTTCAGCGATTCCATGGATCCCAGAGAACTGCTCGACCCGGTTTATTATGAAATGAGCGATGGTTTGCAGGTGGTCTCGGTCAAGCTGGTGCGCTCTTGCGACCAAGTCGATCTGACCATCGTTCCGGAAACTCTGATGGGCGCTTTCGGTAAGAGATATTGGATCAGGGTTCACAGCATGAGAAGCCAGAATGGTCCGGCGATTCAAAAGGGCCGCGGCGATATGATTCAGCTGATATTTTCCAAGTTCAATCTGGATGATGTCTATACCTTTCCCAATCCCTATCGTGCAGGTCTGGACGACGGCGGCATTACGTTCGCGAATCTGACCATTCAGGCGGATATTCGCGTGATGACCTTGGAGGGACGGGCGGTGCGCATTCTGCATGAGACCGATGGCGACGGCGGCGTGGTCTGGGACGGCCGGGATGAACAGGGCCGACCACTGGCCTCCGGCATTTACCTCTATCAGGTGAGCAACGAAAAAGAGTCCAAGTGGGGCAAGTTGGCCATTGTGCGCTGAGCATGCGGAAATATTGTACGTGGGTTTGACCGGCGGATTCGCGGCGGGCAAATCGACGGTCTCCAGAATGCTGCAGGACCAGTTTGGCATTCCAGTGATCGATGTGGATCAGGCCGGTCGCCGCGCGGTGGAAGAGTCGCCTGCAGTGCTGGCGGCGTTGCGCGACGGCTTTGGCGATGCGTATTTTACCGATGCAGTCACGCTGAATCGAAAAAAACTGGGCGAACTAGTTTTTCACGATGAGCAGGCCATGGCCACGCTCAATCGGATCGTCCACCCGGCCATGTTAACGATCGTGCTGGCAGAAATGAAACAGGCGGCAGAGAGAACTCCCCAAGCCCCTTATGTGGTGGTCGATGCAGCTCTGCTTTTTGAATTGGATTTGCATAAAAAGATGGATGTGGTGGTAACCGTATGGGCGCCTCTGTCCGTGTGCCAACGGCGGGCCGGCCGGCGTGACGGCCTGACCCAGGCTGAGGTGGCGGCGCGCTATCAGGCGCAATGGCCGATGGCGCAAAAAATCGCCGGCGCCGATTACACGCTGGATAATTCCGGCCCCCGTGCGGATCTGCAATCAGCGGTTCGGCAACTTCATCACCAGCTTTTAGAACGGGCCCGGCAAAAGCGCCGGCGCAGCTGGGACCCGCCAGGTGAGATCTGATGATGGACGGCAAACTGGGTGTTTTTAAACTAGCCCGGACCTGTCCTGACGCATCATCGGCCCGGACTCTGCGCGATTAGGCGCCCTGTGCACGCGCTACCGGGCGGGAGCTTTTATGCAGTCGTTACGCATGCCCCCCGCGGTCAAGCTTCTGATCCCTTTCTGCGCAGGGATCCTGCTGGGAGTGCGCTACGATCTGCCGGTGATTTGGCTGCTGGCGCTGAGCGCCCTCGGTCTCATTCTCTGGCTGTGGAGCTATTGGCAGCAGCATAGCCGCCTGTCGGCGGTTACCGCCGCTCTGCTGGTTCTTCTACTGGCAGCCGTGCGTACAGCGCTGTATTATCATCACGCTGCCCCGAATGAGATCCACCGGTTTATCAGCACCGATCCGGTGGCTGTGGAGGGCGTTCTCAGCAGTGCTGTGGTGAACAGATTCGATTATCGTTCTTTTGTACTCAAGGTCGATTCCGTGTGGAGCCGCAGCCATCATGGGTCGGCGCAGGGCCGTGTTTACGTTCAGCTCTATGATACCACTACTGTGCTGATGTACGGAGACCGGGTTTTATTGCGAGGTTTTTTACGCCGGCCCACCGGAGAACGTAATCCGGGAGATTTTGATTACAGCCGCTATCTGGCGGCGCAGGGCATTTTCGCCACTCTGAGCGTGTTCATCGAAACACCGTTGCGGTTGGACCAAGGCCAGGGCGCCTGGCTCGATCAACGGGTGTTCATGCCGCTGGCCGGCTTTATTCATCAGCTGTCGTATAAAGCCCTGCCCGCTCAGCAGGCCGCGCTGCTGTTCGGACTGCTGGTCGGCGACCGTTCGGCCGTGGATCGAGAGGTGGAAGAGGATTTCCGTAACGCCGGAGTCGTTCATGTGCTGTCGGTCTCCGGCATGCATGTGGGCTTTGTCATCGCCGCGCTTTTCTTTCTGTTGAAATGGCTGCCGGTAAGACCGGCGCTACGCACGCTGTTGCTGCTCGCCGGTATCTGGTTCTACGCGCGTCTGACCGGGCTGGACTCCCCGGTGGCCCGCGCGGCGTTGATGGCCGGTCTGTTCCTGGTGGCGCCGCTGCTGCAGCGGCGTGCGGACCCGGTGAACGCAATCGCCGTCGCCGCGCTGATCCTTCTGATGCTGCATCCGCTGCAATTGTTCATGGCCGGTTTTCAGCTCAGTTTCGCCGCCTGTCTGGGCATTGTGCTGCTCTATCAACGGTTGCGGGTTTGCACGGACACCTGGTTCACCCGACGTAGCCTGTTTCATCGAGCGGCCCGATATTTTGTGGAAATCGTCGCGATCTCGGCCTGTGCGCAGATCGCGACCTTGCCCATCATCTTATACTACTTTAACAGCCTTCCGCTCATCAGCCTGGCGGCCAATATCCCGGTGATTCCGCTGAGCGGCGTCATTCTGATGGGCGGCTTTGCCGCGGTCCTGGCGGAAGCGGTTCTGCCGGGTTTGGGGGTCATAGCGCTCGAGCCGGTTGGGGCGCTGTTGACCCTTTTGATCAAGATGGTCCATGGCTTCAGCGCCGTGCCCTTTTCGCATCTCACCGTCCCCCGGCCGTCGCTGCTGGGCCTGTGGCTGATTTTTGCCTCCTGCGGATTGCTTTTCTATTGGCAGGAGCACCGGGTGCGCAAATGGCTCTTGGCAGTCACCGTATTGTTGCTTAATTTATTCGTCTGGCGTCAGGTTCGGGCAGACCCCAATACGCTGCGCGTTACATTTTTTGATGTGGGCCAGGGCGATGCGGCGCTTTTTGAATTTCCCGACCGGCGAACGCTGCTAGTGGATGGCGGCGACCGCACCGCCAGGATCGACTATGGGGAACGGGTGATCGGGCCCTATCTGCGGCGAAGGGGCATTCGGCGCATCACCGATGCGGTAATTACTCATCCGCATGCGGATCATTTGGGCGGTATAGCATATATAGTGAAGCATTTCAGCGTCGGCCGGATTTTGAGCGCCCCGGTGCTTTATCAGGATGCGCTCACCAAAGAGCTGGACAGTCTGGCGGTGGACCGTGGCGTTCGACGCCAGACCCTGTGCCGGGGAGACAGCCTGGGCGGATATCGTCATACCACTGTGCTGGTGATGAATCCCGCCCGTTCCGACGCCGCGGCGCCGGACGGCGACCTGAATGATGCTTCAATCGTTCTCAAGATCCTCTTTGGCCGCACCTCCTTTTTGCTCACCGGAGATGCAGGGACCACTGTGGAGGCCCAATGGTTGGGGTGGAAGGAACTACTCAAGTCCGATGTGGTTAAAGTGGCGCATCATGGCAGCCCTTCCGCCAGCAGCGAAACATTCTGCCGCTGCGCAAGGCCCCGCTATGCGGTGATCAGCGTCGCGGAATATAACCGGTTCGACCTGCCTTCACCGGAGGTGATGGCGCGCTGGGAGGCTGTAGCCGGTCAGGTGGTCCGTACCGCGGACAGCGGTGCGGTTGTGTTCGTCAGCAACGGCGAAAGGTTGCAGCGCATTCGATAAATTCGTACGATCATTAAGGAAGGAAAAAAATATGACCGAAAAAGAAAAGAATCTGCAGTCGCTCATGGACAGCGGCATCGTCGCCATTGTACGGGCCAATACATCAGAGGGACTGCTTCGCGTGGTTGAGGCGATCGAAAAGGGTGGGGTGCGGGCCATCGAGGTCACCATGACCACGCCCAAGGCCATTGAAACGATCGCCGCGGTGACGGAAAAGTATCAGGGCGACGTCCTGGTGGGCGTGGGAACGGTTCTGGACGATGCCACGGCTCGTATGGCCATATTGGCCGGCGCGAAATTCGTCGTCGCACCGAACCTGAACGAAGAGGTGGTCAGGATGGCGCGGCGCTACAGCCGCATCGTCATGCCGGGCGCGTTTACCCCCACCGAGATCGTGCGTGCTTGGGAAGCCGGCGCGGATGTGGTCAAGGTGTTTCCCACCTCTTCCGTGGGGCCCGACTATATCAAGGATCTCAAAGGCCCATTGCCCCATATCTCCATGCTGCCCACCGGCGGAGTCACGGTGGACAACGCCGGCGCTTTTATCAAAGCGGGCGCCTGTGCGGTGGCGGTGGGAGGCAACCTGGCCGGCGCCAAGGCGATCAGCGAAGGACGATATGAAGAGATCACGCAAAACGCCGCCCGGTTCGTCGAGGCGGTTAAAAAGGCTCGAGCGAAATAAATGAGCGATTCTCTTCACGGCTATCACATCAACGCGACGCTGCTGAATGGACCAATTTGGCAGCTGTATGAGGTCGAGACCGCGGACAAACAGACGGTCTGGCTGGCGCGCTTGCATCATGATTTCGTCGATGATCAGTCGACGGCTCTGATGCACGAGTGCTACCGTGAAGGCTACGGGCTGCGGCATCCCCACATCGTGGAGCTTTTGCATCTGGACGTGGACGAACGAACGCCCTGTCTGCTGTATGAGCCCATTAAAGGCGCTGTGCCCCTGTTCCAATATGTGGTCGATCACCCGCCCGATTCCGCCACCGCCGCGCAGTGGGTGCTGCAGATTTGTCAGGCCCTGCAGCACGGTTATCTCCACGGTGTGTCGCACGGTTGCCTGGGCTGGTCCTCGCTGTTGATGACCAAACAGGGCTTCATCAAAGTGGCTTTTTTCGGCAGCAGCCGGCTGTTCGCCTATGGCTGTCAGAATCGGCCGAGCCTGTTCATGCCCTATGCCTTGCTGTCCAGTCCGCAACGCTTGCGTATGCCGGATAAAGTGACCATCAGCGACGAGTTGTACACCCTCGGAGCGCTTTACTATCAGCTGCTGACCGGGGATTACCTCTGTCAATCCAGGACCCTGGCGGAGCTCATTGCGGAAAAGATGGCGCCGTGGCAGACGCGCAAAGCCCTCGG
>DAIQOA010000215.1:0-7190 GCA_036788095.1 bacterium | reverse complement strand
CCCGAGGTGACGCTGGCGTTATCATGCACCCAGGGATAGACGCGGAGATAAAAGGTCTCTCCCTGATCGATGAGCAGGCCGGGCTGAGCGGTTACCGTATAGGCGGGAATATCCGGACCGCGCGGCAGATAGTTGTTGACGGTGTCCGCAGTTTGAAAGAGGATCTGGACCGGATTGGCAAAAGAGGGATCTTTGGAGTACCAGACGTTCGCTTTAAAGTTGTTGATCGAATGGCAGCCCAAATCCATGCTGAGCGCGTTCACAATGAATCTTGTGCCCAGCTTGGGCGAGACCGAGAACTCGACATAGACCGAATCGATCTGGGTCAACTGCCCGGCCGGCCATTCATACTTGCCCGGCGCCGAGACGATGCGCAGCCGCTGGGCGCTGTTAAAGCCGGTATACCCATTGATGTTCATGTTGACGAGTTTCTCATCGGCGGCGAGCACATTGCCGGTGGTGGCCACAGTCTGGCCGGCGCCGCCGGTTGCTGGATTTGTACAGGCCCAGGTGGCCGATGCAGGTATAGGCTTGGCTGAGGTCATGCCAAAGACCGTACACTGCCGCAGGTAAAGATATTTCGAGTTGGAGGCCGGGCCTGCGTTCCAGGCATAGACGCGGATGTAAAAGGTATCGCCATCCGGTACATTCTGGTTCAGGACAAATGTAAAGAGCGAATCCCCATCCTTTTTCATCGCCAGGGGGGCTTCGTTCAGGGGCACAGGATTGGAAAAATCTGCATGAGAATCATACCAGAGATTGACTCGAATCTTGTCGGTGCCCTTGGCGCCCAGGTAAATGGTCATCGAATCGACATAGAAATCGTTAAAGGCTTTGGGTGAAACCGCAAACTGAACCCAGATATTCTCATTCTGAGTTGTGTCCGGGCCCCACATGATGGCGCTTTTTTTATCGTAATTGTAGGGATACCAGCGCTGATCCGGTCCGGGACCGCTTGTATAATCGCGGCAAAGGAACGAATCGCCGTGGGTCTGAGTCAGGCCGCGGGCGTTGCGCGAGACAGCAGATACCTTGCCGCTGTCCGGGAGCATCAGGCTCCAGTGCACGGTGGCGGGAGACTGTGCCAGGACGGCGCTCGACGCTGACAGTACGAGTATCAAAGCGAAGACCACTGTAAAATAACGGCTCATACTTCCTCCTTTTTTTAGCGGACTCTATGGATCACGGTTTAGTTGCAAGAGGGCCGGCAGCTGCTTTTTGCCCCCTCCCCTTTCTCCGCCTCCCGGTACACGCCGAATTGCAGAGCGAAAACAGGCCTCAAAATCCCACCCCCAGTGCAAAACGGCTGATGCTGTCAAAGGTATCGATCAGTGAATAAGAGTAATCGATATAGATATCATTGCCGCCGACAGGCGTATGCAGACCGAATCCGGCTGACCATGAGGCGATGTCGTTGTTGCCCTGATAGCCTGCGCGCAGCGCCACCCGCTCCATGAAAAGATACTCCATCCCCGCGTTAACCCGTTCGGAATAGGTGTTCGGATGAACGAAATCGACGGAGAGGGTGAGAACGTGTGGTCCCTTGTCTTCGCCAATGATAAAATCCATGAGGTCGAGGGCCGTCCCCATGGTGAAGGTAAGCGGCAGTTGCTCGTTGATCTCCTCGCGCTTGATATTGGAGGAAAAATTGCGAATGGCCATGCCGAAGCGAAAGCTTTTAATGCCGGTGTAATACTTGACGCCGGCGTCAAAGACCAGTTTGGTGGCGGTGTTCTCAGCCGGGCCGCCGGCGAGATTCGAGATGCCCAGGGACTGGCTGACCAGGCGGGCGTTGCCGGCGATGAGGAACTGGGTGCTGATGGCGCGGCCGTAGGTCAGGCCCAGCGACCAGGCGCCGACGTTGTCCGCCAGTCCGGTGTCCTTGTAGCCCAGGGGATAGAGAGCGCTCTCAGAGGCGTCGAGCAGCGAGGTGGTATAGATGTCGCCGTAATCGACGTTGAGGAAGGAGAGGCCGACGGCGCCGTAGCGGCCGAGGTCATAGCTGAGGGCGGCAGCCATATAGTTGATGTCCGCGATCCATTCAGTGGAGTAAAATTTGAGATCCATGCGTCGGCCGGACTCGACCACGCCGGCCGGGTTGTAAAAGACCGCCTCTGCGCCGCGGCCGACAGAGCAAAAGGCCTCGCCCATGCCGCTCGCCCGCGCCGATAGACCGACCTGCTGAAAATTCATCGTGCTCTGCGCGATCTTGTCCAGTCCCACCTGGGCCTGCAGCAGCGCAGCAGAGAGAAAAAATGCAATCGAAAAAAGCTTACAGAATTTCATCAGCGCATTCTCCTTGGCGCCGGATCACCGGACCACCATAAATTTCTGAAAAGCGGTCTCGCCACCGGGCTTTTCAAAGACGACGATGTAGAGTCCGCTGCTGATCACCTGCTGATTGCGGGTGATCATGTCCCAGATCTCGTAGCCGGCGTTCACCGGACTGTTGTGCTCAATGGTCTGGACCAGGTCACCGGACTCGGTAAAGATCTTGATCGTCACTCGGCCGGGAAGATTATAGAACTGAATGCCGCGCTGGTCGGTCCAGCCCTGTTTGACCAGAAGGGGATCGTTGATGTTGTAGGGATTGGGCACGATGCGGATGCGGGTCAGGTCGTTTTGGGAAAAGTGCGGTGGATTGATCCAGTTGATCGTCGGCTGCATGACGCGGCTGCTGTGAATGATCCGGCCGCGGCTAAGGGGATCGGCGAGGGGATTGTCAGCGGCGATTCGCGCTCGGGTCTGCACATAGTAATAGTATTGAGCGCCGATGAGAACATTTTTATCGACAAAGAGGTGCTGGACCGCCCTGTCTTCGGGGCCGGATGAGTAGACCTCTTCGAAGAAAAGGGTATCCATGTTGGAGAGGCGGCGCATGATACGGTAGCCGGCGAAATCAGCGCGACTCTCGGCCTCAGGCGCGTTCCACTTGATCTCGACGCCGGTGCCGAGGCCGGTGATGGTGACCTTTTCGACCGGCGGCGGCGCCGCGGGAATACGGTAGCCATGGTCGAAATTCCATTTGGCGCGCCAGGCGCTCTTCATCACCGAATCGACGCCGGTGCTTACCCAGCGGTCCTTGCGCATATCCATCTCTGTGGCATCGACCGGAAAGGCGAAATTCTCGGGCAGAAAACCGGTGCGCGGATGAGGGATCTCCGGCGGATTCTCCAGCGTGCCGTTTTTCCATTTTGCTCCCACCTCCTTGGCCGTGCGGATATCGAGGCCGGAAAAACCGCTGGCGAAGACGAGGTGGAGTTTTTCGCCGGGATGGAAGAGGTAAGGCCCGAAGGTGCAGTACATCTTGGAATTGTTGGCCTGGATCGTCCCGGCCGGATGAGCGGCGTAGCTGGGATTGCCGGTCTCGTCGGTGTTGCCGGCGTGGAAGGTGCCGGGCCGAGTGTTGCCGCTCATCGGAAAGAATTCGCTGTAGGCCCCGCGCAGGGCCCAGAAATTCTTGTCGCCGTAATCGTCCCCCTCGCTGTTGTAGGGGAATTTGGTGGCAGTGCCCATGTAGGTCACTTTGGGCTGAAGAAAATCGTCCACATCTCCGGCCGGGTCGGTATAGGGTTTTTCCGAGGCGTGCAAAATCGAATACCAGACGAATTTCGGATTGATAAGACGGCCGTTCTGCGAGGTGACCGGTGCGCCCATGAGATCGCCGGGGACCGCCGGATCGTCGGCGCTGTACTCATAAAAGACGCGCAGGCTGTCGCCGACGCGGCCGCCGTAATAGTGCTGCCAGGTGGTGACGGTGTTGAAATTCTCGCCCGTGCCCGGCGACGGCCTGGTGCCGTTAGAGCGGTAGGTGTTGGCGCCATTGGATTCGACGCTGATATAAAAATCGGTGAGCGTATCAGCGCCGGTGTTGGTGAACTCGACATCGAGGATGAGATAATCATCGTTAAAAGTCTGGCTCCAGCCCATGATGCGGCGCTTGACCTGCACACCGAGGATATTCTCCGTGGTCACCTGGACGATCTGGTCGCAGGTGAGGTCGCCGAATTTCGCGGGATCATGGACGCCGAAGAGATCGAGAGCGACCGGTTTGAAATCGATCTCCTGCTCGGTATATTTGTAGCGCAGATAGCTGGTGATGCGCTCGGTGACTTTGCCGTTGGGCATGAAATCGTTGGTCGGGCCGTAGATGGCGACGGCGTGGAGAGTATCGATGGGATCGCGCCAGTTGGTGGTCGCCAGTTTTAAGCCGGAACCTGCCCAGATATCCTGCTCCTGGCCGCGCACGCCGATGAGGTCGAAATCATTGGGGAAAAAACCGGCGCGATAATCAAAGCTGCCCTTGCCGCCATTGGCGGTGACCCCGGTCCAGATGCGGTTGATCTTGATGAGGGCGGTCTCCAGCTCCGGGGCTTTTTGAGCTTGGACGGCCACAGCCAACATCATGTTCAATAAGCCAAACTTAAACAGGGAGGAGGATATTCGAATGTTTATCGACATGCAATTCTCCATTTTTGAAAATTGCTTCTAGATACCTCTCACTGAGGCACGGAGGCACAAAGCGGCGCCGGAATAAAGGACTTTTCTCCCTGTGCCTCCGTGAAAAAAATTTTCACCCTAAAACGCAAACCGCAAACCGAACCAGATATCCCGCGGCTGACCGTAGAGCCAGAAATCGAAATTGGGATCGTTGATGTACGGCTTGTCCTGCGAACGCAGGTCGCCGATTTTATCCTTGCCGGCGAGGAAATAGCCGGGATAGGTTGCGCGCAGAGCGTCGTACTCGGCCGAATCGTACATCGGCAGCCGCAGCGAGGCGAGGTAATAATATTCATCATTGACCGCGCTGTCGAATGGCCAGCCCCGGCTCATATAGTTGACCTTGAAATTGAAAAAATTGCTGACATCGACGAAAAAGGTGGTCTGCAGCCCGGCGACGCGAAACATTTTCGTGACCTTGAGGTCGATCATGGCATAATCCGGCCAGCGCATGTTGTCGTTAACATGCAGCTCGCTGAGGGGATTGAAAGTGAAATAATCGCCTTGCTCCCACTCTGCAAAAAGGGTCAGGTTCCAGCCGCCAAGAGGATGCAGCCCTAACAGCCGCGGGCCCAGATCGTTCGGCGCGCGGAAGGTTAGATTGGCGTTGATCTTGGGCACGGGCAATGAACTGGACTCCTGGCCCTCATAGAGCCCCTCCTGATCGTTGTTGATGGTGACGTCGGTGATGGTCTCGCGGCCGGTCAGGCCTGATTTTTTCAGCATATAGTTGAAATTGACCCAGCCGTTGATCCAGCCGCCGTCGCTCTTGCTGAGGTTGATCTCAAAACCCTGAATGTCCTCGTACTCGTTATTGGACCAGGCGTCGTAATTGATACTCCCGGCGGCGTTGGTATAGGTCACCTCGCCATGCTGGCCGCTGACATCCTTGGCGTAGCCCGAGATCTTGGCGACATAGCTGTCGTAAAAATTATAGGCCACCCCAAGCTCGTAGGAGATGGTGCGCGGCGGCTCGAGGTTGGGATTGGACATGTCGTAGAGGCCGTTCTTGGTATAGCGGTAACGGTAAAGATACATGGTGTAGTAGGGTGGATTGGAGCGGAAATGGCCATAGTTGAAATAAAATTTTGATTTGTCCGAGACCGGGAAGGAGATACCGATCCTCGGACTCAACGTATGATGGTTCTTGATTTTTTGCAAAAAACCGGGGTGTTCGCGGTCATAGGCCTCCCAGGAGTCCCAGATCCAGGAACGGCCGGACTCGAGATAGTCAAAAAGGACCGAATCCTCGCCAAAGACCTGGGGCGTGAAAGCGTCCGTGGCAAAGGCGTCGCCGGTGGGCCACTTGCCTCCACCGCCGTAATAAAAGTCATAGCGCAGGCCGAGGTTGGCGATCATCGATTCGAGAGTGATCTGGTCCTGGAGGTAGATGCCGGTCTGGCTCGGGATGCGGTGATAGTTGAACTCGTATGCGTTATAGTAATTCTCGTTCCACTTTTGCCAGAGGTTGTGTTTGATGTCGATGTGGTTGTACTCTGCGCCGGTCTTGAGATAGTGGCGCGTGCCCGCCTGCCAGACGAGGTCGAACTTGGCGCGGTACTGACCGACGCGGGTGTTGTCGTAAAGTTCGCCCTCCTTGCGGCGGAAGCGAAAGGGCACGCCCGGCAGACCGTCATAGCTGGGATAGGTGTAGGTGTAGGTGCTGTCGACCTTGAGCTTGTTGGTGCCGTACATGAACTTGCCATAGGGCATCTCGGTGACCGGAAAGGGACCGAACTGAGTGAGAATGGTCTGATCGCGGTTGTCGCCCACATTGGAATTGTTCTTGATGCCCATAGCGCTGAGGCTGAATTCATAGAAGAGATTCTTGCTCAGCACATGGTTGAGGGCCACGCCGCCCATCAGTGTGGTCTGGTCGATTTCAGGGAAAAAGGGCGGATCGAACCAGTAGGCATAGCTGTCGCCGACGTTCTTGACGTTCTTGATATTGTTCAACGGCATGAATCCGCCGGAGCGGCTGGCGTCGGGAAAATCGCCAAAGGCCGGCCGGATCGGGCTGATGCCCGTCTGCCGTTTGTGCAGTCCGTTGAAGGTGAGGGTGAGGTTGTTGCGCGGCTGGCTGCGCAGGGTGGCTAGTGTGGTGTAGGTCACCTGGGTCTTGCGCGCCACTGGCATAACATAATGCCGCGACTGCGAATTGTTTGAGAGATAAAAAGTGGCTCCGCCGAGATAGTCGCCTATCACCGGGAACGGCCCGCCGAAACCACCGTCGATGTTCCAATCGCTCCCCTCCTCTTCCATATGATGCTCCGCGAAAAGAGCGCGCTGCTCTGCGGTGATGGAGCTGATGTCGATGCCCGCTCTTTCCAGTCCATCGTAATCGGGAATGGCCATAAACATCCATGCTGCCAGCAAATAATAGTCGAGAGGCGTCGCGGGGATTTTGGGATTGCCCTTGTTAAAATTGGCTACCGCTGTGTTCCAGCCGGTGAAGGTTGGGTATTGCTGGCGCAAATAGGGATCATCCTCCCACGCGTCGTTGGTGCCGGTAAAAGCGACCGCAGGATCGAGATAAACGCGCAGGGGCTGGCTCTTGTTGTCGTAGAACGGTCCGCCGAAACGGCGAATGTGGGCGTTGTCCATCGACAGGCTGACGGTTCCGTGATAGGTTTCTTTTGAGCCGGACTTGGTGCTGACGTTGATGAGGCCGGAGCGGAAATTGCCGTACT
>DAIQOA010000214.1:0-7230 GCA_036788095.1 bacterium | reverse complement strand
GAATTACCAGGAGGAGGAGTTGACCAACGATTACATCATCCGCCGCACGGCGGTCGATTTCGCCATCCCCCTGTTCACCAACGTGCGGCTGGCCCGGCGGTTCGTCGAGGCGCTGTCGCGCAAATCGACCAAGGATCTGCAGATAAAGAGCTGGAGCGAGTATCGGTCCGGAAAATAGATTGACCACGACCGAATTAATGTGTATTTTGCATGGCAGGGTTTATTTTTAAAGGGGCGCCCATGAGAGTCTGTTTTCGCAACAGTTGGTTGGTGGTCCTGATCCTGACCGGTCTTCAGGCCGCGCCGGCTGATGAGACGCGCACGCTGGCGGTCCTGTATTTCGAGAACAACAGCCTGACCAAGCAGAAAGAGATGGATCCGCTGCGCAAAGGGCTGGCCGACCAGTTGATCACCGAGCTGGGCAAGATCAGCCAACTCAGAGTGGTGGAGCGCAACCAGCTGCAAAAACTCCTCGAGGAGATGCAGCTCGCCCAGGCCGGCATGATCGACAGCGGCAGCGCGCAGGAGGTGGGTAAAATGCTGGGCGCCCAAAACCTGCTCTTCGGCTCTTACATGCTGATGCTGGACAACACGATGCGCATCGATGTACGCATTATCGAGGTGGAGAGCGCTCTGACCATCAAAGCCGAAGAGGTCAGCGGAAAACCCAAGGACCTGTACAAGCTGGTGACCAGCCTTACGGCCAAGATCGCCAAAGATTTGAACGTCAAACTCTCCAAAGCCGACGCGGTCAAGCTGGCCACGGTGGACAACACCTCTTTCGATGCCGCACTCTATTACGCCAAGGGCCTGGAGTATGAGGATGCCCAGGACTATGCCAACGCCGCCCGAATGTATGAAGCCGCGCTGAAGAAGAACACCAAGTTCGACCGGGCTCAAGAACGTCTGTCCATCGTTCGGGCCAAATAAACGCATCGGTTTTCACGCGTTTTTTGAACCGGGCGCCGCGCCCAATTGCGAAGACGGTACACGGTTTTTTTTGTGAGGCAACTATGGTCAGACTCCTTTCAGCCGCCATCGGCGGTCTGGTAACCGCAACGCTTTTGCTGTCTTGCGCCTCCACCTACTACTCCCGCGGGCATCAATCCCTGGATCGTGCGGACTATGATCAGGCCATCCGGGAACTCAAAGCCGCCATTGCCGAAGACTATCGCAACATTCCCGCCATTCGCGATATGGGGATCGCCCTTTTTTACAAGGGGAAAATTTCCATCGGCCAAAAATTCCTTCAGCTCGCCCTATCGCAAAAGCCGAACGACCTGACCAGCCAATACTACCTCGGCCTGACCTATGAGGCTCAAGGCCGCTTGGACAAAGCCGCTGACCTCTATCGCCGCTACACGGAAATCAGTCCCTTCAATGCGATGCGCAAACAGGTTGAGAACCGTCTGTGGGTGCTCGTGCAAAAGCAGATGGAAGCGCAGATCAAAGCGCTGCTGCAGACGGAGAGCGCCATCGAGGTGGCCGCCATACCGGACCGTTCGGTGGCCGTACTCTACTTTGTCAACAGCAGCGGGAACGCCGAGATCGATCCGCTGCAAAAGGGGCTCACCGAGATGTTGATCACCGATCTGTCTCAGGTCCAAGCGCTCACGGTGGTGGAGCGGGCCCGGCTGCAACAGTTGATGGAGGAGATGGGACTGGGCATGAGCGGTTTGATCCGCGAGGATACCGCTCCGCGTCTGGGAAAATTGCTGGGCGCAGCACGGGTGGTGCACGGCGTCATCACCGGCTTGGCGGACCGCAACCTGCGCATCGACGTCAACCTGGCGGATCTGAAAAAGGCCGATCGCATTGTGCCGGGCGCGATCCAGGGGACGCTGCTGGAATTTTATCAGCTGGAAAAAGATTTGGCCTTTGCCGTGATCGAGGGACTGCAAGTGCCCTTGTCTCGCGAGGAGAGGGAATCCATACAACGCATTCCGACCAAGAACCTTCTCGCGTTTCTTGCCTTTTGTCGCGGCCTGGACGAGCAGGACCTGGGCCACTGGGATGCCGCTCGCCGGGAATTCACTGACGCGGTTGCGCAGGATCCCGGCTTTCGACTCGCGGCCGTGCAATTGGAACGGGTGAACGCCTTTTCAAGTTTTACGCCCGGCGTGGCAGCGCCGCCTTCGTTCACTACCCGACTCGATGCGGCTGAAAAAGAAAACCCGCCCATGGCTCCCAAGCCGGAAGGCGTGGCAATACGGCCGTCTGAGCTGCCGGTTGCCGATTTGCTGAACCGCACCGCCGCCAGCGTCAGCTCGGGTTTCATCCCCAGCGTCGAGTCGCGCAAGCCAACGACCGAAAACAGCAGCGGTTCCCTAGGCGCCACAGTCCCGCTGCCGGTGCGGATTCGCCTGCCCCTCAAACCCTGAGCGTGAGAGAAGGACAACGCCATGTCAGCCATTCTCAGATTTCACCAAATCGCTGCGCTCGGATTTTTGCTGGTGACCGTTTCCGGCGCACAGACCAAGTTGTTCGAACGATACCAGGCCCGTCTGTTCGCGCCGGCCGCCGGCATCCAGTATTGGAGCATCGAAGAGAACTCGGTGCATCAACTGACGCTGCCCCTGACGTTGGTCGCGCCTTTTAATGAAAAGTTGCAGGCCACGCTCTCCACAGCCCCGGCTTTCAGCGGCTATCATGCCGACGGCACGCTGCCTTTGAACGGTCTTTCCGATATGCGCGTCGGCGCCTCTTATCTTTTCGGTGAAGAGAAAGCCATGGCCACCTTCGGCGTCAGTCTGCCCACGGGCAAGCATGCGCTCAAATCGGACGAGTTTCTGGTGGCCAATATTCTAGCGCTGCACGCTCTGAGCTTTGATGTGCCGATTCTGGGACAGGGCTTGGATGCCACCGTCGGCATGGTGACAGCCCGACGTTTCGCCGGCTGGGTGGCCGGGCTGGGTGCAGGGTATGTGATGCGCGGCGCTTTTGAGGCGATTGAAAACGCCGCTGCCAAGTATGATCCGGGCGATGAGATCAATTTTTCCCTGGCGCTGGATAAACCGCTGGGCCGCAGGAACAAGCTCATGTTCGATGCCAACTATACGATCTATGGTACGGACAAGATGTCGGAGGATGAGGTTTTCAAAGCGGGCAACCGCTTTACCCTGCAGGGAATGCTGCAGGTGCCTGGTGAAACCCTGAGCTGGCTGTTCAGCGTTCGGGACCGCATCCGCAGCAAGAACGAGATCGGCTCCGGGACCCTGATCCCGGAGCGGCAGAACAGCAACGGCAACGAATTGGAGATCAGCGGTCAGGGTTCTCTGCCGCTCAACTCGTTGACCACGGTCCATGGGGTGGTGGAAGGCCGGCTCTATTCAAACAATGCCTATGACATCGGCGGCGCCCGCATTCTGGGGTTGGGCGGAGGCTATCACCGCAAACTGTCGTCCCGTCTGAACCTGGACTCTGACCTGCGTTTCTATATTGGTTCGCTGGACTACGGTGAGGACCTATCGGTCAAGGGCTTTCGCGGGTGGATGGGATTGAAAATGGTTTTATAAAAGGGATTGGTCGTGTGAAAAATTTTCCAACAGGTTTTTGCCGGGCGGTTCAGCGAAGGGGCCTCGCAGGTTTGTGGGCTCTGCTGCTGTCTATCTTCGCCTGCCGGCTCGCTCCGACCGAAGCAGAGAAAAGCCCGCAGATCAGACTGTCGATCCATGTGGCTGATCAGCGGCCTGAAGCGGCCCTGCGCAGCACTGCGGCATCCGATCCGCTGGCCAAAGCCGCGGCTATGGTGTCCGATCAAGTGGTGCTGCTGCATTGCGATGAAGATTCCGGCGAACAGCTGATCGATGCCAGTGGCTATGGCAATCACGCCGTCCTTTACAACATCAGCCGTATCGACTCCTCCGCCAATCCGACGTTGAGGAAAGCGTTGGATTTCGCCCGTTCCGGATCCTATGCTGTGTTGCGAAGCGTCGGCGAATTGAACGCCACCCACGGCTTGACGGTGGATCTGCACTTTTATCTGAAAGAACCTTACAGCGAACTCGAGCAGCGGCTGGTGGACCGCATGGATACCTTGGGCGGCTATGCCGTCGCGATTGTCAACGGCCGCGTTGTACTGCGTGTAAATCAATCGGGCAAGATCATGACCATCGCGGGCCGTTCGACGCCGGCGTCCGGAACCTGGCATCGTCTGCAGGCTTTTGTACAGCCTGATTCGGAAAAATACGGCCTGCGTTTGAACGGCCGGGTGGAGGCGGAAGAGCCGTTCACCGGTGTGATTTCCTCCTGCTCCCGGCAGATGCTGCTGGGCGCCGGCTATTCGGGCACTTCGATCGCCTATCCATTCTGGGGCAGAATGGATGAGATCTCGATCACCACACAAGTAGAGTATATCGATTTCGACGCTCTGCGGGTGATGGTCTTCGACATCAGCAATTACGCCTCCTTAAAGGATTTTTCCTCATCCACCGAACATTACCAATATCACATGGCGTTCGAATCGATGATCTCGGATTCCGAACCGGCGCCGACCTGGGAGATATGGAAGGCCATCCTTGCCGATGCGTTCGACAGGCCGGCGTCGGAGACGATTCTGACCGTGCCTGAAGGCGGTGCCTTTGCCGAAGGAACGGTGCGCGGTGTGACCGGTTTGAACTATATTGTGATCGGCGCTGTGCAGAGAAATCAATTGACCTATGTGGGCTATTCGGCTTTTTACGTGAGCGCCGGTCAGGAGCTGACCGATGCGGACATCACCATCTGGCCGCTCTGACCGAAAGGGTAAAAAAAAAGCCTTGTTCATGGGAACAAGGCTTTTTTTTTACCAATGAGCATCAATCCAATTTCGCCGGTTCCAACTTGGGTGCCAGAATTTGGATCACCGCCAGGGCGCTGAGATAGGCGAGGCCTGCCACGATGAACATGGGCAGATAATAGTTCGGATTGGCGTTCAACACCCGGCCGGCGAACTCGGCCACCGCCATACCGCCCAAGCCACCGGCACAACCGGCGATGCCGACCACCGAGCCCACCGCTTTGCGCGGAAACATATCCGAAGCCAGGGTAAAGATATTGGCGGACCCGGCATGATGGCAGGCGGCGGCCAGACCGATCAACAGCACAGCGGTCCAGGCGCTCGTGGTCAAGCCGGCGATGATGACCAGCGGCACCAGGCAGGCGAAGACCAGCATGGCGGTTTTACGCGCTTTGTTAACGCTCCAGCCTTTTTTGATCAAGTAGGAGGACAGTCCACCGCCCAGCATCGAACCCACGTCCGAAATGACATAGACCGTGGTCAGGTAGGGGATCAGGTCAACGCCGCGAATATGGTGATTCTTTGCCAGGAATTTCGGCAACCAGAAGAGATAGAACCACCAGATGGGATCGGTCATCATTTTGCCCAGAGCGACGGCCCAGAGTTGCCGATAACCGAACAATTTTCTCCATGGTGTTTTGTCAGTCAAGGGTTCTTCCTGTCCGTCCTCAATATAGACCAGTTCCTTGGCCTCCAGGTGTTTGTGCTTTTGCGGCTGATCATACAGATACCACCAGCCGAACAGCCAGAAAAAACCCAGAGCGCCGGTCACGATGAACGCACCCTGCCATCCCCAGTGGGCGGCGATCAATGGCACAGCCATGGGCGCGATGATGGCGCCGATGTTGGTGCCGCCGTTAAAAATGCCGGTGGCCAGCGCGCGTTCGCTTTTGGGAAACCACTCTGCGATGGTCTTAATGGAGGCGGGGAAATTGGCCGCTTCACCGATGCCGAGGAAAAAGCGGGCGACGCCGAAACCAAACGCCGATTTGGCCAAGGCATGCGCCATGGCGGCGACGGACCACCAGATGATCGCTATGGTGAAACCCAGTTTGGTGCCGATGCGGTCGATGATGCGGCCGGCAAAGAGCATCATCACCGCGTAAGCCAGCTGAAACGCAATGACAATGCGGCCGTAGGCCAGCTCGCTCCAGCCGATCTCCACTTCCAAGTCCGGCGCAAGGATGCCGAGAACCTGGCGATCGATATAGTTGATGGTGGTGGCAAAAAACAGCAGCGCGCAAATGTACCAGCGCAGATGTTTGATCTTGAAGGCGGATTTTTTCTCCATCAAAGTGCCGTTTAAATTTTCCTGCGATTCGCGAGGCATGTGGGGATTCCTTCCCATATAAAGTTCGTATAACAGTCAGTCGGCCTGCGCGGGCAGCGAACGGCGGCTTATCGACAGACGCAGGGCCTTCCGGCTTATAAATGAAGCAATTTAACCTCAAAGCTTATCTTTTGCAAGCTATTTATTTCATTTTCATTGACATTTTTTTTTGAATTGGCTATATTCAAACCGGTTAGAGCATTGCTTGCGCAAACAGCAACGCTCTTAGTGTCCGCTGATTTTTGCTCTGCTAGATCGATTTAATTATAAAGAAATTAAAGATAAATCTCAAGGCCTTTATTCGCCGGCCTGCAATAGACGCCTGTTGACTTTTTTATCTAAAGCGGTTCAAATAACTCATGACCATTCAGGATATCGCCCGGTTGGCGGGTGTGTCTTCCGCCACGGTCTCGGGCGTGCTCAACAACAGCCCATTGGTGAGCGCCAAGACCGCCAAACGGATTTTAGCGATCATCGAGGAGCACAATTACCAACCCAACCACCTCGCGCGGGCGCTGGCATTGCGTCAGACCGGCATCGTCGGCCTTTTGATCAAGGATATCTCGAATCCGTTGTACGGCCAGATTGCTCTGGGCGTTGAGCAGACGTGCGAACAAAAGCAATACACTGTGATCATCGGCAACACCCATAAGCAGTGGCAGCGTGAAGTGAGTTATGTCTCGCTGCTCAAACAGCGGCGTCTGGACGGCCTCATTCTGCTGCCTCTGCAAAAGGGGGTGGACCTCGGCCACATCCACGAGCTGAAGCAGTCGCACTTTCCCTTTATTTTGCTGGGCGAAGTTCCGGGCATTGACGCGGATATGGTGCGCGCCGACGACGAGCAGGGGGCGAGGAACGCCACGGAGCATCTTATCCGTCTGGGCAGGAAAAATATCGCCTATCTCAATGGGCCGGATACCGCTCTGGCCGGCGACCGGCGTTGCCGCGGGTATCAGACCGCACTGGCTGCGCACGATCTGGTGGCCAAGCCGGAGCTGGTATGGCCGGGTGGTTGGCGGTTGCAGGACGGGTACCGGGCCGGTCTGTGGTTCGACGGTTTTTCGGCTGACCGCGTCGACGCCGTGTTGTGTTACAACGATTCGCTGGCCATCGGCTTTATGCG
>DAIQOA010000213.1:0-7277 GCA_036788095.1 bacterium | reverse complement strand
CGGCGTAATTTGCGATGATAGGTGACGGCAAAACGGTGCGCCTCATCCCGCGCCCGTTGCAGCAGATGCAGGGCGCCGGACCCTTTCCGGATCTTCTGTGCATCGGCAAGACCGGGTTTAAAAACCTCGTCCAGCCGTTTGGCCAGAGCGATCACCGGTTGATCGACAAGACCGGCCAGGTGCAGAGCTTCCAGCGCGGCGTTGAGCTGGCCTTTGCCGCCATCGATCAGAATCAACTCGGGCATGGGTTTGTTTTCCGCTTTGAGGCGACGATATCGGCGGCCCACGACCTCACGCATCATGGCGAAATCGTCCGGGGTTTGTTTGCCGCGGATGCGAAATCGGCGGTATTCAGAACGCTGCGGCTTGCCATTGACAAAGCAGACCATAGAGGCCACGGGGTCTGTGCCCTGGATGTTGGAGATGTCAAAGCACTCAATGCGTTTGGGCGGAACGGCCAGATGCAGATCCTTTTGCAGCGCCTGCACCGAGGCAGCGATAAAATCCGCGGATTTTTCTTTCTGGATCTGGTACTCCAGCAAAAGCAACCGGGCGTTTCTCTCGCACATTCTGAGCAGCTGGGCCTTTTCACCACGAATCGGCGCCAGACAAACGACCGGGCTGCCGCGCTTGTGGCTTAACCATGCCTGCATCGCTTCCATTCCCTCTCCCAGAGAGACCGGCAGCATGATCTCAGCGGGAATATCCCCTTCGTTTAGGTAGTATTGCTGCAGAAACGCGGCGCCGATGACCGGCACCGGTTCGTCTTGCACATGCGTGAGATAGAAATGCTGGCGACCGATGATTTTGCCCTCGCGCACTTTAAACACCACGCAGCAGGCGTCATCCGCTTCAGCCGCGAAAGCAATCAGATCGCGATCGACCTGAGCGCTGTCCACCACTTTCTGCCGTTGCTGAAAAATCTCCATCGAGTTCAATTGATCGCGAAGCCGTGCGGCCTCTTCAAATCTCAGATTCGCCGCAGCCGCCTGCATGCGGCGCTGCAGTTCCTCGGTCACACGTCGGCTGCGGCCGGAGATGAACGCCGCCACATCATCGATGGTCTGCTGATACTCCTGCTGCGAGATATGGCCTTCGCACGGGCCGGTGCAGCGTTGGATATGATAATCCAGACAGATCTTGTATCTTTTGGCAGTGATAGAGTCCGGCGTCAGCGCCAAAGTGCAGGTGCGCACTCGGAACAGGCGATGGACGGTGCGCAGCAATTCGCGCATGGTGCGTACATCGGTGTAAGGACCGAAATAACGCGAACCGTCACGGATCACCCTACGGGTGGGGTAAATCCGAGGAAAGGCCTCCTGGGTGATGCGGATGTAGGGAAAGGATTTATCGTCCTTGAGATTGATGTTATAACGGGGACGATATTCGCGAACCAGGTTGGCTTCGAGGATTAAAGCCTCCACCTCGGAATCGGTGAGGATGATCTCCAGATCATCGATGCGGCTGACCAGCCGCCGGGTCTTGAGGTCTCGATCCTGAGGATTCTGAAAGTACGAGCGCACGCGGTTGCGCAGCACCAGCGCTTTGCCGATGTAAATGACCTGGCCCTTTTTGTCCTTGAACAGATAGACGCCGGGTTTGGCGGGCAGGGAATCCAGCTTTTGTTTAAGGCTCTCCGGCAGAGATGAGATCATGGCGCCCGCCTGTCAATAGGTTTGCCAGTGCAGAATCTTATCCACCGCTTTTTTTTCACGCGGGACCATTGGTGACGCGGCATAGCCGATGGCCAACATGGCGACCAACTTGAATCCATCCGGCGCCTGCAGCCAACGGACAATTTCTTCGGCATAGGGCTTTTTATCTCCAGCCACCCAGCAGGATCCCAGCCCCAAGCCGGCGGCAGCCAGCAGGACATTCTCCGCAGCGGCGCAACCGTCTTCGAGGTAATATTTGGTGTCTGCGCTGACGACCACAATGCAGACCGGCGCCTGAGCGAGAAACTTGCCATACTCGGTGATGGACGCCAGGTGGCGGCGCCGTTCCGGGTCGGTGATCACGACGAACTCGATGGGCTGCACATTGCGTCCAGAAGGGGCCCTGCGTCCCGCATCGACCAGGCGGCGTATGAGTTCCTCCTCCACCGGTTTATCGGCAAAACTGCGCACGCTGGTGCGGCGATGAATGGCTTCAAAGATCTCCATTGGACATTCTCCTGATTGAACGTGCGGCCGACGGTTCGGAACCGAACAGGGCTGAGCGCTGGAAATATATCAAAAAAGCCGCCTTGAATCAAGCGGCTTTTTAAATGCGCGGAAGACCCTGTTCCCCGGGCACAGACAGAGCGTCCAGACCGGTCCGCCGTTGAGCTATTTCTTTTCGTACGCTTTCTTGATCAGCTGTTCGAGACGGGTTTTCGGGTTATTGACGATCTCCTCATCGATGGTGAAATGATCACAGCCCAACAGGCGAAGACCGTATTCGTAATCGTGCAGCAGGTTGCTGCAAATCTGTTCCAGGTCTTGCCCTTTCTCCTCGCTCAGCCGTTTTAAAAGCTCCAGAGCGCCGTTGGTAAAAGAGATCACGATGCCATTGGTCGCCAGGAACCTTTTCTGAAAATTTTTAACCGAATGGTTGGTGAGCAGTTGATCGAGTTCCTCCTGCGGATTTCGCACCGTCCGCTCGGTAACGTGAAACTCGGCGATCTGCGTGTCAGGCAGTCTTTTTTCGTATTTCAGCAGCAGACGATCGCAGACAGAGACCAGACCGCGGGCGCCGGTATGTTCTTTGAACGCCTCTTCCGCCAGCCACTGCAGGGCTTCCGGCTCGAAATGGATGTCGATGCCGTAGGCTTTAAAGTCCCGCTTTTTGCCCTGGATCACGGTGCTGTTCGGATTCTGCAGGATGCGCAACAGGCCTTGCACGTCCAGATCGTTGAGCGTCACCACGACCGGAAGGCGGCCGACGAACTCGGACTCGAAACCGTATTTGATCATATCTTCGGAGCGGACTTTTTTCAGCAGGTCCAGTTCCTCCGTTCTATCCTGCAGGTCATCCTTAGGGCGGAATCCGATGGGCTGTTGATTCAAACGACGCCGAATGATGTCCGATAATCCCGAGAACGCGCCGCTCATGACAAACAGAATGTTCTTGGTGTTGACCTTTTTCCGCGACACTTTGCCGGTGCGCTGCGCTTCCATGGCCGCCTCCATCTGCGCGGCCAGATCATGCGGCGTTTTCAGATCCACCTCGGATTCTTCCATCAGCTTGAGCAGGTTACGCTGAACGCCGGTTCGCGATACATCGGGCCCGACAAAATTTCCAGAGGAGGCGATTTTATCGATCTCATCCAGATAGATGATGCCGTACTCGGCCAGCTTGATGGAACCGTTGGCCTCGCGCACCAGATCGCGCACCAGATCTTCGACGTCGCCGCCCACATACCCGGTCTCGCTGAATTTGGTCGCATCCGCCTTGACAAAGGGCACACCGATCTTTTTGGCGATCAGTTTGATCAGATAGGTCTTGCCCACGCCGGTGGGACCGATCATCAGCACATTGCTCTTGATATTGCCGACCAGGTCGCCCAGACCTTCGGTCTCGATCTCCATCTTCATCCGATTGAAATGGGTGCAGATTTTGGTCGCCAGCACCTCTATGGCCTCCTCCTGGCCAACGACATACTGGCGCAGGTGGGCTTCCAACTCGGACGGTTTCAGGTCAAATTGTATTTTGGACGGCGGGTGTTCCTTCTCGCCTGCTTTGGGAGGTTCTCCGGAAAGGTCCGCATCCGGCGGGATCTCCACCCGGTCGCCGTAACGATTTTTCAAAAAGTCGGCAACATCTTTGCGGAGCTGCTCCGCCGTGGGTATGTCTTTATTGTCTGCCATAGCCTAATCACTGTGTTTGTTTTTCAATTTATCTATTAAACAGCAGGATCAGCCATTTTGTTCCGGAATCACTTCCAAGCTGATATCCAGCACACGCGCGGAATGGGTGAGGGCGCCGATGGAGATCAAATCCACGCCGGTCTCTGCGATCGCCCGCACGGTCTCCAGCGAGACTCCGCCGGACGCCTCCAGCGGAACACGATGGTTGACCAGCTGCACACAGCGGCGCATCAGCTCCAAGGACATGTTGTCCAACATAATGCAATCAACGTTCAACGCCAGCGCCTGTTCCAGTTCTTCCAGTGTTTTGGTCTCCACCTCGATGGGCGCGGTGAACCGGTTGCGACGCATATACTCCCGGCACCCTGCAACCGCCGGAGCGATGCCGCCGGCGGCGGCGATGTGGTTGTCCTTGATCAGAAAAAGATCATAAAGGCCCATGCGGTGGTTGACACCGCCGCCACAGGCCACGGCGTATTTTTCCAGTCGTCGCCAGCCCGGAGTGGTCTTGCGCGTATCCAAAATTTTTGCCGGGGTGCCGGCCACCCGGTCCACGAACAGGCGGGTCAGAGTGGCCATACCGGACAGACGGCCGATAAAATTCAGCGCCGTACGCTCAGCCGTGATCAGCGCATCCGCCCGTCCAGCGATTCGGCAGATGATGGCGCCGGCTGCCACCTTTTGCGCATCTTGCGCCAGCCTTTCGACTGTTACGCTGGGATGCACTTCGTGAAACACCTGTTCAACGATATCCAGACCACAGATCACGCCATCCTGTTTCACCAGCATCTCGGCATCGATGAAGCGGCCGGGATCGTAAAGCGCTCGAGTGGTGATGTCGCCGCGCTCGCCCAAATCTTCGGACAACGCCTGCCGGATCATCGGCAGCGTTTCCATTGGCGCTCTGAAGGTCATCAGGACCTCTTTTCCGTTTTCGCCAGCTCCTGGTCGATCTCGTTCACCCGTTCGGCGGCCACGCGACCGAATTGATCTCCGGAACCCAGTTCCCTGACAATGCTCTGATAAAGCGACCGGGCTTTTTCCAGTTCGCCCAGCTTGTAATAGGCCTGACCGGCCTCATAGAGCGCCGTGGTGCCCCAGGGCAGCTTGGTGGGCTTGCACAAATATTTGACCTTGAGGTATTCGATGATCGCCTCGCCGGCAGAGCCCCGTTCGTTATAGGACTTGGCGATCCAATACTGAATCTCGGCTTCGGTCTCTGCATCCACCGACCATTTCAGCTCTTTCAAATAGGCGATGGCGCGGTCGTACTCTTTCAGATTCATCAAAAAGATGCCCAACTGCACCTTGCGAGTGACCAGGTCTTCCGCCCGAGGATAGGTCTGCAGATACTCGCGCAGCAGGCTGATGCCGCGATCCCACATGTGCACATCGTCATAGACGCGGATGAGCAGTTGCATGGCCTGCGCCTTTTCTTCGGGTGCGCCAACCAGTTCATAGGCCTTGCGGCCGGCATTGATGCAATTCTCGAACTGTTGATTGGCGTAATAGAACTCTCCCAACGTCACAAAAGCGGCGCCGGCAACCTTGGGATCTTGATATCGGTCTGGAATGGTGGTCAACAGGCGCAAAGCTTCGTCGTTTTTATTCAGCAGAATGTACATGCGCGCCAACCCCAACTCAGCCTGGCTGGCCTCCGCGGACTCTTTACCCTTGCCGGCGACGTCGCGATACAGACTCTCAGCGGATTTGAAATCCTTGGCCGACATGGCCAGTTCCGCCTCCTCTAAGAGGAACCGGGATTCGCTCTGGCGGTCCGAATACTGCTTTTTGAACGCCTCTGCCAGCCGTTTCGCTGTTGCACTGTTTTTTAATCTATATTCGCAGATGATTTCACGACTCTCAGCATAACGCCGAACGTCCGGGCCGGCTTCGGTCTTTAATTGGACATAGTGCGTCTTGGCGCCGGCATAATCTTCCTGAAGGAACAAACCATCGGCCAAGGCTCTTCGCGCGGACACTGCCAGGCTGTCCTGCGGGTATTGCGTGAGCAGTTCCTGATAATGTCCCAGGCTGGCCTGGCCATAGCCCAGCTGCGCAGAAAGCTCAGCCAGCCGCATCAAGGCCATGGCGCGTCGACTGGCGTTGGCGCTTTTGAGCAGATACGTCTGATACGCCTTGACCGCGGTCATCGGATCACCGGCCGCTTCCTGACTGGAGGCGTAAAACCAGAGCTGGTCGTCATCCACCTGCTGCGGAAAAAACAGGGCCAGGTCCTGCGGCACGCGAAAGACTTTAGTATTTTCCAGGCAGCCGCCGGCTTCAGGGTATCGGCCCTGCTGGAAAAGCAGCCGGCATCGGGCCCGCTGAGCTTTGACGGCCCATTCGCTGTAGGGATACATGGCCTGGATGTCCTGATAAAGTGAGAGGGCCTCCTCCGGTTTGCCGCTCTCCTGCCGCAGCTCGGCCAACTGCCACCACGCTTGCGCGGCAAGCGGATGCCCGGGATTTTCCATGACCAGCTGCCGCAACGCCACGGCCGCTGAATCGGGTCGATTCAAGGAACGGTAAAAACCGGCTTGCAGCAGCCGAGCCCTGGTTCTCATCGATAGAGGAACCGCCGTATCGGTCAACGGCCGGCAGAGGCTCAGTCCATTTCTTAAAAGCGCCGCATCGTTTCCTTTGGCTGCGTTGTAATAGCTTTCGGCCAATGCCAATCCCAACTCTTTACGGCTAGAGTCTGAAAGCGCGTTCATTGCTTCTCTGGATGACGCCGTATTCATAAATTCCAGCCGCTGTCGTGCCTCGCGGAAGGAAAAAATCTGCTGCATGAACAGCCGCTCGCCCAGTTTTCGCACACGCGGATCGCCCGGCAACGCACGGACGATTTGGCGACAGGAATCCTGATGCGCTTGTTGTTTTGCCGGCAGGCCGTCGTAGAAAGCTTTCTCCGCTAACGCCAGATGGCAGTGGCCGGCGAGCGCCAGAACCCGATCCCTTATTTCAGCGGACAAGGAGCTATGCGACAACTGCCGGATAACGGTCAACGCCTGCGCATGATCGTGAAAGGCGCCGGAAAGCTTTTCCGCCCAAGCCAGGGAACGCTGTTCCGGCGACAGGCCGGTCAGATCCTCCGCGATGTAGCGCTGCAATTGCAGCTGCAGGTTAGCCGCATCCATGGGAAGAAAATTCTGCAGATAACGCTCCCGCGACTGTGCTTCTTCAACCTGGTCGCCGGCGGGGAATGCCGCGCTATATCTCACATAAAGTTGCCTGGCCTCCTCATAACGGCCTTGCAGCTCGCGGCATTGGGCCTGACCCCACAGGGCGTCGTCCTGCCGCAGTCCATTGGGAAACAGGGAGGCCAGCGTGATGTAGGTCTCCGCAGCGGCCGCATAATCTTTCAAATGATCCTTTTGCACACTCGCCAGGACGAACAACAATTCCTCGCGGTCTGCGTCCGGGTGG
>DAIQOA010000212.1:0-7311 GCA_036788095.1 bacterium | reverse complement strand
GCTGCGAAAGCCGGAGACCGCCCAGCCGTTGCTGCCGACGCCGTTGGGCACAAAACCGAGAATTTCATGGAACAACGGCGCCAGTCCGGCCAGGCTCTGTGCAATGGCTGGATCGACGGCCGCCGGCCCACCTCCATCGCCGCCGTATAGGCGCTGCATTTTTTCTCCGCCCACCTTTTCAGTGATTTCACCCAGCACGGGATCGACGTGCCAGCCCATGCTAAGCAGCCATCCTAACAGCCGCAGCACGGCCAGGCTTTCCCTGGGCTGCCAGGGCTGGACGCGATACTGCAACAGGGCGCATTCAAGAGGTAGCGGCGGATCGGTTTGCAGCCAGGCGTTGACGCCGGCACTGTAGGACTCGAGCAAACGGCGGGACTCTAGGGGCAGAGCGGCCAGAAGGCGATCGCTGAGCGGCGCCAGTCCCATGGTTCGGCTCCACTCATCCAGCGGCTCTGTGCGCTCACCGAATATCTCTGATAGAGTGCCGCAGGCGGCGCGGCGAAACAGGTCCATTTGAAAGAGGCGGTCCTGGGCCTGGGCAAAGCCGATGGCGAAAAAAAGATCATGATCGGTTTGGCTGTAAATATGAGGAATGCCCCAGGGATCCCGTCTGATATCGACCGCCTGGTCGAGTCCGCTGACCGCCAGTACCCCAGGCTTTTCCGAAGCAATCCGATGGAGGGAATAATAACCGAAGCAGAGGAGGCTGACGACGAGCAACAACAGGACAAACAGGAACAGGCCGATAAATTTGCGCAATAAAGTCATTCGTGTTTAGGCTGACGTTCGACTTGCTCGCGTGATTCGCTTTCAGATTTCTTGGTCTCGGTCCGGCGATCAAAATCGCGCCGGGGATCCGGTTCTGCCGAGCCGGTATCGGTCGATGAGGGGCTGTCCGCTTTTTTCCCCAAAGCAGGCGCAGAGTACGTGGGAGAAGAGGGCGTTGTGCCGACGTGTGAACCTTCGTGCCGGTCATAGTGCCGGGGCAAAGTGTTGGTCGGCGACGGCACAAAATCCGGATCATCCGCTGAACCGTAACCATAGGCGTCCTGCCACCAGGCCGAGTTATAAAAATAATGCCAGCCGTAATCGTTCATCTTCATGGCAGGCATGCCGGGATTGATGAACGCCGCCTGTTCATGACAAGAACGGCAGGAGGCGTCTTCCGCCTCATTGCGATAATCCTCCGAGTCCGCATCCGCGGAAAAATTCGGATGACGGAAGGTGGTGTAACAGCCTGCTATAATCAGGCACAAAGCTAAAAGGGTAAGCCGGGTGGTATTTTTCATAGCTCTCATCAGATCAGTTAAACACCGTCGTATGATAGGCGATCCTTAAAATACGGGTATATTCGCGTCCAACATGAGGATTGTACAGCAAATTTTTAAAATCAAACTCGAGGAACAGACTGGGTTCAAAGGCCCAGCGGATGCCCGCGTTGAGATACCCGCGGCGGCTGGCAGCGGTTTCCAGGCGAGTATCGTTAAAGCCCGCCTCATATTCCATGATGCCCGCCAGTTGCTGGGTAAACTGCAGGTACATTCCGAGAAAGAAATTGGGATCCGAATCCCTGTCGCTGCGTTCGAGACTGTAATTCAGGCCGACATGAATATTAAAGTTCCAAAATGAATCCACATTTTTAGAAGCGACCAAATAGACGCCCTTGGATTTGATGGTATACCGGTCCAGATGATGTTGAGTTCCAGTCATCATCGCCAAAGAGTCCGGATAATCCCGATCATTCCAATATTTGCCATAGCCCTGTGTTTCAAGACCCAGCACCAGCGCCGGTCGATTGATGGTCTCTTCCTTGACGCGGTAAGCGATCCGAACGCCCGGAACCCGGTTCCATTGGATTTTTTGTTCGCCGATGATATGATCCGCTCCAAAGGAGGCGCCGAACATCATCCGCGTGGAGATGCCCACTGCCAGGCTGCCGAGAATGCCGCCCTCTTCATACAGACGAAGGCTTCCCTTCATATCGCCTGGAAATAAAATACTGGCTGTCGGGATATCGATCAGGGTGATCGGTTTGGCGAAATAATATTCCGGGCCCGTCCGCCGCATTCTCGCATCCAGGGACATGGAGCGTCGATTCAACTGTCCCATTCCGGACTGGGTGAGGAAAAGCAGGGACAACCCAACCAAGGTCGCTCTCTTCATGCACGGGTTCCTCGTTTAATCCAAGATAATATACTGGTTATCCGGACAAAAGTCAATACGAACCATCATGCATGTAAAAAAACCGTCAAACCGATGCCGATCTGCCACATCGAGCGCGCTTTGTTATACAAGGCGCCCCCGGAAGGAAAGAGGTAGACGTATTTGAATCCGGCAAGCAGGCTGGTCATGTTGCCCAGATAGGTGCGCGTGCTCAAACCCGCATAGATCGCCGGACCCGTGGAGGTTTGGCTGGTCTCCGTGGGCAGCCCGATACCGGAGATCCACATGCCGGCGCCGATAGAGCCGAACACGCTGGCGGAGGAACCGATTTCGCGTTTCCGATTCCGCGCGTCGCGCCATTCATTGGGCGTCAGGTCCACCAACCGCTTGCCAACACCGGCCAGCACCAGGCTGCTGACTTTGGTCGAATCGTTGGTGAACATTACTTGAAACGACGGTTGAATATCCAGTGAAATGTCGCGACTGAGATACGAAGCGGCAAAACAGTCAAAACTCAGCTGCGTATTTTCTGAATTCATCAGATTCGCTCCGGATTGGAAAGCGAATGTGCCGCCGATCTCCAGCGCGCCGCGTCGCTGCGCCTGAAGCGGCGTCGCGACCACGCAGACCATGATCAGCCATACGGAAACCCATTGACAACGCACACATCCTCCCGATCATTTATAGCCAGTTCGTCCACGCCCGCTCACTACGTTGTCAAGGGGTGGAGGTGAAGCCTAACTCTGACAGTCGTTCCCGAATCAGATCGAGCAGGGCCAATCCCTTGCGCGCCTTGCTCTCTGAGCGCAGACAGTCCAGCCGGATTGTATATTCCACATCCAGCAGCGCTTTGAGCAGATCCTCCCGAACTCTGCCCGCCAGAACGGAACCTGGATAGCGCTGCAGAAAATCATCCCAGAGCAAAAACAGCGCGGGATACTCGCTGCGAAAGGAGCGCCAGCGTTCGGTCAAAGCAGGCTGCACCACCTGCCAGACCAAATCGTTGACAGCATAAACGGACTGGGTTTCCGCCCAATTCTGCATTCCAGTATAACTGGTGTACACCCTGCGGCAATGCTGTTCAAAGCGAACGGTGTCGGTCTCTTCAGCGGCCTGTTTTTGATAATCCAACACCTCCCGCAGCCATTGTACGCGTTCAAACGCCACGTCGGTCAGTCGATAACGCAACACCAGCCGCGTCCAGGCGCTGATGGGCTGGCCATCCACCAGAGCCGGATCAAAGGAGATCTTGCGTCCAAACGCCAAAGCCGCCTCATCTAAAACGGCGTGGCCCGAGCCTTTGAGCAGTTTCACCTCCTGTGGTACGCCCGTTTGGGAGACAAAGATGCCCAACTCCACCTGGCCTTCAAGATGCTCCAGTTGTGCCGAGATGGGATAATCCAGCATGGTTCCAGATAGAACCTTCGGTGGTTTGAGCCGTTTTTGACCGGAAGCGCAGAACAAAAAACAACAGGCGGCGGCAACGAGCAAAAGGGGGAAAAATTTTTTCATAGTCTTTTGCCGATAGTTGCAGGGTGCGGTGCTATTCGGCAGCGCCATGCCACGATCCTGTGCAGGACAGATGGAAAACGCTGCACGCTCCACCTGATCGCTCAATAGCTAGTGCGGTCAAATGGTCCTTTTGCGGAAGAACGGAAATAACAAACACCCCGTGGAAAACAAAACCACGGGGTGCATTCGACGATACGGTGGAACCCGACGTTCGGCCTAGAAGCGGATGATCAGTGTGCCGATCAGTTTGCTGAAATCCTTGTCCTCCAATGTAGTGGCATAGGTTAAATCATCCGAGCTCTCCTGCTTCCAGCCGCCGGTGACGTAGGCCAGATCGAGCATCACCTGCTTGTCCATCATCAGCGACACGCCGCCGCTGTAAAAATTCCTGCTTGGATGCCGCTCCTTGTTTTTATACGGCGAGGGCTGATTGAAATAACCGCCGCGCAGCCTTGCCTTGATCATCGGCAGGTACATTTCGCCGCCGAGATGAACCGATGTGGTGGAGGTCAGTTCTTGACGGATGTACCGGTTGATTTCCGCCTGGGACACCGAGGCCACCGGAGGGTCGGAGAGGAATTTTGCCTCATTCCAATTCTGATAATCCACCGAAGCGGCCAACATCGCGTTGGCCAGCCGATAGGACATGCCGACGCCCATGGCAAACGGTTCTTTCACCTTGTAGGTGTAATTGCTCTTGTAGTCATAGACTGCGGCCTCCTCAGCCGTGTCATAGTACTCGCTCCAGGCTTCGCCCCAGTTCTCCTTGATCTCATATTCAGTGTTGGTGGTCATGGTGGCGCCGATGCGCAGGGCTTTGACCGGATTATACATGACTCCCAGTTTGAGGTTGGTGGCGCTAAAGTCCGAACCGATGGTACGGTCGTACTGCCAATAATCCAGATCAGAGACGATCTTGTTGGCTTCATCAAAAAAGCTGTACAGGTTCTTAGTATCGCTCTCGACAAAATGAATGCCGTAATCGTCCTTGCCGCGAATGATGTTCAGCGAGGCGCCCACGAACAGATTCTGCTGCAGCTCGATGGCGCCGGACAGGGTGTAGTGGTTGCGGCTGCCCTCTTCCAGAATCGACTCCTGCTGGAACAGCGAATCGTTCACATCGGTGACCCAGCCGTCGTACGTTGGAACCACGATGTCGGCAAAGGCGGCATATTGAGGATTGAAACCCTCGATGTCCAGCACATTGTCGAAATCGCGCACCTTGTGATAGCCAAAGCCAAACACCAGACTGCCGCGATAGGTCGGCACCGGGAAAACAAAACCCAGCGAATTCAGACGCGAAGAAGAGGCGTTGCCTTCCAACTCGTTGCCCATAAAGTTGGCATAATTGGAAACACTGTTATGACTGAAGCCCAGATTGAACTCCATACGTCGGACCTGACCCAGGCCGGACGGATTCCAATAGACCGCCGAATAGTCATCGGCCACACCCACATAGGCGCCGCCGAGTCCGACCGCTCTAGCGCCCACCCCCAACTCCTGACCCCAAAAGAGGACGTGCTCCTGGGCTCTGCTGTCAGCGACAGCGAAAATTCCAAGGCAAACCAGCGCGCTTTTCAAAAATTTCGAGAACATACCCTTCTCCTGTCTGACCAAATGTAAGAATTCACCCGTTCCTGTCATGCGCTCTAGCGATGGCGTCCACCCGAGGAAGAACCGCTGGAACGGGAACTGCCGCTGCTGCTGTGTCCACCGCCGCTGCTGCTGCCGCTGGAGCTCGAAGAGCCAGAAGAGCTGGATGAGCCGGAAGAGCTGGATGAGCCGGAACGTGACACGCTGCTGCGTCCGGATGAACTCGAGCTTGAACGATTGGATCCAGAGCTGCTGGAGCTGGAGGAGCTTGAACGCCGCGTGTTTTCGCGCACAGTGCCCTTGGACGAAGAATCAGAGGATCCGGAGGAACGACGTGCGTTTTGGTCCGAACTCCTGCGGCTGGGCGTTGATCTTTTCTCAATCGCTTTGTCATCGCCATTGGTCCGGCGAGTCGGAGTAGTGCGTTTGACAGCAGGCTGGCCGGTGGAACTCCTGGTTTCGCCCTGCGAGCGCGAAACCGTACCATCGCTGCGGCGCGGCACCATGGTGCGGTCCTCAGTGGCGGAGGATTTCGTCTCCACAGTGCCGGGGTGATGGACCAGAGAGCCGCGGTTGTCAAAGGCGCGTGGCGAGATCCCTCGCCGGTCAAAGTCACGGCGTCCGTAATTGCCCCAATATTCGTTGCCTGGTCCATAGTAGTCCGGACCATACCCATAGCCCCAGTGGGGCCCCCAGGATGAACCGTAATAACCCCAACCGCCATAATAGCTGAAAGAAGGCCAGAAGAAAGGATCGCCCCAGAAACCCGAATACCCATACCACGGATCCCAGCGGTGATGCCATCGCCACCAATCATATCCGCCATAGTACCAGTAGGGTTCATACCACCAGACATCGTCCAGAACCGGCCAGTGTGACTGAACCATAGTGCCGTGCTTGTGAATGATGATAGTGTCAGGAGTCGCTTCCTCTATCGCTTCTTCATCCTCTTCATAGGACTGATTGTCTACGTACACTTCACCATTACGCTCCTGCTCGATGTCATATCGCGCAAGCTGGGTGTAGCAGCTTGTCAGGCTGAGGCTGGCTGCAAGCGCTACAAATACGACAAACAACAATTTAATTTTACTGTACATAAAACGCCTCCTTAAAGAAAGACTTGTCCCTGCAGACAATATAACCAATGGTGGATAAAAAAGCAAAGCAATATTCCTTCTCATCAGTATAATTAACGGAAAACAGTTGAATTGGTTCCACCAATTCAACTGGATAAATATAGAGACCGTTGCGTTAACCCGTGTTAGCGGCTTTTCACCTGCCGCGGGTCAAGCAGTAAAAACCGGGTAAATGAACCTCGGGGCCTGACGCGTTATGCGACAGGCCCCTTGTCCAAGGAGAGCAACCGCTATTTGTGCTCTGTTTACTTTTCACCATCAAGCGGTTTATCCTGCATTCGCCGGCCGAAAGGACGTTCGTTTCTATGTTCTTGCCAATCGCCGTCTGTCCATCGATCCTGGCCTCTTCCCCAGCCTCTTCCCCAGTCTCTTCCCTGGCGATTGCGCCAGATCTTGCGTTGCTCCGGGGTCAACAGCTTGGCGATAGCGATCCGATGAGCAAGCCGTTTTTTGGTGATCTCTGCACGAATCTTGCTCTTTTCATCAACCAGCCGGTTGATTTTGGCCAGGTCCGGCTCATCCGCCTCCAGCGCAGCCTCTAAATCGAGGTCTGCAGACTGGCATTGGCCGCGTAGCGGGATCAACTCTTTGGTGTGTTTTCTGCGCAATTCCCGCATGGCCTGTTCCTGCGTTTCAGACAAATTCAAAGCCGAAAGACCTTGTCGCCGGCTGAATTCCCGGTCACGGCGGAATTGAGCAGGTTGCGCTGTCAGCAGAGTTGCGTCCAACGCCAGAAAGATCAGAGCTAATCCGATTATCATCTTTTTCATAATTCTCTCCTATGGTTCTATTCGATTAAACGGGCCCGGGCGCCTCATCCCGCGACCTGAATGTTTTTCCCGGTCCAGGGCTTCCACCATCAAACGCCATTGCTTTATCAAGATCAAGTTTTTTAACAAATTCA
>DAIQOA010000211.1:0-7352 GCA_036788095.1 bacterium | reverse complement strand
CCTCGGTTTCCATGCGCACAGCTTCAAGGCCGAACGTCTTGATCAATTCGTTCTTGACCGATTCCGCCCGCCGCTTGGACAGACTGAGGTTGGCGGCATCATCGCCGTCGCTGTCGGTATGGCCGACGATCTTGACGCTGACGCCGGGATTCTCCTTGAGCACATCGGCGATGCTCTTCAGCGTGCCAAAGGACTCGGTCTTGATCTCAGCCTTATTGACGTCGAAGGTGATTCCATAGGTAACCAACCTGCCTTCCGTGAGCAGCTTGCTGCGGGTGTCGGGTGAAGCCGTGGTGATCCGCAGATCAGTGATCATCGGATAGCTTCCGGCATCCCAGCCGGAGAAGCGCAGCCGGTCGAATTTCACCCCTGAATGGATATTGGTCGGAACGTCAAGGACCTTGGCGCCCTGGTGATAGATCCGCACCCTTCTCTTCTGCACCCAAATGATGACATGGTTGACCTGCTCGGTGAGGAGCGGATTTCTGACCGCCTGTCCCTCGAGCCAGGCATCATCCGCGCTGGCGTAGCCTTTGGTCTCCCAGCCCTCTTTTTTCATAGTGATGTGCAGGCCGGCTGTGCCGGGATAGAGGTCATTGTTCAGCTCCATCGGTTCTTCAGGGTTCTCGGCATAAAGCGTCAGGGTCGCGCCGTGGGTGTACTCCTCATCAGGGATAATATCGAATTCGATGATAAAGTTATCGGGAAAATCGATCTTTTTGCCATAGCAGTAAACGGCATCCTCGCCGTTCATATGGAACCATTTGCCGGAAGCGATGTTGACCGTCTTGACCTCGCCGCTGCCGTTGGAGGTCCAGAGGGCGGGAAAATCGCCGACCGCATCCTGCGAGAAATCCTCGAAGAAGAGAATCCGGTCGCCGGGGACGAAATCATACTGCGTAGTGCTTTGCAGTTTTGGCCGCGCCGAGGTGCCGGATTGGCCGGCAGAAGATGAACGTTGGGACGCTTCCGCTTCTTCACCCTCTTCCACTGTGGCTGTTGCCGCCGCCTCGCTTTCGGCCGTTCCCTGATTCTTTTTCACCAGCTTGCCGAGCCCCTTGCCGATCTGATTGATGCCTTCGTCCACACCCCGCTCGATGGTGCTGTTAGTCCTGTCCGTGGCTTGGCGTTCGGCCACCTCTTTCGGGTCAACGATCTGGGCCTGCAGAAAAGATCCGAGAGTAAACATAGCGATTGCCGCAAGCAGAACGCGGCCAAAAACGGTTTTCATATGCTATTCCTTTCATTTACGAATTGTATGGTACGCGCAGCTTTAGACGTGCGGATTCCATCTTGCTTGATGCGCAAGTGAGATCGAGCGGTATCAGGAATGCGTTTTGGTATAGAGGGATTGTTGCAACCAGGAATTCTCTTGCGGATTTTTCAGCTGGGCAGCAAAGATCCGTCTGCCGAGCACCACCGGCCTCCACCTTCGTTCAAACCGCACTGCCGCACTCAGGCCTTCGGGCCTGAACCTCCCCCTTCACTTCATTAATAAAATAGCCAATGAGGCAGCAAAAAACAAGTAAATTTACCGTAACAAGAGGCTCGAGCCATCCGTACGATGGCCGCAAAGCTATGTCAATCGCTCATGTCTGTATTAAACAAGCAACTCCGCAGGGGCTTCTTGTGCCGGTTTCGAATGATCCGTTGATGGCGGCACGGGCAGGCACAACCGGCAAAACAGGTCGCTCCTACGGAGCTCAAATGGGAGGAAATCGATGCTACTATTTACATGCCGCCGCTACGCGGCTTTCGAATGACGAAATCCAGGCATCCTCGTTAGGACTAACCTTTGACCGATTTTAAAAAGCAACACTCTCGGCAAAAGCGTAAGGCCATCATAAAGAGCAAGCAAAAATACGAACAAAGTCTTTACAAAGTCATTCTGCACCCGGCGGCAGCGCCTCACGCAACGGATTTTCGAGATGAAATCCGAACAGGGCCGGATTCTCCCCGATCACCGCCGCGGAAAAGATGTGAAACACGTAATCGTAAGTCTGTTTGGGGATTTGGCCGCGGTATAATCGCAGCAGTTCCCAGAAATTTCGCTCCTGGGGATTGAGCGGCATTTTCTGCAGCAGCTCCACTACGCGTCGTTCACCCCAGTTATAAGAAGCCATCACCAACAGTCCGGAGGCCTGCGCCTCTGTGTTATAGATATCTCGAATGTAGCAGGCCGCCGCACGGGTCGCTTTTTCAAAATGAAATCGTTCGTCCTTGGGATCATACTGGGGGATGCCGACCAGCGGCCCGTTTTTCAGTCCATAGCGCGTGGCCGTGGCCGGAATGAATTGCCAGATCCCCTTGGCGATGCCAAAGCGAGTGGGCGGTCCGACGGTTTTGCTGATAAAGTCGCTCTCCTGCAGGGCGAGGTAAAAGAACTGGGGCGGCAGATGCTGCTCCAGCATAAGCCGGGGCACGATTCGATGGAATCCACTCTCCCGGGCAAGAGCGAGAGCTTTTTGCATGCGATCGGTGGTTTTCCACTTTTTAATGTATTTATACACTTCAGCGAGGAATTCCTGCGGCATGCCCAGCTCGCACTCGCCGAAAATCCGGGCCGTGTGCAGGATCACCCGGTCGGTCTCGCTCCATTTGGCATCTTTATAAAAGTGGAGCTGCTCGAGAAATTTTTCATAGTTGTGGATGAGTTCCGACTGACGGCTGCGGATCTGCTCGGCCTTGTTCAAGGCCGCTGCATCCTTGTCCGCCGCCGCTTGCAGCTGCAGATGGTTCAACTCCAATTCCAAGGATTTGATACTGTAAAACATTTGCCTAGCCAGCGCCTTTTGTTTTTTCACCTCCTGATGCTGCACATAGGCATAGGCGGCCAGAACCAGGGCGATCACCAGCACTCCGCCGATGATCCAAAGGTATTTTTTCTTCTGCTGAAGCTGCAGACGTTTAAAAGCGCCGCGGATGAGCAGGGTATGCTCACCCGGCTTTTCTTCCGTTTTCGGAGCAAAATACTGCCGGATGACCTGCGTGACCGAGGGCGGCGCCTCATGCAGGGTCATGGCCTCTGTGGAGGGCCCTTCCACGCGAAAGAGCAACGACACATCGCCGGCAACGCCGAGCACAACCTTTACCGCCGGGGCGAGGGGGATTTTGCTGATCTTTTGTCCCTGAATAAAAGTGCCGTTCGCACTCTGCAGGTCTTCAATCCACCAGCGTCCCTGCTCATAAGAAACCTGTGCATGCCGGCGGCTGACGCCCGCGCTTAAAATCTGCACTTCACAGCGGTCCTCCCGGCCGATGAGGAATCCCTTGCGAAATTGCAGCTCGCGGGCGTCCTGGCCCTGCTGCTCGACCGTCACTCGAATGGCCGGCGGTTCCGCAGTCAGCGGCTCAAAACCGTTATCTTTTATCTCCATGACCACTCCTTCATTCGCTGATCCGGAAAACGATCGCGTTCGTTACTGCTGCGGCTCCTGGTGTCATCGAACAGCGGCATGGCCCATGATTTTATCCGCGACCATCTGGAACCGTTTTTCTTCACGCAACCGGTCCAGAATGGGATCGACCTTCAGATAGCTCAACAGATAGGCGCGCTCGTCAGCGGCCTTTTCGAGCCAGGACAACGCCGTTTCTTTTTCGCCCAAGCCGATATAAATTGAGGCAATATCGTAGGCAGAGACGTACTGTTTCTGCGACAGGGTTAGCAGCTCCTCCAGCAGGGCGCGGGCGTCCGCTGTTTTGCCAGAGGCCGCGGCGGCATGGCCGTAGGTGGCGCGCATGTTGGTGTTGTCGCTGTCTATTTTCATCGCTTGCTGAAAAAAGTCCATGGCCTCCTGGTAGCGAGCCATTTGAACATACACCTGGCCGAGAAAAAAAAGAGTGGCGGGGAAATCCGGATCCTTATCCAACGCCTGCTTGAAATATTTGATGGCGTCCTCATAGCGGCGGCTGAAATAATAAACCAGTCCGACCGCCGCATGGATGGCGAGCGAAAAGGGTTCCAGTTCCAACGCTCTTTGCGCCTCGCGGACCGCTTCCTCAAACCGGCCAAGCGGCGTCAACAGATTGATGGCGTACCAGTGATGCGCGCCGGCATAATCCGGCTTGAGCTTGATCCCGCGAATGAAGGCCTGTTCCACCTCACGCCACTGCCATTGATAAATGGCCCTGGCGCAGCCGAGAGAGATGTGAGCTTCCGGCAGCCATTCATCGATTGTCAGAGCGCGTTGAGCCGCTTCTATGGCCCTGGGCATGCCCTCAGCGGGAGCGACTCGGCCGTACAGGCCCAGAACGATATGGGCGTCCGCCAAACCAGAGTAGGCCAGGGCATAGTCCGGATCGATCTGGATGGCTGCCTCAAAGTGGCCGACAGCGCTTCTGATCGAATCCGTGGTTCGTTTATTCCAATAGAACCTTCCCCGAAGATAGTGGGAATAGGCCTCCACATTCTCGGTGTAATGCCGCGCCGAATCCGGGCCGCAAGCGCTGCCGAAGGCGCCACCGAATTGGAGCTGCAGATTTTTCACCACGGCGCTGGAGATATCATCCTGAATGGCAAAAATATCCGCCAGCTCGCGCTCATACTCATCGGCCCAGACCAGAAATCCATCCAAGGTATTGATCAGGCGCACGGCGATCCGAATCCGGTTGCCGCCCTTGCGGATGCTGCCTTCCAGCACTTTCTGGACATTCAAACTTTTGCCGATTTCAAGGATATCCGCATTTCTGCCTTTGAATTGAAAGGCCGCATTTCTCGACGCCACGCGCAGTCCTTTCAGCCGGGCCAGATCGTCCATGATCTCTTCAGCCAAACCATCGCAAAAATATTCCTGATCTTTCGCCGCGCTCAGATCGACAAACGGAAGGATGGCGATGGAAGGAACAGCCGGCTGCGGAGCAGCCATCACCCGGGTGGCTGACGCCGTCGGCGTTTGCTGGTCATAACTTTCCAGATCGCGAAGAAACTCGTACAGGCTCAGATAACGGTCTTGAGGATCCTTGGCCAGCATCTTTTCGACAGCCTTTTGAATGGGCGCGGGCACTGCACCGAGAAATGTTTCCAAGGGCCAGGGACGTTCATGAAGGATGCTGTCGATCAACCGGCTATCGTCCTCTCCGGCGAACGGTCGATTGCCGGTCAGCAGTTCATACAACACCACTCCGACCGACCAGATGTCCGATCGCTGGTCCACAGGCTTTCCCGAGGCCTGTTCCGGAGACATATAAGCGGGGGTGCCGACGAGGAATCCGGGGCCGGACAACGGACTTGCATGATGGAATTCCGCTACGCCGAAATCGAGAATTTTAACCAGCCGGCTGTCGACGACCATCAGATTGGCTGGTTTGATGTCCCGGTGCACAATCCCTTTATCATGGGCCTTGGCCAGCCCTTCGCCGATCTGCCGCAACAGATGAAGGGCCTCCTGCAGACAGGTGGGGCCTTTTTGGATCCTTTCCTTCAGGGTTTCGCCCTGATAATAGGCCATGGCGATGAAGAGCTGTCCTTCATCCGTTTCATGGATGTCATGGATGGTGCAGATATTGGGATGATCCAGCGCCGAAGCGGCTTGCGCTTCATGGATGAAGCACTTGCGCGCCTCTGGATCCGAGGTCAGAGAGGAGGCGAGAAATTTGAGGGCGACTGTCCGTTTGAGCCGGGTATCTTCCGCCTTGTACACCACGCCCATGCCGCCTTCACCAAGCTTTTCCAGCACCTGATAGTGCGATATGGTCTGTCCGATCATCGGCGTGATTCCCCGTGCAAAGGCTGATTGAATCGGCCGAACGCATAAATGTGAAAAAGGGCATTTATGAGCCGGTCCGGATTGCCCCGCCCGTCAACGGAACCCCATAAAATATATAGTGAATAAAACCCTTATTTGCAAGGGATAATTAGGTATGCCGCCGTTGCCCCGGCCGGTGAGAGCAGCGTGGTCTCCTTTTCTACCTCCAGAATCAGCAGAGAAGCCCATACCGCGGCCGATCCGCCGGCCCTGGCAGAAATATCGCCGACCCGACCGGAGTGAAAGCCAGCAAAAAAGCAGTTGAGCTTTAACTGCCGGTCCTGTAAATTGTCCCTCAACCATATTTCACCGGCTATAAAGGAATCTGAATGACGAAGGCTCTACGCAGCGCCGTCCGGCTGCTGTTTCTGGCCGACACCCATCTCGGCCTGGATGCACCCCTGCGCCCGCGCGTGCAACGCCGGCGCAGGGGCGATGATTTCCTGGCCAACTATCTCAAGGCCCTGGAGCCGGCGCTGCAGCAGGAGGTCGATCTGATGGTGCACGGCGGCGATATGTTCTTCCGCAACCAAGTCCCGCCGGTCATCGTCGCACAGGCCTTTGAGCCTCTTTTACGCATCGCGGATTCCGGCATCCCGGTTTTCCTGGTGCCGGGCAACCACGAACGCTCGAATATTCCCCGGTCCTTGCTGGAAACTCATTCAGGGATCATTGTGTTTGACCAGCCACTGACCAGGGTCGTCACTCTGAACGGATGTAGAATCGCGTTGACGGGATTTCCCCACGTTCGTCGCAATCCACGGCTCCAGTTCGAAAGACAACTGGCCCGATCAGAGTGGCAAGCGGTTGCAGCAGACGTTCATCTGCTATGCATGCACCAAGCTGTTGAGGGGGCGCAGGTGGGCGTGCAGAATTTTACTTTTCGCAATGGCGAAGAGGTGATCAGGGGCGTGGATATCCCTGCCGGGTTTAATGCAGTGCTGAGCGGGCATATCCATCGGCATCAGGTGATTACAAAAGACCTTGTCGGCAGGACCTTGAACGCACCGGTTTACTATCCGGGTTCCACGGAGCGCACTTCTTTTGCGGAACGGAATGAGGAGAAGGGATATCTTGTTCTGACCATCGCTCAAGAGCCTGAGCACCGAATCGGCCATCGCTTCATAACGCTGCCGAGCCGTCCCATGATCGACCTGATGCTCGACAGTCGAGGCCTTTCCATTGCCGAGGTGCGAGAGCAATTGATCCGGCGGATCGCGTCGCTGGACGAAAACGCCATTGTCCGTATTCGCAGCGAAGAAGAGTTCTCGCCGGCCTTGTTGCACGAATTCAGCGACTCGTGGCTGCGTTCAGCCGCACCCCCATCGATGAACATCAGCTGGGGTTTTTACCGCCGCAGGGACGGAGATACGACGACAACGCAAAAACTGGAATGATGGCAATGGTCCGATCGCAGCGATGCCGGTCAGGGATACGAGGCATCGCGACACCCTCGCCGGTCGATGACGGCCATCGCGCTTTGCCCCGGCCTGCTGCGCAGCCAGCGATGAATCACATCAGCGCGATCGACCAAGGTCCACTCGTCGGTGCTGGTCTCATTGAAATCAGCGCCCTCCACCGACATCCCCTCCACCCGTTCACCGTTCC
>DAIQOA010000210.1:0-7464 GCA_036788095.1 bacterium | reverse complement strand
CAACAGACGTGGAGGTTTCCGCGGTCGCGGTTGATGGACGGGTTGATGTAATCACCCGGCAAGTTCGCCGGGATGTCGGCGGCGGCACCTGGCCGGAACCGCCTCAGCATCCTCAGCCGATGAACAGCTTTGTCGACTATAGCGATGGACAGTCCGGGCTGGCTTTCATCAATCGGGGACTCAAGGAATACGAAGCCCTTGATGATGCACGGCGTACTTTTGCCATGACCTTGATTCGCTGCATTCCGCTTAAAATCGGCGGTGTCGGTTTGCAGGATTATTCCAAAGAACAAAAGGGATCGCAGTGTTTGGGCAAGAGTGTCTTCCACTATGCCTTGTATCCTCATGCCGGCGACTGGGAGCGGGGAAGGGTGTTCGCTCAGACAGAGGCGCATAACCGCCCCATGAATATTCTGCAGGCGGGGAAAAACAGGGGCTCACGGCCGAAGCAGCATTCCTTTCTGCATCTTGAGCCGGAGGTTCTGCAGATCACGGCCGTGAAAAAGGCAGAGCAGGGCGATGCTTTGATCGTTCGTTTTTATAATCCTACTGACCGGACCGTGACTGGTATGCTGCGCATCGCCCGGCCGGTGAAAAACGCCCGCTATCTCACGCTGGAGGAAAAGCCGGTTTCGATGGAACGGGAGATCGTCAGCAGGGATCAGGAATCAGAAATCCCGGTCCAAGCCGGTGCTAAAAAGATCGTTACTTTGGAGTTGGCCTGGCGTCTCTGAATCGGAATTGCGTGAACTGGTTCTGATGGTTAATTGACAAGGAAAAATGATTTCATGATGACCCTGACATCCGTCCAGATGCAGTTGGCTGATCTGGAGAAAAAAATTCGAACCGTACAAAGAAATATCATCCGCACCATTCGTCCGCTGGACGCCATCCGTTTCCACGACGGCGACGTTCGTGGCGCAGAGCGGCCGGATTTTGATGACCGGGAATGGCCATCCTTCTCCATCGGTCAGACGTGGGGCGGTCCAGATCGGCTCTGTTGGTTTCGTATTCCGGTCGGCTGCGAGAAGGGTAATGAGGATGAAAAGCCGGCGGTTCTCATCCAGCCGGGAAAACGATTTATTTTTAAAAGCAGTGAAGGCGGTGATCTGCGCGAGTATGAGCTGCTGGTGTATCTGGATGGCCGGCCGCTGCAGAGCATCGACGTCCGGCGCAATCTCATTCCCCTCCACGATCTGATCAAACCGGGCGAGCGCCACCTGCTGGCTTTGGAGGCGTTCAGCGGTTTGGAAGCGCATGTTCATGTTTTTGAACAGGCGGACCTGGTGGCCATTCACCATCGAGCCGAAGCCTTTTATAACAGCGCCAGGAATCTTTTCGATACGCTCATCGCCATTGGAGAATCTCATACCGCTTTTCCCAGATTGATCGCCGCTCTCGAACGTGCACTGTTGCAAGTGGATTTTCTCCAGACCGGCACTAGGGAGTTTTTCGATTCCATCGCTCATGCCCATGAAACGCTGCAGAAGGAACTCGGACCAGCGCCGGCGCCGGTCGACGGCTCGCCGGCCGTTCTCTGCCTGGGACATTCGCATTTGGATCTGGCGTGGAAATGGCGGGTGCGTCATTCCATTAAAAAGGCGGCACGCACCTGCGCCAATGCCCTGCGTTTGATGGAGCTGTATCCCGAATTTCATTACTCGCAAAGTCAGGCGCAATTGTATCAGTGGATGCAACTCTACCAGCCCGTACTCTTTGCACAGATCCGGGAGAGAATTGCTTCAGGTCAGTGGGAGGCGACCGGCGGCATGTGGGTCGAGTCGGATTGCAACATACCCAATGGTGAATCGCTGGTCCGGCAGTTTCTTTTCGGCAAGCGTTATTTCCGCCGCGAATTGGCCAGCGATCCGCAGACCGCCTGGCTTCCCGACTGTTTCGGCTTCTGTTACTCTCTTCCGCAGATTATGAAAGAGTGTGGAATCCGCCGGTTTGTGACCACCAAGCTGAGCTGGAATCAATTCACCTCTTTTCCCCATGATACCTTTTTCTGGCAGGGCGTGGACGGCACGCGCATCCTCTGCCATTTTATCACCACGCCGGATCGGCGTGGGTGGAATGATTACAGCGTGGACTTGAACCCCGCCAACCTCAAGGGCTGCTGGGATTCCTACCGTCAGCAACAAACCAATAACGAGGTGCTGCTTTCTTTCGGCTGGGGCGACGGCGGCGGCGGTCCAACCGCAGAGATGCTTGAGAACGGCCGCCGTCTCAATACTTCCGGCGCCTTGCCGGTTTACCGGCAAGGTTCTGTGGAGGACTTTTTCTGCGGACTGGAACAACGGGTGTCCGATCTGCCGGTGTGGAACGATGAACTATATCTGCAGCTGCATCGCGGGACCTACACCTCGCAGGCTAAAATTAAAAAGCAGAACCGTGCATGCGAAGCGCTGCTGCATGATCTGGAACTGCTGTCGTCCATGGCTTATCTCCGCAGCGGCTGGTATCCACAGGCGGAGATCAATCGAGCCTGGGAAAGCGTGCTGCTCAATCAGTTTCATGATATTTTGCCGGGATCTTCCATCGCTGAGGTGTATCAGGATTGCGATCAGTCGTACGAGCAGGTGCAGAAAACCGGGGCAGGAGTAATTCGTCAGGCTCTGGAACGAATCGGGCCGGCGGACGCTGCTTCGCCCACTGCAGCGATGGTCTACAACCCTCTGTCCTGGACGCGATCTGATCTGCTCAACATTCCCATCGAGGGAGGCGCCGTTCGCATTCCTTGCGAGCAAGATGTTCCGCTGCCTTTTCAGTTCTCACATGACCGCACTCAGGTGCTGGTCTCGATGCATCAAGTGCCTGCCATGGGTTGTCGCCGATATGTTTTGACCGAGGCGTTGAGGCGAAACGCCGCCTCTGGCCACTGCAGCCTGCACATAGCCACTGATCACCTGGAAAACCGTTTCTTTTACTTGCGTTTGGATGAGACAGGCGCCATCGTCTCCATTCGGGACAAGCGGTATGGCCGCGAAATTATCACGGAGGGGGCGCGGGCAAATAGGTTTCAGATTTTCGAGGACCGGCCCATGGCCAACGATGCCTGGGATATCGATGTTTATTATCAGAATAAAACCTTTGAACTGAATGATCTGGTCAGCAGCACAGCGGTAGAGACCGGTCCCTTGCGCGGCGGATTAATGCAGCAATACAAGTTTTTATCCTCGCAGATCCTGCAATATATTTATATCTACGATGAAATAGCGCGCATCGATTTTGTTACGGAGATCGATTGGCGCCAGCATCAAACCCTGCTCAAAGTCGCTTTTCCGCTCAATATCCACTCCAGCCGCGCCGCCTATGAGATCCCCTTCGGCGTGATCGAACGGCCGACCCACTGGAATACCGATTGGGATAAAGCCCGTTTCGAAGTGGCGGCGCAAAAATGGGCGGATCTGTCGGAAGGGGATTACGGCATCAGTTTGCTGAATGACTGCAAATACGGCTATGACGTCAAAGACAACGTCATGAGACTGACATTGATCAAATCCGGCATCGATCCGGATCCTACGGCTGATATCGGACTTCACCGTTTCAGCTATGCGTTGTATCCCCATGTCGGGGATTGGCGCATCGGCGGGACCGTGCGCATGGCGTATGAATTCAACTATCCTTTACAGCTTTACCCTCTGGGCGGCCATCCACAAGCCGGCCCTGACGATGGCTACTCTTTTGTAATGCCCTCTGCAGAAAACCTCATCGTTGAAACAGTCAAAAAAGCGGAGGACCGGCCAGGATTGATCATTCGAGTGTATGAGGCCTACAATCAGCGCGGCAACGGCTCCCTGGTCTTTGGTGAAAAGTTGAAAAAGGCGGTAGCCTGCAACTGTCTGGAGGAGGAGCAGGGCCCGGTAGATTTTCACGATCATACGCTCAAGTTTTACATCAAGCCTTTTCAACTACGAACATTTTATGTTGAATTCTAGCCCGTGCTGCCTCCGCGCTCCCCTCGCGATCATTGGGGCAGGGACGATGTCCACTTTTGCTGGGAGGCTGGAAGGATGGAAATGAAACCGGTTGTGCACTATTTGCTGCTTACGATTTGGATTGTTTTTTGTCTGGTGGCTTTTCTCTCGGCAAAAACAGAGGAGTGCGGTTGCCTGTTATGTCCACGGCCTCCCGGGACCGGTCTGCAGGCACAGTGGATCTGGATCCCGGATGCCGCGGGCATGGAATGGCGCAACAGCTATGCCTATTTTCGAAAAATGTTCACGGCGTCTGGAAAGGCGACGCTCCACATCGCCGCCGATACCTGGTATAACGTGTATCTGGACGGCAAGCTGATCGATCGGGGCACCGCCCCGGCGGATGTGAACTATAAAATTTATGACACGCACACGGTGATCCTGAACCCCGGCCAACATGTTCTTGCCTTTCTGGTGCATCACATCGGGCAAGTCTGCGCCACTGCCATGAAATCGCGGCCGGGATTGTTCGTCGAATTGCAGCTGGAGGACGGCGGCCGGGTGCTCAGCGATTCCACCTGGAAAACCCTGCCGGCCACGGCTTATCGACAGTATCTCCCCTGCATGATGTCTCATTTCGGTTTTTACGAGGTGTGCGACGGAGCAAAAGTTCCAAAAGGGTGGGCCGAGCTAGAGTTTGATGACAAGGCCTGGTTCTCTGCGCAGGTCATTGGTCCAGCGGGCAGTGCCCCCTGGCTGCGCATGATCCCACGCGATATTCCCCTGCTGTCTACCGTCCGTGTTCCGATCCAATCCATCCTCTGCCGGGGCAGCTATCAGCCCGGCCGAATCCCTGAATCCGAAGAGAATCTTTCCGTGGCTGTGGAAATGGCGCATCGCGCGAGGCAGAAACAAACGACGACCTCTCATCAATGGCCTCTCGTCCTGTCACAGGGCAAGCTAAGCGAGTTTGCCGTTCTCGATTTCGGCCGCGAGGTCACCGGGCATGTCCGTTTGTTTTTCAAACCCGCAGCCGCAGGGCAAAAGATCGACATCGGTTATGACGAAACGCTCGATGCGAACGGCTTGCCGAATCCGCGGCGCACCTATGTTCATTTTGCCGACCGTTTTCTACTTGCAGATGGACAGCAAGAAGTGTCGGTTTACGGCGGTAGAGGTTTTCGTTATCTGTTGGTCGATATCGCTTCCGGCAAGGGCGGGCTGGCGCTCACCGGCGCCGAGATCGATGAACGAACCTATCCCATCGCTCGCCAGGGTACGTTCACCTGCTCGGATTCCGTCCTCAATCGGCTTTATGCGACCGGTCTCACCACCACCCGATTGTGCATGCTGGATACTTATGTGGATTGTCCCGCTCGCGAACGGGTGATGTGGATGGATTTGTATCCCGAGGCCCATTGCGGCAGCTACGGCTTTGGCGAGACTCAGCTGTGGCGGCGGTGCCTGTACCTGTTCGCGCAAAACACCTGTCGTGACGGCATGGTGGCCGGTTGTGTTCGCAGCCTGGCCCCCTGCGATTACGATCCGCTGCTGATCAGCTATATGATGTACTATGTGATCTCTTTCGCCGATTATGTTCAGCACAGCGGCGATCTGCAAACCGCAGAAGCGCTTTTTCCTACGGCAATGCATCAGTTTGAGATCATCTCGCATTTTCTTACGCCCGCGGGTTTGATCAATGAAAAGTTTCCCGGCTGGGGCACTTTTCTCGATTGGTCGGCTATGGATTTCGGCGGCGTTTCAGCCGGCAACAACGCCATCTACCTGCTGATGCATCGCCAGACGGCTGCGTTGGCGCGCCTGCTGAACAAAACAGAGATCGCGCAATTTCTGGAGAGCCGCGGCGATCGATTAGCGAAACAATTCCATCAAACGTTCTGGAACCAGCAGGAAAAATTGTATATCGATGCCATCACCAACGGCAAGCCAAGCCCAGTGCGCAGCCAATGGGTGAACGCCATGGCGGTGCTGTCCGGCGTTGTTAAAGGCGACCGGGCCCGGTCCCTGCTCAAAAAAATAATTGATCCACAGCGCCTGTTGCCGCGCACCAGCGGGGACTATCGACTCGGGGCGGATTTTAAAGTGCAAACCGGCGGGATCGTTCAGATAGGAACGCCAGGCTCTGGATTTCTATTGGCCCAGGCGTTGTTTGCCGCCGGGCTCGATCAAGAGGCCATCGCCTACTATAAGGAACACTGGACGCCGATCATTCGCAACAGCACCTTTATGGAACATTTCGTCGAGGATCCCAACACCAGCTATTGCCATGGTTGGGGCGCCGGTCCCGTGGTCTCCTTTGCACAGTACATCCTCGGCGTTTCGCCGCAAGCGCCAGGGTGGCAGCGAATAGCTATCCGCCCGCATGCAGGCGATTTGACCTGGGCGGCTGGAACCATTCCGACGCCAAGGGGCGAGATCAAAATATCGTGGAAAAAGGAAAAAGGACGGATCAAGCTCTCCTATGAGGCGCCTGATACCATCCAGGTCGTCCAACCATAGCGCAATGAGGCAGCCATGAAATGGAAAAAAGTGATCCGCCACCATGGCGCTGTTCTGGCGACGATGGCCGCCCTGCTCGCTTCCAGTGTTCCAGCTGCTGGAACCCGGCTGCAGGATTTGCACGCTCAGTTCAAAAATCCGTCCATGGACTGCCGGCCCCATACCTTTTGGTTCTGGCCCTACTCCGCGGTGACGCGCGAAGAGATCACCTGGGAGTTGCAGCAGATGCGCGACCATGGTCTTGGCGGAGTGCTGATCTGGACCGCCTTTCGCATGTATGAAAAAGGCTGCCTACCTTATCTTTCCGATGAATATCTGGATTTGCTCAGGCATGCCGTGGCCACGGCCCATGAGTTGGGCCTGAAAGTCTCAATCACTCCGGGCCCGGGATTCAGTATGGGCGGCTACTGGGTGCCGCCGGCAGAGCGCAGTAAAAGCCTTGTTGCCTCGCACAAGGATATTGTCGGTCCGCTTCATTACTCAGGACCCTTGCCCGCGTGGAAAAAAGCCGGCGATCATCGTGGTGAAATCAGAGTGGAGGATATTCCTGATGCGGAAACGGTGGTAGCGGTGCAGGCCGCGAGGATTGTTGAGGGAAAACTGGATCCTGCTTCCTGGGTCGATCTCAGCGCACAGGTACGCGATTCCACTCTTGCCTGGCACGTGCCCGACGGCGTTTGGCGACTCATAACCTTCAGGCTTAAGCCGACCGGGTATCGCGTCACTGCGCGGGAAAACGATCCGGATTTTGATTTCTGGGGCATTGACTATTTCAGCGAACAGGCTGTTCGGAACTATTGCCAATTTTTATTAACCGACCGTTTCGCAAAAGCCTTTGGCGGCTATTTCGGCAAAACCCTGGAATCGATCTTTATTGACAGCTTTGAACTGCCGAATCTGCCGCACGGGATCTATTGGAGCGACAGCCTGCTGATCAAATTTAAAAACTATAAAGGCTATGATCTGACGCCCTATCTGCCGGCGATCTGGTACGATATGGGAGAACCGACGCCCAAGACTCGCT
>DAIQOA010000209.1:0-7496 GCA_036788095.1 bacterium | reverse complement strand
AATATGCCTCAGTGATCTGCGGCTACTCCTTGCGCAGCCCATCCAAGTACCTCAACAATCCCGCACGCTCATTGCTGACCTTTGATTACAACGACAATTCGCTCATCGATTACGAAAAGGTCGCGCTGTGGACCTATTACCTCGGCGAAAAATTCGGCCCCTCGCTGATCGGGCAGATCGTGCAGCAGCCGGAAAACAGCGTGGAGGGCGTGCGCGCCGCGCTGCAGACCAAAGGCATTTCGCTATCTTTTGAAGATATCTTTAGCAACTTTGTCGTCGCTAATTATCTCAACCAACCCAACCTGGACAGCCAGGGGCATTATGGGTACCGAACCATCACCCTGCCGCCCTTTGCGCCCTCGGGCGATTTTGGCTCTTATCCCATCGACAGCCAGACCAAGACCCTGCCCGCTTTCTCCAGCCAGTATATCCGTTTTTTTGGTCAGGACAGCACCGCCACGCTGACCCTGACCAGCCTCAAACCGGCCGACACCCGGGCGCTGATTTTGCAAATGGCCGATCAGCCGAAAGTGGAAAAACTCGATTTCGACAACCAGGGCAAAACCTCCGCCGGCTTGAAGGCGATCGGCCGAAGCGCAAAAAACCTGGTGTTGACCGGCATCAGCTTGGCCGGGGCCAACACATTCGCCTACTCGGTGTCCACCGAGATCGAGGATATCAAGCCGCCCCTGATCACATCCGGGCCGCAAGAGTCCATCCCCGGCAACAACTCCATCACCATCATCTGGAAGACGGACGAATATGCCACCAGCGTGGTAGAGTACGGCCTTACGCCTCAGTATGGCCTGGTGGCCTCTGACTCGACTCTGACCACTGATCACAGGATCGTACTCAACCAACTGACAGCCAACACCTCTTACCATTACCGGGTCGGCTCTGTGGACGTACGGGATAACGGGCCTACGTACAGCGCTGACTTTAATTTTACCACCGTCGCTCCCAGCGGCGAGTCCATCGTCACCCTGGCGCAATCTCATGCCTACGGCTATCTGGGCCGCTCGCTGGCCGTAGACTCGAATCAGATCATCCATTTCCTCTATCATGAAAAAAGCGGCGAGGACCGATTCGTCTATCATCAGAAAAGCACGGACCAGGGTGTCACCTGGTCCGTGCCGAAGGTCGTCGATCAAACCTATATATCCGGTGGCATGCCCTCGGTGGCAGTTGATTCCCTGCACAGGTTGCACGTATGCTGGCACGCCAAGGCGACAGCGAACAGCGCCTATGGCATCTATTACAGCCGCTCCGACGACGGCGGCTCGACCTGGAGCCGTGCACAGCGGGTTAGCCCGTCCGCGGCGGATCACGATCAGCTTTATTCGGCGATCGCTCTGGACCGGCGGCAGAATCCTCATATCGTCTGGAACAGCGCGCTCTACAACGACTATTTTGAAGGCGATGTCTATCACGCCTGGTCCCAGGATCAGGGCGCTACCTGGCAGCCCGGCAGCCAGATCAGCCAATCCGCTTTGCATCATTGCTTTGTGCCAACTATCGATTTCGACTCCAAGGGGCGCTGCCATGTGACCTATAGCGACGGCCGCTTTGACGACCAGTCTCTCGACGCCTACTACCTTCGGTCGGATGATGGCATCACCTGGAATACCCCGGTGCGGATCAGCAACTCGGGCGTGCTCTACGACGGCATGGTCGCCATGGTGGTGGATGCCGCAGACCAGGTGCATATCGCCTATGCGGACAATTACACGCCGGGCGATATCCGCATCATGTACGCCAGCGTACGTTCGAGTGAAGTAATCCCACCTCAAGCGATCGCCGCATCCAGCCTGGGCATCGAAGGCCATGCCTTCCATCCCAGTCTGAGCCGGGATGATCGAGGAGCGATCTATCTGCTCTACTGCGATGCGCCGACCAGCGCCGGACTCAACAAACTTTTCCGCGCCAGAGACGAAGACATCGATGCCTTCCGCTGGAACCGTCTGTTGGCGGCCGGCGCCGGCGACATCTATCTGAGCCTCAACAGGAACAGCGTCTGGCTGCCCGGCGCCAATGTGACCAGCGATGCCGTGGACTCGCAGAATCCCGAGATGCCGAGCCGGCAATCCGGCGGCGATGCCGTCCATCTTTTGTGGATGAGCGTTCAAAGCGAGACCGCGCACGTGGCCCGTTACGCCCGACTGAACACTCGTTCAGTGTCCGGCACTCCACCGCGGGTCGTGAACCGATCCCCGCAAGCCGACGCGGTGGAGGCGCCCTACTTTAGCAGCCATCGCTTGTTCGCTGACTTTGATCAACGGATCGTCAGCGATTCACTGATCCCGGAAAACGTGATCCTAGCCGGGGAGAAAAGCGGAACCCTGAGCGCGGTGCTGAGCTATTTGGAAGATCAGAAACGACTGCTGATCAGCCCGGTGAGCGATTTTCAACCTGAGGAAAAAGTAACCGTTCGTCTCCGCAACCACATCACCAATGAGGCCGGCCTAGGCCTGGACGGCAACGGCAACGGCGTGGATGACGGATCGCCGGAGGACGATGTGGTATGGCGGTTTACCACCCAGTCCAGAGACACCACCGCCCCCTCCCTGGCCATCGGATTGCTGCAGCATCCGGTGCTCAGCCGCTATCTTGCGGTGTATGTAAAAAGCCGGGAGCGGCTCGCCTTCGCGCCCGTGGTGCAAATCGGCGAGGAAACGATCGCCATGAGCCAGTTGAACACAGAGACGTTTCTCTATAAAGGCGATTACCGGCTCAGCAGCGGCGGATCAATGCAGTTGACCGCCACGGGCACGGATCTGGCCGGCAATGAAGGCCGCAGCGATCGCGGCTTTGCCGCCGCTCTGCTCACCGTCGCCCAGGGCGGCGTTCTACACTCCCCTGACGGACGCGTGCAGCTGCACCTATCTGCCGGAGCACTCACAGAGGATGCCTTTGCCTCCCTGATTGCCATCGAGCCCGGCGATCTGACCGACTCGAATGCCGGCGGCGAAAGCGAACGTTGCTACGCCATTTTGCCGGAACAGATGAACGGTCGGCTGGTCTTCACCCAGACTGTCGCCGGAAGCGGAACACCGGTCATTCAACGCCGCGACGTCGACGGCCGTTGGGTGGATCTGGCCACTGTGCAGGAAGGCGACCGTTTGTCGGCTTCCACCCCGCGGATGGGCGTCTTTCGCGTGACGTTGTCTGAACAGCTGCCTGAACAATATCAGTTGTCGCAAAACTATCCGAATCCCTTCAGCGCCGGCAACAGCGAGACCTCGTTTCAGCTGCAATTGCCGCAGCGGCAGATGGCCGAGATAGCGGTCTATAATCTGCTGGGTGAAAAAGTGCACACCCTGCTTCAGGGAGCGCTCAATCCCGGCGTGCATCGTTTTACCTGGAACGGTCGCAACGCATCGGGTTCTCCTCTGGCTGCAGGACTCTACTTTTATCGCTTCAGCTCCGGGAATCGCCTGTTGACGAAAAAGATGGTCATACTCCGTTAGGATCTTTATGAAAAAAATTTTAGCGGCCGCCGTGCTGCTCGCCGTGAGCTGCAGCAAAAGCCCGACGGAGGCGAAAAAAATTCCACAGATCATCGTCGCCCCCAAGGTCTCCAACATCACCAGCCTCAGCGCCGACATCCGCTGGGAGACCGACGTTTCCGCCAACTCGACGGTGCGCTACGGCACTGAGCCGGGCCAACGCACCCTGACCGTTACCAACAGCACCCAGGAGACTGTGCACTTTATTCGGCTTTCGGCCCTGAGAAGCGGCACCCCCTACTATTATACGGTCGAATCGGAGAACCAAAACGGCACCTCCTCTTCCGCAGAGTCACAGTTCGTCACTCTGCCCAATCTCGATCAGGTCATCGCCGAGGCCTGGACCGCCTATCAGGAAAAAAATTACAGCCTGTCGATCAGTCGCTTTGCCGCAGCCCTTGAACAGTATCCCACGAACGACGCCGTTCTGACCGGACTGGGCTGGTGCCATCTCGCCGCACCGATCGATTCCCTGATCAAAGCGGTCGGCTTTTTCGACAAAGCCATCCTGTCGTCGCCCGGTTATGCGGACGCCCTGGCCGGCAGAGGATTCGCGCTGCTGGCGCTGAAAAAGTACAACGCAGCGATTGCGGATCTGCTCAAGATTCTCAGCATCAGACCCGCTTATGTGTTTGAAAAAAACAACGAGGTCACCGCGGCGGATGTGCGTCTGGCCCTGGCCATGGCCTATTTCTACAAACAGGATTTAGCCAACACCCAAACACAGTTGAACCAGTTGGCCCCAGACAATGGGCTTGATCCGCAGGTATCCGCTACCTGGGTGGTGGATGCCATGACCTATGACGACTATGCCGGCGCATTGCTCGCCTGGCTTGAAAAAGTGCGGCGCGGCTGAGGGCCGCCCCGAGGCAACCGGCTAAAACCGCTCCATCACTTGTCGCCGGCAAAGGGATTTCAACCGGCGCCTATTCAGGAGCTTTCTTCATGATAAGTAAAGAGCAGATCGTCGGCAACTGGCTGCCCCGCTACACCGGCGTCAGCCTCGATCAATTTGGCAAATACATTCTGCTGGTCAATTTCAGCAACTATGTGCGCACGTTCGCTCAGTGGCATCAGGCGCCGCTGCAGGGACTCGATCACCCCATGCTCAGCGCCACTGCCAACGGCATCACCATCATCAATTTTGGCATCGGCAGCGCCAATGCCGCTCTGATCATGGACCTGCTGATCAGCATCGAACCCAAGGCCTGCCTGTTCCTCGGCAAATGCGGGGGTCTGAAAAAAAAGAACCAGATCGGCGATCTGATCCTGCCCATCGCCGCCATTCGCGGCGAAGGCACCTCCAACGATTATTTTCCCGCCGAAGTGCCGGCCCTTCCGGCCTTTAGTCTGCAAAAAGCGGTCTCCACAACCATCCGCAATCATCAGTGCGATTACTGGACCGGCACGGTGTATACCACCAACCGCCGCGTCTGGGAACACGATGAAGTTTTCAAAAGCTATCTGCGCCGCATTCGCTGCATGGCCATCGATATGGAGACAGCGACCATCTTTATCACCGGATTCTACAACCAAATCCCCACCGGCGCGCTGCTGCTGGTCTCTGATCAGCCCATGGTGCCGGAAGGCGTTAAAACCGAAGAAAGCGACAAGCAGGTGACCCGGCAGTTCTCCGAGCGACACCTGCGCATCGGAATCGATTCTCTCAACGAATTGATCAACAACGGATTGACCGTCAAACACCTGCGTTTCTGAGCTGCCTCATCCCCTTTTCCACTTCCTCATCCCTGGGCATCGACAATAGCCCGGCAGCCTGTTGTTATCTTTACAGTCGCAGCAACACCCTCTTTGGCCCCACAGGACGTATACCCACGAAATATGAATTTCATTCAAATAATCCTTGATTTCTCCCTTTTTTTTTGCTAAATAGAAACTGAATTTCATTCAATCGGACTTCTATGGAGACCCATCATGCCCCTTCATCACGAATTTATTAAATCCGCAAAAGCCAGGGGGAACAAGCTGGCGATCATCGACTGCACCACAGAGCGTAATATCACCTATACAAAGGCGTTGATTGCCTCGCTGATGCTCGCCAAGTACCTCAACCGATACAAAGAGGGATTCATCGGCATCATGATACCAACCTCGGCCGGCGCTATCCTGTCCACGCTGGCTACGGTGATGGCAGGCAAAGTGCCGGTCATGATCAACTACTCCACCGGTGCGGCGGAGAATTGCGAATACGCTCAGAGTAAATGCGGTTTTCGCACCGTCATCACCTCGCGCGCGCTGGTGGAAAAAATCGGCTGCCGGCTGGTTCGGGGCATGATCTTTATCGAGGACATTCTGGCGCAGATTCCGCTAAACTATAAACTGTCCGCTGCGTTGAAGGCCAAGCTGCCCGCCCGCCTGATCATCGCCGGACTGCCCAAATCGCATGAAGACGACAACCTGGTCATTCTGTTCACCAGCGGCAGTGAAAAGGAACCCAAGGGCGTGCAGCTGACCCATCGCAATATGGGCTCCAACATTCAGGATCTGGTCAAAGTGTTCAACCTGACGGATGAAGACCGTTTCATGTCGGTGCTGCCGTTGTTCCACGTCTTTGGACACAACGCCAACTTTTGGCTGCCCTTGGTCATAGGCATGACCAACATCACCGCGGCCAATCCTCTAGAGTACAAAAATATCCCGCAATATACTCGGACGCACAAGGCCACTCTGATTGCCGGCACGCCGATCTTTTTCGCCGGGTACTTGCGCGAATCCAAACCCGGTGATTTCGCCACCTGCCGGGTCATTCTCGCCGGGGCGGACAAAACACCGGCTTGGCTGCGCGAGGGATATCAGCAAAAACATCAGGTGGATTTGCTGGAGGCCTATGGCACCACCGAGACCAGTCCGGGCGTTTCAGTCAACACGCCGTACAACAACCGGCCGGGCAGCATTGGCAGACCCCTGCCCTCGGTACAGGTTAAAATCGTCGATATCAGCAATGGAAAAACAGTCGGCGCAGGTCAGGAGGGAAAGATCCTGGTCAAAGGAGATCTGGTGATGAAGGGATATTTCGACGACATCGAGGAGACCTCAGTGCGCATCAAGGACGGCTGGTATGACACCGGCGATATGGGCAAGTTCGACAGTGAAGGCTATCTGTGGCATCTTGGACGGCTGAAGCGATTCGTCAAGATCGGCGGTGAGATGATCTCGCTGGTGCGAACGGAGAGTGTGCTCGAAAGCTTGCTGCCGGATGGAGTATCCTGCTGCGTGGTGGAAGTGCCGGATTCTCTCAAAGGCGCCCGTATCGTGGCGGCGGTCACCGAGCCGGTCAATGAACGGGAGATCCTGAAAAAAATGGCCAAGGAGTTGCCCTCCCTGGCCTTGCCCAAAGAATTTGTCGTTCTGCCCGAAATGCCCAAAATGGGCAGTGGGAAAGTGGATTTTCGCACCATCACCAACCTGGTGCATAAAAAAATTCGCAGCATGGCCTGAGGCGCCACCTCGCTCTTCAGCCTGTTCCGTTCAAGAGATATCCACGTTTATTTGCGCTGCCACGCGGCGCAGGTGATCCGCCGCAAGCGCATACTCTTCGGCTGTTTTCAGGTGCTCCAGCATCAACGGCACATCTGGGAAATGGCCGAGTTCCCTGAGAAAGACGGCGTAATCGATTCCGCCCAATCCGATGCGCACCTCGTCCAGGTGGGTCGTCATGTTGGGACTCAACAGCACATCTTTGGCGTGGCAGCTTTTGATATAGGGGCCTAATTTCGCAAAGCACTCGCGGATCAGTTCCGCGTTGGCAAAGTACCGCTGCGGCGAGCAGATCAGGTTGGCCGGATCGAGATGAACGGCGAAGGCCTGGCGGTTCACCGCGGTGATCAGCCGCACGTAGGATTCGGGTGAATCCGGAAACGCCCAGGGCATGGTCTCCAGGGTGAAAAAGGTGGCAGTGGGTTTCACGGCGTCGATGATGGTGCGTGTGGTTTGGACGATCATGTCAAAGGTTTCAGCCGTTAGATTGAGAGG
>DAIQOA010000208.1:0-7536 GCA_036788095.1 bacterium | reverse complement strand
TGCGCGGCAGGAATGGATGGAGTTTCATCGGCCAGGGGCGGGATCGGGGCGAATCCATGGTCTCCGGCACAACAACGCGGCTGGGCGCCTTTGCTCTGATTCGCGATCTGCAGCCGCCGGCCATCCTGTCTCTGTCTCCGGCGCCGGGCGCTCAGCTCACAGACCGCACGCCTCTGATCACCGCGCTCTTCAAAGATGAGGTGGCCGGCATGGGTTCTGAGGAGTCTTTGCAGCTTTTACTCGACGGCCGCAAGGTCATCGCCGAATACGATCCGGAGCACGAGGCGCTGCGCTATCAGGTCAAACACGCACTGCCCCCCGGTCGTCATGAGATCGAATGCCGGATCAGCGACCGCTGCGGCAATCGCAGCAGCAAAACCGCTAACTTTTGGGTGAAATGATGATTCCACTTAAAGATGACAACCCCCACATCAGCCGGCCGATCGTGACCTACGCTCTGATCGCGATCAACGTGCTGGTCTTTCTCCGCCAGATCACGCTGGCCCCCGGTTTAACCGAGGAGTTTGTCTTCACCTGGGGCGCGGTGCCCGCTTTGATCACCCAGGGGCAGCAGCTGCAGACCATTTTCACCTCCATGTTTCTGCACGGCGGCTTTATGCATCTGGCCGGGAACATGCTCTATCTGTTTATCTTTGGCGATAACGTGGAAACCCTGTGCGGCCATGTCCGTTTTCTGCTTTTTTATCTGATCTGCGGCGTTCTGGCTTTTGCTTCTCATTATGTTTTTGCCACCACCTCTGAGATCCCGATGATCGGCGCCAGCGGCGCCATCTCGGGCGTCCTGGGCGCCTATGCACTGCGTTTTCCCCGGGCGCACGTCCATGTGCTGATACCGATCTTTTTTTGGATTTATCGAATTTTCAAAATTCCGGCCGTGATCGTTCTCGGCATCTGGTTCTTTATGCAGGTTTTCAGCGGCGTCACCACTTCGCCGGCCGGCGGCGGCGTGGCCTGGTTCGCCCATGTGGGCGGTTTTCTCGCCGGTCTATTGCTGATCAGCGCCTTTGAATCAAACCGTTACAAGGTGAACTTTCCCTGAGCGGCCGCCTGGAGAGGCCGACGAGCGGCAGCGGCTGCCCCCCTGGCCGCAAACAACAGCCCGGCGCTGTACGACGGGGCAAATAAGCGCTTGCAAGATTGAACGACTTTAATTATCTTTAGGCTGGGGCATTGTCAACTTGTATCGGCAGACGTGAGGACGTTGGTTTGTTCCGAACTTTTTCTTGATGGAGGTTGCCATGTCAATGACTTATCACGAGCTGAAAGCAAAGACGGTGGCCGAACTGCGCCAGATCGCATCCGGCCTTGAACACGAAGCGGTGCAGGGCTATACGCAGTTGAACAAAGAACACCTGCTGCTGGCCGTCTGCAAAGCGCTCGGCATCGATACGCATGAACATCATCATGCGGCGATTCCAGAAAAAACACAAATCAAATCCGAAATCCATCTGCTGAAGCAACGGCGGCAAGAGGCCATCACCGCCAAGGACAAGGCCAGGCTGCAGCATGTTCGCGGCCGCATCCATTTTTTGAAAAACAAACTGCGCCGGAAAATGATCTAACGTCTTCCGGCAATCGTCCGGCCGTTCCTAGGGCTGGTGCCTTGTCCGCTTCGATCATCCAATACCATGGAGAATAAACGATGAAGTGTCCGTTCTTGATTCTGATGCTGGTTTTCACAGTGGCGCTGTTTGGCAAATCCCATCTGACCGTCACCCATCTCACCACTGAATACACGGTAGACCCTTTGGGTATCGACGAATTGCACCCGCGCCTGGCTTGGCAGCTGCTCTCCGACCAGCGGGGCGTCGGTCAATCAGCGTATCAGATCCGTGTGGCAGCCAGCGCCGCGGCATTGACGAAAGCCAAAGAGTTGATTTGGGACTCTGGCAAGGTCGCGTCGGACGCTTCCACCCATGTGGTCTATGAGGGTCCGGCTCTGACCACAGGTGCACGCTATTACTGGCAGGTGCGCGTGTGGGACCAGAAGGCAAAGGCTTCCCCGTGGAGCGCGGTCGCCTTTTGGGAGATGGGCCTGTTGGAGAAAAGCGACTGGAAAGCGTCGTGGATCGAAGCACAACCGCCCGCCGAGGGCGTCAACAGCTCTCCCAGCCCGATGCTGCGTAAAGAGTTTGTCGTAAAAAGCGGCGTGGTTTCAGCCCGCGCCTATGTGACCGCCCTCGGTCTCTATGAAATGGAGCTGAACGGAAAAAAGGTCGGCGACCAGGTGCTCACACCGGGATGGACCGCCTATGACAAACGGGTGCAGTATCAAACCTATGACATCGCTCCGTTGCTCAAATCCGGCGCCAACGCGGTGGGTGTTTTGTTGGGTGACGGCTGGTACAGCGGCTCGCTGGGATTCAGCGGTCAGCGCGGCACCTATGGCAAAACGCCGGCGCTGCTCATGCAGATGCGCATCCTCTACCGCGACGGCAGCACTGATTGGGTGGTCACGGACGGCAGCTGGGCTTATTCAACCGGCCCGATCCTTGCCAATGATATCTATCACGGCGAAAGTTATGACAGCCGTCTGGAGAAAAAGGGGTGGAGCACCGCCGGCTATCCGGCCAAGGATTGGAAGCCGGTGCGGATCAAAACGACGCCGTCGGCCGCCCTGGTGGCGCCGCAGGGCCCGCCGATCATCAAAGCCACAGAGATCAAAGCCGTGCGCGCCTTCAAGACGCCCAAAGGCGAAAGCGTGGTGGATATGGGTCAGAACATGGTCGGCTGGGTGCGTATGCGCGTCAACGGACCGGCCGGCACCACGGTGTGTTTGACGTTCTTTGAAGTGCTGGACCGCGACGGCAACGTTTATCTCGATAACCTGCGCGCCGCCAAACAGACCGACGAATTTGTCCTCGACGGCAGCGGCGAACAGCTCTATGAACCAAGGTTCACTTTTCATGGCTTCCGCTATGTGCGGGTGCAGAATTCGCCCGGCGACCTTACCGACATCAATCTGACCGGCGTCGTGGTGCGCTCCGGCTATGAGCCGAGCGGCACGTTCTCTTGCTCAGAACCGCTGCTGAACCAGCTGCAACACAACATCCAGTGGGGACAGCACGGCAATTTCGTCGACGTGCCGACGGATTGCCCGCAACGCGACGAGCGGCTGGGCTGGACCGGCGATGCACAGGTGTTCTGCCGCACCGCCTGTTTTAACGCCAACGTCGCTTCTTTTTACACCAAATGGCTCAAAGACCTGGCCTTGGATCAGAAGGCCAGCGGCGCAGTGCCCCATGTCATCCCCAATGTGCTGAAAAAGGACGATCCGAAGGACAACGCCGGCTCGGCGGCCTGGGCCGACGCTGCGGTGATCGTGCCCTGGACCGTTTATCTTTGCTACGGCGACATGCGCATTCTGCAGCAGCAGTATCCCAGCATGAAGGCCTGGGTGGATTACATGGCTCACAAAGCGGGGGACAGCTATTTCTGGAACACGGATTTCGCCTTTGGCGATTGGCTGGCTTTTGCCACAGACCGTTCGGATTATCCCGGCGCCACGACAGATAAGGATTTGATCTGCCAGGCCTATTTCGCCCGCTCCACCGACCTGGTGCAGCGAACCGCCGTTTTGCTCGGCAAAAAAGAGGATGCGGCGCATTACGCCGATCTGCTGGCCAAGGTGAAAAAGGTGTTCATGGCCGAGTTTGTCACTCAGAACGGCCGCGTGGGCTCCAACACGCAGACCGCCTACGCCTTGGCTCTGGCTTTTGATCTGTTGCCGGAATCGCTGCGTCCCAGCGCAGCCAGGCGTCTGGCGGACGACGTCAACAGGTTCAAGCATATCACCACCGGCTTTGTCGGCGCGCCCCTGGTGTGTCCGGTGTTGGGCGACAATGGCTATTTCAAAGAGGCCTTCATGCTGCTCAACCGCAAAGCGTATCCATCCTGGTTGTATCCGATCACCAAAGGCGCCACCACGATCTGGGAGCGCTGGGACGGCATCAAGGCCGACGGCTCTTTTCAGGACGCCGGCATGAACTCGTTCAATCATTATGCCTACGGCGCCATCGGCGAATGGCTCTATCGCATCGTGGCCGGCGTGGAGATCGATCCGCAGCATCCGGGTTATAAACACATCCTCTTTCAGCCGCATCCAGGCGGCGGTCTGACCCATGCCAAAGCAGAGGTTCATTCGCTGTACGGGCCGGTGGCCTGCGGTTGGGAGATCAAGGATAAAAAGATGCGGCTGAACCTGGTGGTTCCGCCCAACACCACGGCGACGGCGATTCTGCCAAACACGCAGCTCGATGGGGTGAAAGAGGGAGTGAAAAAACTCGGCAAGGTGGATGGTGTGTTCGCTTCGGAACAGAAAGGATCGAATGTGGTGCTCGAGCTGGGATCGGGCGCCTATAACCTGACTTTTCCCTGCGAGTGACCAGGAACACGAACAGATCAGAGTTGCTGGTAATAATTTGAGCGAAGAGATTTACTCTTTAGAGTGAGGACAGGGGGGAGCAGCCGGATTAAACATTGCAGTCGGAAGATAGTGAGCGCAGTCCCGCTCTCTCCAGAGAGCGGGACTGGGGGTAACAGACTGGCTATCCCATTTAGCAGGAACAGCGCGTGCAGTCCCCCCTCTTCAGAGGGAGACAGGGGGTGTGTTGAATCCATACAAGCGCAATCCGGTGGATTGCGCCACGCTTGCGCCACGGTTCATCCTTTGGCGAAAAACTCTTCCATCAGCTGAATCCCTGATTTTTTTGCCTCAACCAGCGATCCTTCGAACAGCAACCGCCCCTTATCCAGAAACACCACGTGCTCTGCGATGCGCTGAATGCTGGCCACATCGTGCGATACGGTGATCACGGTGATGCCCAGCTGATCGCGCAGCTTGACGATCAGCTCATCCAGGGACGCGGTGGTCATGGGGTCCAGCCCGGAGGTCGGCTCGTCGCACAGCAGCAACGGCGGATCCAATGCCAGCGCCCGCGCCAGCGCCGCCCGCTTGCGCATACCGCCGCTCAGTTCGGACGGCAGCCTTTCCGACGCATAGTTCAATCCCATTAACCCCAGTTTCACATTAACCAGCCGGTTAATAATCTCCCTGGGGAGGTCCGTATGCTGTTCCAGGGGGATGGCCACGTTTTCCGCCACCGACATCGAGTTCAGCAGCGCGCCGTTATGAAACAGCACCCCCACCTTGTGCAGCAGCTGGTTAAAGTCGTCTTCGTCCATAGCGGTGATGTCGTGACCGAACAGCTGGATGGAGCCGCGCCACGGCTGATGGAGACGGATGAAATGCTTCAACAGCGTTGTCTTGCCGCAGCCGCTGGCGCCGAGGATCGCTGTGATCTGTTCGCGCCGCGCCGACATGGTGATCTCCTTCAGCACCTCGGTCTCTTCATAACCGCTGGTGAGATCCTGCACCCGGACCACCTCCGGGCTCATCGTACAATCTCGCTGATCCATAAAAGCCATCCGCAACCATTAACGAAAACAACGGCAGGGAAAATCTTTAAGACTGAAACGCCTGCCGCCTTGATTCGATCTGTTATTACCTTAACCTAAATTATGCTTTTTTATCCAAAATGAAAACAGTTTTTATCGGCGATCTGGTGGGCCGGCTGCGGGTCCAGCGAAAACTGGCGCGGATTTTTGATTACCGGCAGGAAAAGACGGCAATGTTGTTCGGCGCTGCCAGGACCAATCACTTTTGAGCCGGCAACGGCTGTGGATTTTTCTCTTTCTGGGTTTCTACGCGCCCTCATCGCGCGCATAGTGGATGGTTAAGTTATAGCAGTCCAAGCTGACCGGTTTTTTTTCCGGCCGATGGTCCGTGGGATTCAAAGGGGGCTTCAGCTGCAATAACAAATTAATTGCTTGACATTTACCTTCCATACGGCTATATTTAAATGACACGCTAAAAATAGCGGTTAGTCGCCATTCGTTTTTGTCCAGCCTCAAAAACGCAACTCGACTGAGGGCAGTGGAAGAAGGGAGGGTGTGGCCATCCAAGCAATCGATTTAAATCGTATTGGTAAAATGAAAACGGGTATCCGGTAAGATAGCAGGCCTGGCCGTGCTATTTTATGAGGATGACGAAACTACGACAAAGCTGAATCAACTCGAATCAGCTAATAGGGAGGGTACAGCCATGTTCCATTCCGCCAAAAGTTATCGCCAATTCTTTTTACTTGTTTGCACTGCCTTCCTGGTTTTCAGCAATGCACAAGCTGAGGTCAACCTCATTGAAATTCAGGTATCTCCGAACACGCTTAATCTGCAGAATCCGGGGGAATGGGTCACGATACATACTGATCTTGCCTATTCCTCGGTTATCAGTGCATCGGTCGAATTGAACGGCGTGCCGATCAGTTGGAGTAAGAGCGACAATCAGGGTTTTTTTGTCGCCAAGTTCGTAATGTCTCAAATAAAAAATCTCGATGGGCTAACTATAGGCGAGTACAATTCCCTCACTTTAACGGGAGAAAGCTCTGACGGTCCATTTTCAGGAACCAGGGCGATTATGGTGATCAACGTGATTCCTAAAAAATAGCTAGGGCGAAAACCGCTTTAAAGCCTTAGCTTCAGATAAGAAGGGCCAGCCGAAGGTTTCTCCGGCCGGCCCTTATTTTTGCGCTCGGCGTTCCCACTCTGCGCGGGCTTTGGTTTTTCCCATTCCAATCCGACTATTCTTGTTCTCATCCCTCAAGCCGCAAGACAGAGGCCTTTCTTCAATCGGACCGGCCTTTTGATCCGTCCTCCAGCAATTGTTTTTTAGCGCCTTACGCGCGGCGAGTTTTATTTGCCAAAATAGCGCAGCGCCAGGCAGGTCATGTCGTCCGACTGTTCCTGCGTGTCTGCGAAGGCCTGCGCATCCCTGATCACATGATCGACCAGCCCATTCAAATCTTCACCATAGTGGCGCCTCAAGGACTCCTCGGTCTGTTTCTCTCCGAACATCTGCTCTGCGGGATTCATGGCCTCGGTGATGCCGTCGGTATAGAGAAAGAGAGTATCCCCAGGCTGGAGGAAAACCACATTTGATTCATACTCTTGGTTTTTTAGGCAGCCAAGAAATATGCCACCGCGATTTTCAAGCTGGCGAACTGGACCATCTTTGCTGATCAGATAGGGTGGATTATGCCCGCCGTTGCAATATTCGAACGAACCGTTACGCGCATCAAAGATACCGTAGAAAACCGTAACGAACATCGTGGGCAGGCTCTCGTCCACCAGGATTTTGTTGACGCTTTCCAAACAAGAGTCGGGCGGGATGCCTTTGAGAGCCGTGGCCTTGAGCAGGGTCTTGCTCACCGCCATGAACATCGCCGCCGGGATGCCCTTGCCCGAGACGTCGCCGATAATCAAGCCGACGCGCGCTTTGTCGATCATAAAAAAATCATACAGATCACCGCCGACCTCGCGGGCCGGGATCATCTTCGCATAGATATCGAACTCCTTGCGATCGGGGAATGGGGGAAACATCTTGGGCAGGATCGAGGTCTGAATCTCAGTGGCGATACCGAGCTCGTGCTTGATGAACAGCAGCTGGTCGCGCGACTG
>DAIQOA010000207.1:0-7609 GCA_036788095.1 bacterium | reverse complement strand
GGCCGCCACGGCCACCATTTTAAAGGTGGAACCGGGCGGATAGGTGCTCTGGGTAACCCGGTCAAAAAGCGGTTTACCGGGATCGTTTACCAGCGCCTGCCAGGTTTCGTTGCTCAGTGTGCCGGTAAAAATTTCCGGATCATAATCCGGTTTGCTGCTAATCGCCAGCAGGCCGCCATCGCGGCAATCCATCATCACGATGGCCCCGCGCTTGCCGTACAGCAACGAATCGCCCAGCATTTGCAGCCGGGCATCGATGGTCAGATAGAAATCCTTGCCGCGCAGGGGCTGGCTTTCGCCCACGTCGATGATGTCGCGCACTTCCCGGCCGATGACATCCACTTCGACAAAATCATAGCCCGGCCGGCCGCGCAGATCGTGATCATACATTTTCTCCAGCCCGGTCTTGCCCACCAGATCCCCTGGGATCAACCCCTCTTTTTTTCGCCGATCCAGTTCAGATTTGGAAATCTCGCCGATATAACCAAAGAGGTGCGGCGCCTTGATGCCGGTCGGATACACCCGCCGGGTTTCCACCTCGTAGGTCACGCCGGGCAAATCCAGTTTGCGCTCCTCCAGACGGACCAGCAGGGGATATTCGACATTGCGTTTGAGTTTGACGGCGAAGTAAGGATTATCCGCTTCCCGTAGCCGGTCGCCGAGTTTTTCCGCAGGTTCGTTAAGCAACTGGCCGAGAAGCTGCAAGACTTGCGGATTGTTTTTGGCCTCGGTGGGCACTGCGCTCACCGAATACGAAGGCCGGTTTTCCACCAGGATTACGCCGTTGCGGTCATAGAGAATGCCGCGCGGCGCCTCCAGCCGTAATCGCCGCATGCGGTTCTGATTGGAGTGGGCGAGATATTTGCTCCGCTGGATAATCTGCAGATTGACCAGCTGCACCGCCAAAGCGAGGAACAGTGCGGCCAGAATGCCGACCACGACATTTTTATTGTAAACAGTGAAAGACAATCGTCTATATTCCCACTAGGTAAGCGGCTAGACAAATGGAACGGAATCCTCTTTGTACAATTTTTCCCAAGTCTCCTGTGAGATCAGGGAAAACAAGATGAGCGTAACCAGTTCCGTGTACAGGGTAGAGAAGAGGATCCGCCACCACAAAACGCCCGGCGACCAATGCTCGATCACGGACAACACGGCGAACAGAACCACGTTGTTCAACAACGCGATGCCCATGACCCGAAAACTGGCTTGATAGGAATGGTGAAAAGCGTGTTCGCTCAGGAACGTGCCTGCGGCAAAGGAGGCCACCGAGCGGGCCAACGCACCGGGTCCGAGCAGGGCATGGTTGAGCAGATCTTCGATCAGGCCGGCGCTGAATCCCCATACCACCGCGCGCCTCCGGCCTTCGCGCATACTGATGTAGCACAAGGCGATGATGCACAGATCCGGTTTGACGCCGCGAACGGCGAACAGGTCCCCCAGCGCCACCTGCACCACCAAGGCCAATCCGATAAGGAAGAGGTAGAAAAGATATCTCACCTCACCCCCCTGCCTGTCGGCTGCTGTCCGCGTCCAGGATCACGAACACCTCTTCCAACCGGGAAAAATCCAGCCGCGGCTTGACATAGATCTTTTGGAACATGCCGGCGTGGGCGTCGTCGATCATTGAGACTACGCCAATCTTGAGTCCGGTCGGGAACAGGGAATTCTGCCCTGAGGTCACCACCCAATCGCCCAGTTTGACGTCCGCGCTGAGGAACACCCCGGTGAGCAGACCGGAGTCAAACCCGGCCCACTGAAAGACGCCCTGCACGCGGCTGCGCTGATCCAGGGCAGCCACACGAAAGTTGCGGTCGGTCAGCAGTTGAATGATGGAGTGATGGCTAGAGACTGAGATGACTTTGCCCACCAGGCCGTCCGCCGATATCACCGGCCGGTTTTCCTCAATGCCCTGCAGCCGGCCCGCATCGATCAGGATCGTCGCCATGCCGGGATGACTGCCGGAGCCGATCAGTCGTGCGGGCTGCAGACGCGCCGTCGACTGTTCGGCAAAGCCCACCATGGCGCGCAGGCGCTGGTTCTCATAGTGCGCCTCTGCCAACTGGCAGTTGCGCACCTGGAGCATGGCGTTTTGATAACGCAAGCGGCTGTTCTCTTCATAGACATCGCCCAGCCGTTTGATCGCGGCGACCGGCCCCGTCATTCGTCCCAAGAGCTCCAAACTGACGCCCTGCAGCGCGCCGAGCTCGCCGCCGCGGTTGCCGAGAAACATCAGGGCGACGGACGCGACGACGGCCAGGGTAAGGATCAGATAATCCAATTGAGGAGCGACAATTTTTTTCAAGTTTTTCGGCAAAACATTCAGTCCTGAAATGCGTCCTGTCTGTCACTGAGCTGCGGCTGCGATGATTTTCGCCTGCTTCTGTTCCTCCCAGCGATGGAGGGACGGAAGGCCGTCCTCGATCTTTGCGTAGCTGAACGCGGTGATCCAGTTGCCGGCATTGACATACCAACCCTGGCGATAGCGCACGCAGGCGGGCACATGGGTATGCCCGAGCACCACGATATCATACCCCTGATCGATTTTTTCAAAGGCAAAAGCGCGATAGTCTTCGTCGCTCTGTTGGTCGGCCGACTTGTCCGCGTCCCGGCTCATCTGTGAAAAAAATAAAGCCAGCGGCACGCCGATGTCCGGGTGCAGCCAGCGATAGAACCAAACGTTGACGGGGTGACGCAGCACCCGTTTCAGCGCCCGATAGCCGTAATCTTTTTTCAACAAGCCATCGCCGTGAAGCAGATAGATCTTTTTGTCTTGGTGCAGCAGTTCAAAGGCATCGCGATGCAACTGCAGTCCCACCTCGCGACGCATAAAAGCGCCCAGCCAGAAATCATGATTGCCGGCGATGTAATCGATGGGGATGCCGGAGCGGACGAGCGAAGACAGCTGCGCCAGAACAGGAAAATGGCGGTTGGGGATGGCATGACGGTATTCGAACCAGAAGTCGAAAAGATCGCCGCAGATGATCAGGCGGCAGGGTTGGCCTTGCAAGGACTGTAAAAACGAGAGCAGCAGCGCCGTTTTTTTTTCTTCCATCCCCGCCCGTTGCGCACCGATATGCGCGTCCGAGATAATGTATATTTTTTCGTCCATCAAATCCTGGTGGCGGCTCGTCGCGTGGCGGGCGAAGCAACATCCGCCATGCGTCCTTGTGCCGTCGTTTACGCCTTGTGCCCTGCGGCGCCGAACTAGTTTGAAAGAATTTAATCAACCTAGCCCATAAATGCAAGGGTGTTCTTGTCTTGCGCCGCACGGTGCGTGGAAATAAAAGTTGACAAAGTTTTAAAAGTTTGCTAATTTATCTCAAATCCTGCAGGCAATGTCTAATCCCTGAAGGGAGAAATCAATACAGATGGAAGCACTGGGTTTGATTGAAACCAAAGGATTGGTGGCCGCCATCGAGGCTGCGGACGCCATGGTCAAAGCCGCTCAGGTCACGCTGATCGGCTCGGAAAAAGTGGGCGGCGGGCTGGTGGCCGTCATGGTTCGCGGCGATGTGGGCGCGGTCAAAGCGGCCACCGAAGCCGGCGCCGCGGCTGCGGAAAAAATCGGCGAATTGATCTCGGTTCATGTGATCCCGCGGCCGCACAGCGATGTGGAAAATCTGCTGCCTCGGGGCGGCGCTGGCAAGGCGGTCAGCTGACCGATCCGGCGAAACGACCGGCTGGATTTTTCCCTGCCGCAGCCGGTTCCGTTGCAGGCTCTATGAGCGGGTGGCTTGCCGCCCGCTTTTTTTATGCCCAGCCGCTTGCCGCACTGTGCTTCGCGCAGGCCCAGGCGCGCGGAATCCGCAACCCGTTGCCGGTATATCCCCATGCTCACAATCAAAGCATACGCTAAAATCAACCTCTGTCTGCGCGTGCTTGGCAGGCGCCCAGACGGCTATCATGAGTTGGAGACCCTGTTTCAGCAGATCGATCTGTGCGACACCCTGCTGTTCAGCGAAGCGGACCATGCCCTGACCGTGACCTCCAGCCATGCGGACTGCCCTGCGGACGAAAGAAACATCGTCTATCGAGCGGCGGACCTGTTGCGCTGCTGCAGCGGCTGCCAATCCGGGGTTCATATCCATATTGAAAAACACATCCCCATGGGCGCCGGTCTGGGCGGCGGCAGCAGCGATGCCGCAGCCGCGCTCACCGGGCTGAATCGCCTGTGGCGCCTGAACCTGGATGACGCGCGGCTGCTTCAGTTGGCCGGCCGGCTGGGCGCTGACGTGGCCTTCTTCCTGCGCGGCGGCAGCGCCCTGGGAACCGGCCGCGGCGAACAGCTGCAACCGCTGCGGCTGCCGCTGGACTATTACGGCGTGCTGGTCTATCCCCGCTTTCCCATCTCCACCGCCTGGGTGTATCAGAACGTCAAATTAAACTTGACAAATAGCGCAAAAAGCAGTAAATTTTACAGCTTGACCGATCTTGTCAATGACCGTGAATCCTGGCAACACGGCTTCACCAATGACCTGGAAAAGGTGGTCTTTGAAGAGTATCCGGAGCTCGACCGTTTGCGTGAACAGCTCGCAACTGCCGGCGCGTTTTTTAGCCGCATGTCCGGCAGCGGCTCCAGCATATATGGTTTATACGAAACCCGAGCCCGTGCCGAGAAAGCCTTTCTCGGCGTTGGTACATCCTACCAACGATTTCTCTTTTCCCCTATTTCCACTCACCTGGATCCGGCTGAAACAGTCTGATTCCCTGCACTGGGGCGTCGTCAAGTGGCTAAGACACGGGACTTTGATTCCCGCATTCGGAGGTTCGAATCCTCCCGCCCCAGCCATGGTGACTGCCGCCTTCATCCGTCAACGGCAGATCCCGGTTTCAACGCCAATCTGCTTTGCAGCAAACCCGGTTTTGTTTTTCATTCATCGAGGTAGGTAGAATGACGATTGCCACTCCAAGTCGGCGCGAGGCCAAACTCTTCTCCGGCCGTTCCAGCCTCGCATTGGCCGGAAACATTGCCCAGGCCTTTGGCAAGGAACTAGGGCAGATCACCATAAAAAACTTTTCCGATGGGGAGATCTGGGTTAAATTCGAGGAGAACATCCGCGGCACCGATGTTTTCCTGATCCAATCCACCAACGCTCCCAGCGACAACCTCCTGGAGCTGCTCATCATGATCGATGCGGCCAAACGCGCCTCAGCCTACCGCATCACAGCCGTGATCCCCTATTTCGGCTATGCCCGGCAGGACCGCAAGGATCAACCGCGGGTGGCGATCTCGGGTAAACTGGTGGCCGATATGATCGCCAAAGCCGGCGCCGACCGCATCCTGGCCATGGACTTGCACACGCCGCAGATTCAGGGCTTTTTCGACATTCCGGTGGATCACCTGTACGCCTCCGCCATTTTTGTCGAACACTTTAAAAAGAACATGGACCGGAGCAATCTGGTGGTCGCCTCTCCGGACATCGGCGGAGTTCACATGGCCCGCTCCTACGCCCGCCGGCTGGAAACGCCGCTGGTGATGCTCGACAAAATCCGCATCAAGCACAATGACTGCGTGGTGACCCACCAGCTTATCGGCGATGTGTCCGGCAAGGATGTGCTGCTGGTGGACGACCTGGTGGACACCGGCGGCACGCTGTGCAACGGCGCCGTCGTGCTGCACAGCAAGGGTGCAAAAAACGTCTACGTCGCGGCCACGCACGCCATCCTCTCCGGATCCGCGGCGGTGCGCCTGCAGGAATCGGTGATCTCCCAATTGTTCTTTTCCGATTCGGTCGAAATTCCCGATTATAAAAGGAAAGAAAAATTTCACTTTTTATCCGTCGCGCCGTTGCTGGCCGAAGGCATTACCCGAATTCACGAAGAGAGGTCCATCTCCGATCTGTTTCCGGAAAAAGGGCCGATCCTTTAATATCCCGTTACCCTTTACTGAGGAATTCCCATGGCAGAAAACGTCATTGAAGCACAGCGCCGCTCCACCACCGGTTCGGCGGAGGCAAGAAGAACCAGGCGTAAAGATCAAGTGCCTGGAATTTTTTATCAGCACGGCAAAACGTCGCAGCCCTTTTTGGTGGACAGCAAGGCGTTACTCGCCGTCGTACATGCCGAGTCGGCCCTGTTCGACGTCCGTTTTGACGGCGAGGCGGTTCAGAAATGCGTGGTCCGCGAAATCCAGTGGGACCCCATCACTCAACAGCCGATCCATGTCGACCTGATGGGCGTGTCTATGACCGAAAAGATCTCCGTGGCCGTGCCGGTCCGTCTGCTCGGCGTGCCCTATGGAGTTAAAACAGAAAACGGCATCATGCAGCACCTGATGCGTGAAGTGGATGTGGAATGTCTGCCCAGCGATATTCCGGACAACATCGAACTCGACGTCACGGAGCTCAAAATCGGCGACTCGCTGCACCTGTCCGACATCCATGTGGAGAAGGTCAAGGTGCTCGGCGATCTCGAACGGCCGGTCGTGACCGTCACTGCGCTGCGCATTGTCGAGGAAACGCCGGCGGCGGCGGCCGAGGAAACGGCGGCTGCTGAACCGGAAGTGATCGGCAAGAAAGCTGAGGCTGAAGAAGCCGAAGAGTGAGCGAACGTCCCGCATCTGAACCGCGCCGCTGTCTGATCGTCGGCCTGGGCAATCCGGGCGAACGGTATCAGCGCACGCGCCACAACCTCGGCTTTCTGGCTCTGGAACGGCTGGCCGAGGAACGGCAGGCAGGGTTCAAATCAAAGCGATGCAACGCAGAGACGGCGGTTACCACCTGGGGGCGGACGCCCGTGCTGCTGTCAAAACCGCAGACGTACATGAACCTCAGCGGCCAGGCGGTGGCGGGGCTGATGGCCTACTACCGCGTCGATCTGGACCGCTTGCTGGTGGTATTGGACGACAACGACCTGCCCTTAGGGCGCCTGCGGCTGCGGCCGCAAGGCAGCGCCGGCGGTCACAAGGGGCTGGCGTCGATCATCGAACATCTATCGACCAGTGAGTTCTGCCGGCTGCGCATCGGCATTCGCAACGAGGAGCAGCCGCGGGAACTGGCTGATTTCGTTCTGGCCAAATTTTCCCAGAAAGAACGGCCGCTGGTGGATGCGGCTCTTGAGGCCGGCATCCGGGCGATCGGCGTTTTTATCCAAGACGGCATCCAAGCCGCCATGAATCAATTCAACTCTATCACCCTTTAACAGCGAATAACCAAGGAGGAGTAACTTGCGTACATACGAAACCGTCATCGTCATCGATTCCCTGCTCAAGCCCGAGGAAATCGACAGCATCATCAACAAATATGAGCGATTCATCTCCGCCAACGGCGGCAAAGTGAGCTCCATGGATCGTTGGGGCAAACGGCGACTGGCTTATGAAATCAACAAACGGCAGTATGGCTTTTATGTGCTCATCCGCTTTGAGGGGCCATCGCCGATGATCAAACAACTGGACCGCGAGTACCGCCTCAACGAGTCGCTGTTGCGAACCAAAATCATCAAGCTCGACGACAAAGCGATGAAAGTCCTGGTGCAGCAGACCGCAGCGGCGGCCCCGGTTGAAGCGCCGGCAGCGCCGGCCGCAGTGGTGACGGAAGCGCCTGCGACCGAGGCCCCTGCGACGGAACCGGCCGCAGCGGCCGACGAAGCCGCGCCGGCGACCGCCTGA
>DAIQOA010000206.1:0-7611 GCA_036788095.1 bacterium | reverse complement strand
AGCAGGACGTTTCCGAAGTGGTGTCCATGATCACCGGCATTCCGGTGTCGCGGGTGGCGCAGACCGAGTCCGACCGTTTGCTCAGAATGAGCCAGGTTTTAAAAGGGCGAATCATCGGCCAGGACACGGTCATCGACGTTCTGACCCAGGCGATCCAGCGCACCCGGGCCGGACTCAAGGATCCCCATCGCCCCATCGGTTCGTTCATCTTTCTCGGCCCCACCGGCGTGGGCAAAACCCAACTGGCCAAAGAACTGGCTCGCTATCTGTTTGAAACCGAGGACGCCCTGATCCGCATCGACATGTCCGAGTACATGGAAAAATTCGCCGTGTCGCGGCTCACCGGCGCGCCTCCGGGTTACGTGGGGTATGAAGAGGGCGGGCAACTGACTGAAAAAGTGCGCCGCCATCCTTATGCCGTGGTGCTGTTCGACGAGATCGAAAAAGCGCACCCGGATGTCTTTAACATCCTTTTGCAGATTCTTGATGAAGGCCACGTCACCGACGGGCTGGGCCGCAAGGTCGATTTCAAGAATACGGTTCTGATCATGACCAGCAACATCGGCGCCCGCGAGATCAACAAAAGCGGCGGCTCCTTTGGATTCAGCAAAGCAAACGCGCAATCGGATTACAGCCAAATGCGCGAACGACTGATCGAGCAGGTTAAAAAGCTTTTCAATCCCGAGTTCATCAACCGCGTGGACGACATCGTGGTGTTCCGACAGCTGGACCGCGACGATATGATCAAGATCATCGACATCGTCATCGCCGAGATGCTGTCCAAAGTGTCGGACCGCAACATCAAGATCGATCTCTCCCGCGGCGCCAAAGAGTACCTGGCGGACGCCGGATTTGACCCGCAATACGGGGCCCGGCCGCTGCGGCGTACCATTCAGAAATTCGTGGAAAATCCCATTGCCGAAGAGTTGCTCAAAGGCCGCTTCGGCGACGGTACCCTGATCCGGGTGCGCAAAAAAGGCAGCAGCCTGGAGCTGGTCAGCGGCGGCGAGGCCCCGGGGGACGCTGACGAGGACAGCATCAAACCCCAGCCCATCGAGAACGAATGAACGCTGGGGCCGCAAAGTCTCGCGGTTGCCGTTGTACATAAAAACATCTAGCCGTAACTACAAAAAAACGCCTATTTCCGAAACGAGATAGGCGTTTTTTCATCATAACCGGGGTTGTAATAAAAAAGGCTGCAGCAGAAGCGCAGTGGGGGTCAATGATCGGCGCTCAGGTCCTGGAACAATAGCAGGGCCGCGGCGGCTGCAGCGAGCCCATCCCGCTCAGGGCCGGAGAGCCCTTGCGAGAGCCAAACGGTTCCGTTGTTGATGACGTCCACTGCCGCCACCGGCACATTGTTTTGCGCCACCACATAGCCGGCGGTATCGGCCAACGGCATGGGCGTTCCCGCCAGTTTATGCGTGCCGGCCACCTCATAGGTCGCTTTCTCGCCGCTGAGATAGCCGGTCATCAGATCTTCATCGCTTCTCTGATTCAGCACCATGGTCCAGGCCTCGCCATCGCTGCGCCCCAGACGCACAACCAGATTTTGATTTGACAGGATGCCGATGGTGAGTTCACCGCCCCACACCTCGGTTTTTAAATCCGCGGATTGGAGGCCGGTGGCCGCCTGGCCATTCCACATCCCTCCCCCGGGTGCAGCCAGGCTGAACTCATAACTCTGCTGCGTGTCAGCCCTTTCAAGACGCCACAACCCCCAGGCACTGCGCCGGGTCCAGCCGCGATGCACATCGGTAACCTGATAAGCACCGAATTTGAAATCTTCGTTAAAGCCGCCCCTGCCGGAGCAGATCAGCTGTTCGGAGCGCACGGCCAATTCGTTCGGAACCGCCATGCGCGCTGAATGACAGCCGGACGCCAGCACGCCCACGACGACAACCGCCAGAACCATGGCGGCCATTCGCATTCGCATTCCCATCCCTGCTCCACCACTCATCTCATTCTCCTGTATGCCGCTCCGCGTCATGACTCTTAAGGCCAGAACGACCGCCGATCATTTGGAGATCAGCTTTAACTTGGTGTTTACGGACAACCGGTCTTCCAGCTTTTTCCCGTTCAACAGGGCCATGGTGGCCAACTCTTTCTCAGCCACACCGGAGGAACGCAACGCCGTCGCCACGGTGCCGGCGTTCCTGTTTGTTTTCACCGACAGCAGCGTCGGCTTGATCTGCATTTTAGATGCGTCGGTCAGATTCTTGAACTGTCCCATAACACCACTGAACGTCGAGGAATAGCCGCTGAATTTGCTCGGGTCCGACATGCCGTGCAGGGTGTAAACCAGATTATCCTTTTGGATAAAATAAGAGAGCACGTTCAATGAGCCGGATTCGGTCGTAACGCTGGACAGCACCCGCTGCACCGGCAGGCCGTTCAGGGTCACCGCATCATTTTTTTGCACCGTGGCGCCCGACTGCTGTACAAAGGCGCTGGCTACGGCCTGCGCGGTTTGTCCGCCGGCTGCGGTCAGCATAATGGCCGCATCCTGATTCGGAGACAGAAATTGAAGCTGGCTGGGCGTATTGTTGACGGTCCAATTGCTGGGCACCGGCAGGACGAATTTCAGCGTCGGATGATAAAAAGCCTGCGCATCCACATAGCCCTGGCGTGGATCATCGCCGTACACCATGCCATCCACGGCCGCCAGATACTGGTCCTTGTTGGTGACGAATTTGTTAGTGGCGAGTTTCTGCTGCCACTCGGCGGTTTTGCGACGCACCGCGCCGATGCGGTCCTCCGGATTGGGGTGGGTGGAAAACCACTCCGGCAAGCCGCTGCTGCTGGACGATCCATCCATCTGCTCCAAAGTGTTGAAAAACTCGGCCATGGCGTTGGCGTCATATCCGGCCTTGGAGGAATATTCTACGCCCAGGTCATCCGCCTGGCGTTCGTTATCACGGCTGAAGCGCAAAAACAGCAGATTAACGCCAAAGGAGGCGATGCCGGCGTATTTGCGAAAGTCCTCTGAAAGCATCGAACCCAGACCAAGGCCCACCTGCGCCAGCTGGGCGCGAGTGTATTGCGTGGCGGTATGCCTGGCGCAGACGTGGCCCAGTTCATGGCCGATGACGCCCGCCAGTTCCGCCTCATCGTTCAAATAGCTCATGATGCCGCGCGTCATGTATACATAACCGCCGGGCACTGCGAACGCATTGACCACCGGTGTGTCAAGGACCTTGAACGAGTACTTTAGACCCGGCCGGTGGGATAGCGCGGTCATCTTTTGACCGACCTGAGCGACATAAGCGGTCAAGGCCGCATCTTCGTACAAGCCATAGGTGGCGATGACCTCCGCATCGGTCTGCTGTCCGAGCGCCACTTCATCGGCTTCACTCAGCAACATCAGCTCCCGCTTGCCGGTGACCGGATTCACCGCACAGGTCAACAGTACGGCCGCGAGCAACACCAACATGAGCGCTTTAAATAAGGATCGGTTTTTCATGATCGTTTTTCCTCCCACTAGAGCATTCAAATCATAAGCGGCCTTGGCATCACTTCTTTTTGCGCAAATCCGTGCAGCGGATGCGGCCGTCGATTTTCGAACGGACGTTAGGATGTTTCTGCACATAATCCATGACCAGATCCGCGAGCAACAGACCGGTGGCATCGCCGGTCTGAACCGGGAATCCGAAATACTTTTCCGCCTGACCGTAAATAATAAAGTCCACCGTGGCGCCCGTATAGGTCTTGTTGACATCCAAGGCCCGTCCGTTGACCTTGATCCATTCGATCTCTACGGTCCCGCCCTTGGTGATGCGAAAAGCATAGCTCAGTCCCGACACCTGCAAAATGCCGGGCTCCTGCCGCAGCGTTGCGCGTGCATTGGATTCCACCATGGTCCGCAGCTCTGCGCCGCTGCAGGTGAATTTGACGACATTGTTGGAGAAAGGCAGTATCTCCACAATATCCAGTTTCCGCAGCACACCCTTGTTCAGGTCCTTGCGGATTCCGCCGCTGTTGAGCACGGCGAAATCGACGCCCACCGACGCACGCACCGCATCGGTCAGATAATTGCCGATATTGGATTCCTGCTGGTTGCTGCGCCGCCAATCCACTTTTAACTTTCCCAGCGGTTTTCCATACTCCTCATCGATCCGCTCTTTGTACTGCCGGACCAGCTCCTGCATGCGCGGGTTGGGTTTTCGTACGCTGTCAACCCAGGTGGGGATCAGCTGATAGCGATAGTCTGCGACCGTATCCGCCTGCACCGTCAACGCCAGCCGGCCGAGATAGCGGGTTTTGGAATCCGCCTGCACCACCAGCAGCCCGTTGCGCCGAATCGGCTCTGGCAGCCGCGAGTGGCTGTGGCCGCCCACGATGACATCTGCGCCGTGAATCCGATCAGCCAACGCCAGGTCTTCCTCCACCCCCTGATGGGTGAGGAGCACGATGAGATCGGTCTGCGGTTCGATCTCATCGATCACCGTCTGCGCCGCGATGGCCGGATCCTGCACTCGAATGCCGTCCAGATTCTTTTTCGCCACGTCGTCGAACAGCCTGGAAAGCGTGAGACCGATGACCCCCACTCTAACGCCGCCGACCGTATAGATGGCATACGGCTTTTGCGTGATCAGCCGTTCGTTTTGATAGAGATTGGCGGAAAGCACATCGAATTGGGCGGCTGCCGCCAAGCGGAGCAGATTCTCCTGGCCCTCATCGAACTCGTGATTGCCGATGGTCATGGCGTCGTAGCCGATTAAATTCAGCATATCCATAAAGCCGCCGCCGGTCACTCCGTCTCGCGCCATCTTGGCGATGGGCGTGCCGGTCATGATGTCGCCCGCATCCAGCAGCAGGATCGGCTGCTGTTTTTCTCGTTCCCGTGAGATAAAATACTCGAGCGCGGTCATACCGCCGATAAGCGGCTTGGGATTTTTTTGCACCCAGGTTGCCGGGGTTGGTTCAAATTGGGCATGGGTGTCATTGGTGTGCAAAATGGTCAGCTGTTGGGCAAAAGAGGGTAAAAAACAACACAATAAAATCAAACACAAACGTTTCATAGTGCGCCGTCTCCGGTTACACAGACATTGAGTGAATTAATATTAAGGATTTTATGCAGGTTTGTCAAGAGGTATTTAAACGCGAAAGAGCGACGTTGGCGTACGTCGCTCTTTCGCGCCAAAACACGCAGGCCGATGGTGCTTGTGGCGCCAACGGCCTGTCTGAAAGCGAGGGGCTATTTGATGAATTCCATTTTTCGCATGGTTTCAAAACCATTCACCTGCAATTTGTACAGGTAGATGCCGGAAGGCGCCACCTGTCCATTGGCGTCTCTGCCATCCCAAGTGACGGAGTGAACGCCGGCGCCAAGATGCTTGGCCGCCAATTGCCGCACCATTCGTCCCTGCAGGTTGAACACGCTCAATTCCACCTGTCCCTTTTCCTTCATGGTAAAGGTGATGCGGGTCTCCGGATTGAATGGATTCGGATAATTCTGCTGCAGACTATACTCCGCCGGCCCTTCCACTGTGATTTTTACCGGTCCAAAGAGGGTTAGGCGGCCGTTATAATCCACATCAGCCAATTTATAGTAATAGGTCTCGCCGGACTGGGCGGTGATATCCAGGTAACGATAGGTGTGCGCGGAAGAGGTGGTGCCCGCACCCGGGATCAGCGAGGCGTTGATCTGCGAATAGCTGCCGTTTTCCGCATCGGCCCGGTAAATGCCGAATCCCAGGTTCTCTGTTTCCGACGCTGTCTGCCATTCCAGCTGCACGCCGCCGCCACTGCCGTTGACGTTGAAAGAAGTCAACTCCACCGGCGTCAGACGGAAATAAAAATCCTGCACCTCTCCATCATACGCATCCTGATGGCCGGCCGGGCTGGCCACCGCATCCAGCGGCGGAACCTGCTCGCCGGCGGCATAGCGGAACCTCGCCCACATCTCTGTGCCGGCTAATGCCGCGGCAGGCACATTAAAATGAAACGTAACGATTGCGCCGCCGCTGATCGGTTGCGCTGGAATGATATTTTCCTCCGCGTCACCCCAATCATGATCGTCGTTGAAATCGATCCAGGCGGCAACGACACCATTGCGGCTGACGCTGATGTTCACCGAGGAGGCGCTCCCCGGATCCGTCGGCCCGAATTCGATCCCATCGTTTTCAGAGCCATCGTTGGCCGCCGTCTCCGCGTCCACCCAGGGACCGGTCTGATGGAGCAGCCCGATAAACACCTCTTCGTTAAAACGATAGCGGGCTTGCGGCAGGGCATCGGAGCCGTAGTCAAACAGATCAACGGCCGGCCGTTCCACCGTGACCAGGACGGTCGCGGTGTCGCAGAGCGAGGGCACACCGTTGTCGCAGACACGATAACGGAACATATCTTCTCCGGCATAATCAGCAGCCGGTGTAAAGGTGCAGATTCCATCCGCCCCCAATACCACAACGCCGTGCGCCGGCGCCTGCACAGCCTCGGCCTCCACGTGCAATTCATGGCCATCAGGGTCGCTGTCATTGGCCAGCACCTGCACGGTCGCGGCCGTGTTCGCAGCGACATACAGCGTGTCATCGACCGCATGCGGCGCCCGATTGACAATAAGGATCTCGATCTGGGTGGGATGACTGAACACCCGCTCGCCGCAGCGCGATGTGACCAGAGTTACTGATACCGGATAAGAACCGGCCTCTTGATACATCTTGACCACCGGGTTGCCGGAAGCAGTGGTGCCATCGCCAAAATCCCAAATAAAACCTAACGAATCGCCGGATGGCTCCACCAAAGCGGAGCACTGCACCGCGGTTCCAAGGGGAATGGATGATTCCGGCGCCACCAGCGTGGTAACCGTATAATCAGACGCCGAAGGGCAGACCACCAACTCTTCGGTTTGCGTCGCAGTCCCGCCCTCCGGGCAAGTGGTCTGTAACCGCACCTGATAGACGCCGGAGGTCAGAAAGGTGTGGCTGGCCGGACTGCCGGTGGCCGTGGCGCCGTCGCCAAAGCTCCACAACAGCTGAGTGGGCGAAGCGGCTCCAGTATAAGTAAATGTGACGGCTTGTTGAGTGCAGACAGAATCTGCGGATATGACGAAATCAGCCGGACAGCCCGGCACCGCCTGCAGCTGAAAAGTATAATCCTCGACCTCACCATCGTTATAGCCGCCATAGGGCAACATGTTCTGCGAAGTGCTGATACGGAATCGAGCAAAAGTGACCCCGGTATAGGGTCCCACCGCATCCACCGTGACCTGAGGGGAGACCGAGCCTGTGCCTGTAACCGTGATCGAAATCGGCGCCTCACCGCTGTCGGCAAAATCTCCATCGCCGTTCCAGTCAAACCATCCCTGAACAAAGGCGGTCACACCCGATGCCACAGAGTAGGCGATGGGAATTGCCGCCGTTTGACCTTGGTACAGAATCGCCGGCAATGTAACTCCGTTTTCATCATCCGGGATTTGGCCATTGGTGTCATCGCCCGTGCCGTCCAAGGGAGAGGCAGGGCCCGGCTCTGCATCCGGTTGATCCTCCGCGGTTCCCAACCACACCGCCTGACTGGGATTTGCCTGCAGCCTGTGCCATGCAGGCGATGGCGCGTCATAGGAAGCAGGCAGATCGCCGTAATCACCGCAGGGAAGCGGTGGTTGATCAGAGA
>DAIQOA010000205.1:0-7613 GCA_036788095.1 bacterium | reverse complement strand
GGTGAGGGTGTAGATGCGTTTGAGGCCATTGCGGGCGACGGAGAGCTAGACGGCGCCGTCCTCGCGCGGCAGGGATTCAGCGGGGACCACCAGGCCGCGTTGGGCGGTATGGATCGGGATTACCATTTCCGCGAACATGCCGCTCTTGAGACGGCGGTCGGGATTGCGGATTTCAGCGCGGATCTGCACGCTGCGTGTCTGCGCATCTACCACCTCGCCTATGTAGGTGATTCGCCCGGTAAAGCGTTCGCCAGGGAAAGCGGTCGCCGTCAGGGTGACCTCTGGCTTGCCCTCGAGATCGGCGATATCCTTTTCGAAGAGATGGCCATCCGCCCAGAGCACAGCGCTGTTAACGATGCGAAAGGCGGTGGCGGACTCGTCGACATGTTGGCCGGTCACCACGTTGCGTTCGACAACGGCGCCGTCAATCGGCGAGCGGATGATGAGAGTGCCGGCGGTGTGGTCAGTGCCCGCAGCACTGCCGTCGCCGAGCACTTCGTCGTCACTGAGTCCGATTGAGTGGATGCGCTGGTCTTCCGCCTGGAATCCGGCCAGGGCCTGATCATAGGCGGCCTGCGCCTCCTGCAGGGATTTCCGGCTGCCGATATTCTCGCCGGTCAGGGTTTTCTGCCGCTCCAGGGTAGCTGCGGCAAAGTCGAGCTGCGCCTTGGCCTGGATATAGCGGGCCTTGATCTCGCCGATCTCCAGCCCTTCGATTTCCATCAAGGGTCCATTCTTGCGGACGTGATCGCCGAGACGGACGAAGACCCGGCTCACTCGTCCGGGGATGAGAGTTCCGATCAGCGCTTCGAGATCCTGGTTGGCAGCCAGCACCGCCGGAGCCGTGATGCTACCGGAGATAATTTGCTCGCGCACCTCCACCACATCCAGTCCGATCTCTCGGATCGATGCCGGTTTGAGAACCACCTGGTTGACCGGTGTTCTCTGCTCTCCCGCTTCACGGTTTGGTTTGTCGCCGTCTGTATCGCGGCTGCAGCCGGCGAGCAGGAGCAAGGGCAGGCCCAGGATTCCTGCGGCCCAGATTCGTATGTTCATCTTATTCCTCATTGAGATGGATGTTCGCCGGCAGCTCGCCGGCGAGTTCGTTCAACTCGATCGACGCCCTTTGACAGCCGATCAGGGCGTCGATATAACCGGCGTGCACTCCGGCCAAGGTTTGCCGGGACTGGAGCAGCTCAAGGTAACCGATCTCGCCGGCGTCGTAGCTGACGGCGGCAGTACGATAGATTTCATTCGCCTGGGGCAGCAGCTCGTTCTGAAAGAGACGGACCTGCCGCTCCTGGTTGGTATACTCCAGCCAGGCGGTATGCAGTCGTGCGCTCAGTTCATTGCGCAGCGCGGTTTGCTCATACTCGCCGCCGCGCAGCTCTGCAGCAGCCTCCTGAATCCGGCCGCGTTGGTCGAAGAGAAACCAGAGCGGAATGGTTGCGCTAAAGGCGACACCATAATAGTCATTGCCACCACCCTCGAGGGCTTGTCGCGAATAGCCCAGCCTGAACGATGGCAGCAGCGCGGACCAGGAGAGGGCCTGCCGGGTCCGCAGTGTGCTGACGGCGATCTCTGCCTGCCGCAGGTCTGGACTCTGGCGTAATGCCGCTGCCTCCAGTTCCTCAAGGGTCAGGCTGCGCGGCTGATAGGTCAGCGTGTCGGTCAGCACCCAGGTGCTGCTGTCGCGCTCACGCCCTAGCAGCACCAGCAGACGCGCCAGGGCAGCGCTGCGCTCACCCTGGGCCGATTCCAGGGCGCTCTGCGCCTGGGTGCTCTGGACTTGAGCGGTCAGCTTCTCCAGCAGGCTCCCCTCACCCGCCTCCTGGCGGATCGCCGCCTTTTGGCTGAACTCCGCCGCCAATGTGCAATTCGCTTCCGCAATGGTCAGCTGCGCTTCCCGTGCCTTGACCTCCCAATAAGCGCGTTGCACGGCAGAGAGCAGGGCGAGCGCCTTGCGTCGAAGCTGCGTCCGTGCAAAGACGGTCTCAGCGTTCAATGCCCGGCCCCGCAAAAGATAGGTGGTAGGAAAATCGAACTCTTGCGCCACCTCGATGGTCCTCTCGCCAAAATGGCTCAGGGATTTGCCGAGAGGCAGATACTCATACGCATAAGAGAGTTCGGGCTGCGGCAGCGCGATCCCGCTCCAGAATCGCCCGGCAGCCGCACGCCTTGCCTGCCGCGCCTGTTGAAGCTCGGGATTATGCCGGAGTGCAAGGTTCATGGCCTGTTCGAGGCTAATGGTCTCCTGGGCGTGCAGGACGCCGGACGCCAGAAACAACAGCAATACAGTTTTTTTCATACAAACACCTGATGTGTGAAAAATAGGGATATGCTCCGTTGACCGGGAGCGGGCTGTTCAGATGACGGCGAGGACTAGATGCGCAAGGTATGGTGACAGAGGTACAGAAGCGGGCCAGCTGCGGACTCTGAGAACGCTCTGCTCACCGGCTGCTCGAAGGAAGTGGTATCAAGAAGGTTTAAATGTTGGAGAGGAAGTGCGAGCCATTGGATTGACCAGCTCATTTGCAGAGGCTGGTTTGAAGAGACCAGGCTGGACTGGACCAATTGGCAATAATCATGATGGCTCTGATGATCGAATTGGCCGCAGTGCTCCTGGTGCAGCTCGCTGTGACAGAAAATCAAACAAATACCGGCAAGCAGCAGCAGGGAGATTATTCGGATGCGCCTGAACATGGCTGATGAAATACTCCAGGGCTCTTAAAAGAGTGAATGAGTATATAACATTAAGGATATTCGCGAAAAGTTGCAAGGGGAAAAAAGGCGCCTAGCCGTGACAGGAGCTTTTTCCTGCACGGTTCATCTCCCCGGATGAAGGAGGGGCCTGCACAAAAAAGTGAGCGCCCCCAGGCAGCGGCGCCAGGTGCATCAATAAAACAATGTTACGTTTCAGGATAAGAATCGTCCACTGTTACAATATACACCTTGGCTGCGCTGGCGCACATGATCAAATTAGAAGCAGATGGTCATGGTTCAATGCAAAAGTGCTTATTCATCAAATAAAGAGCGAAAGCCAACCTTTACAGAGCGAACTCATCGACCGATAAATCCTGACCCTGTGATTCCGCCTCTATAAGCAACGGGCCGTAAGGCAATAAACTCTTCGCCAAAGTCGATTGTTTTAATTATGCGCCACAGCGCACATCGTTCCGCTCAGACTTTTATATCCTTAAAGGAATCCAGCAGCTCGCTGTTGTGGGGATATTTCTGCAGGAGCTCAATCAGCGCTTTCATGGCCGCGACCGGCTCCATCGCCGCTAAGCCTCGACGCAGCCGTTCAAAACCTCTAAACTCTTCCGCCGCAAACAGCAGCTCAGCGCGCCGCGTGCTGCTCAGCGAGATATCGATGGCCGGAAAAAACCGAATGTTGGCCAATTCACGGGACAGCGTCAACTCCATATTGCCGGTGCCCTTGAACTCTTCGTAGATGACCTCATCCATACGGCTGCCGGTATCGACCAGAATCGTCGCAATGATCGAGATCGAGCCCATCCCCTCCACGTTGCGCGCTGCACCGAAAATACGGCGAGGCGCTTGCAATGCTCCGGCTTCAACGCCACCAGAGAGCGTTCGTCCTTTGCCCCGGTGCTGGGCGTTGTGCACCCTTGCCAGGCGCGTCAGCGAGTCCAGCAGGATCATCACATGTTGCCCGGCTGCGGCTTCTTGGAACGCATGAGCCAACACCGTATCGACCATTTTGATATGATTTTCCTGGCTGTGATCCATGGACGAAGAGTATACCTTGGCGCTCACATTGCGGGTAAAATCCGTCACCTCTTCAGGCCGTTCATCGACGAGCACGCAATACACCTTCATCTCCGGATAGCCATTGACGACGGCATGACATATCTTTTTTAAAAAGGTCGTCTTACCCGAACCGGCCGAAGCCACCACCAGCGCACGCTGGCCCATTCCTATGGGACAAATGAGATCCATGGCCCGGACGGAAAAATCATCACTGCCCTTTTCAAGAATGATACGGGGATAAGGATTGATCGCCGTTCCGGCGAGAAAATTTCTTTCCGCAGTGGAAACGGCCCGGCTCCCCGGGGAGCCGGAATCCTGCGGCGATCGTGTCGGTCTGGGATGCGAGTATGTTTTTCTATAATTCATTTTTTATGCTCATTTAGTTTAGTGCAGAATTCCCGAATCTGCTCGAGATGACGGACTAGGCCAGGCATAAAAATCTCGAAAGCCGATCATCATCACGCCGGAAAGTGCACACCCGGCTGCTAATGCGGTCTGCTGACTGACAGTGTTAGTCGATTTCCATACATCCACGCTAAAATCGAATGGCAGCACCAAGCAACCTCATTCAGATAGGCTTAAATGCAATATGTTTGCACCCTCTCCACAAAAGCATCGGTCATTAAAATAAACAATTTCAAGCTAATACCAAGGTGTTTTTTGCAGCCTCACAATTCGATAAACGCACCCCGGTCTTTCAGCCACACGGACCATTGCGTCGCCGATGGAATCGGCTTTGTAAAATCAAAACTCCTTACCTATTCCTTTGCACCTTTCCCAAGCCCGTGTTAACGAACAAAACCAGCAAAAGAAAATGCCCTTGTTTGTCCATGGTTCGCCATTCACAAAGAGCTTGCTCTCCACACCATAAACACTTATATTTTAACTGCTACGACAGCAGAGCGAATAAAAAGCAGATCAAATGATATTTTCTGGCTGAAAAGCTGCATGCAGCCGGTTGACCAACGGTGAGGATGCATTGGATAACAGCAATGACATAAAAAAATGGCTCCTGGCTTGGGAGAACGCGGGGAAATTTCTGGATTCGCGCCGTGTCGAAGAGCTGGCGCAACCCGATTACTATACAAAGCGCAGCCATGCGATCAATGCGATGCTGAAATACGCTATCGATCATGCCGAGGTACGTCTAAGCTCTGGCTTTGTCGTGCAACAAAAAATTTTCAAACAGCTTAACGACATCCAATTACGAGCAAAGCATGCACCCGCATGAACCGGTGAATCCTCTTTTTGAGGCTGCGCGAGAATTTCAAGCCTATTGCGCCGATAAAAAGTGGAAATTTTGTTTTGTCGGCGGCTTGGCAGTGCTGCGCTGGGGTGAAATACGAATGACACAGGATATCGATTTGTGCCTGTTATGTGGCTTTGGCTCGGAATCGGTCTTTATCGAGCCGCTGCTCAGGGATTTCCAGTCACGCCTGTCGAATTCGCACGAGTTTGCCATACAGAACAGAGTGCTCTTGCTATCTGCCTCCAACGGCGTGTCGATCGATGTGGCGCTCTCAGGGCTAACCTATGAAGAGCAGATGATGCAAAGAGGCTCTTGTTTTGAATTCCTTCCCCAGCTTTCGCTATTCACTTGCTCTGCAGAGGATTTGATAATAGCAAAATCGTTTGCAGATCGCCCGAAGGATTGGCTGGATATCGAGGGCATTATTATCCGTCAGTCGCCCTTTCTGGATCGAGCTTACATTTTTGAGAAACTCGAGCCGCTCTGTATGGTCAAAGAAGCTCCAGAGATTATGGTTAAATTGGACGGACTTTTCAAAAATCTTGCCCGATGAGGGGCGCGGATAATAATTTGATTTCAGCCCTTGGTTTCTGCGATTTTGTTTATATTGCCCTCTCATCCCCAGGCGATATGCCGCCGAAGGAATCGGCCCCTATAAACACGGCTCACTTGGCCTTGATCAATAATAAACGAACATCCGGACGGTTCAGCCAAGCGGGATACTCTTTATCCAGCAACTCCTGCGGCCAGTAACCTAGCCAGGCGTATTCGCTGCGCCGCTCGGCCGAAATCTCAGCGAGATCGTAATAGATTTCGCCGTCACGATCGCTGAAAAAAGGCCGGTTCGAGCCGATCTGATAAAAACGGGCCCACATCGGCGGCGCAGCGGGATCGGGCACCACCACCTTGTTAAAACCTCCGGGCAACGAGGCGTCCGTGACGTAATCGACGCGGATGCCTTTTATTTTGACCCTTTCAAACCATTCGACTGCGTCTTGCACCGCGGCGACAATCTCCGGGGAAGGCTCCGGCAGACTCATCAGAAAGCGGACAATGCCGACGCTCTCATCGCCGCTGAGGGAGACCCGTTCGTAGGTTCGGGCCGGGGCGGGCTGCAAGCTTCTTTCATCGTACTGTGCACACCAGGCCGTCCGCCTCTCCCCCTCTTTCAACTGAGTCGCCAGAATGCAGCGGACGCCGTGCTCTACCGCGACGCCGGCCCTGGCGCGACGCTCCGTATCGACAAAGCCGAATCCAGCCTTCTCCTCAGCGATATCGTGCAACAGGGTGAGCACGCCGATCATGGCATCGTCGTTATAGGTGATGTGGGAATAGTATCCGGGATGCAGGGGATAGAATTGCGGCCAGCCGCCGTTGTCATACTGCGCGGCGAAAAGATAATCGAGGCCGCGGTTAAAGGACTCAACGAACCGCAGATCAAGGCGGCCTGTGATAACACGGGCAAGAAAGGCGAGTTGGGTCCAGGTGGCGCCGTTGTCGATGGTGGCGAGTGTATCCGGCGGCGCAGTAAGAACGGCTTTTTCCGCACCAGTCAGCGTGCGGGCCATGTCAATGTTCTTGGGCCAGCCGCCGATGGCGCATTGGTAGAGCAGCAGGTTCTCCGCGATCGCAGACGCTTCGGCCGTACTGAACCATGCCTCATCATGGTTCATCAACAAACGCCAGACGTTGGAGGGAAAGGCGGCGCTCTTTTCCGTATAGCCGGCGCCGTCGATGGAGATGCCGCTGCAACGTTTGAAATCGTACAGCGCACCCTCTGCCGCTTTGATCACCACCCGCTCGAGGCTGAGATCGCGGACATTGCGCAGCCGCACACCGCTGGTCGCGGAGATATGGGTGTCGCGGATGCGGAGGTTCTGAATCGGCATTTCGGGCAGACCGGTCATTAAGATGGCTCGGGCGGCGCCGGCGCAGGTGAGACTATCGATGGTGATATCACGAAACACGGGGGTCTCACGAGTCACCGGCTGAGCCAGGGTGTCCGGCTCGTCGCTCTCGTAAAAGGCGTTTAAGTTGATCGCCTCGCCAACGATATCCTTCATGCGGATGTTGCGAATGCAAATATTCTCGACCACTCCGCCGCTGCCGCGCGCGCTCTTGAAGCGCAGGCCGACATCGGCGCCGATGAAGGTGCAGTTGTCGACGCGGATGTTGCGCATGCCGCCGTCGGTGTTGCTGCCGACGACAAAACCGCCGTGGCCGTGATAGACGACACAATCACGGATGAGCACGTTCTCCAGGGCCGGACCAGTGCGTCCGGAACGGCTGCTGGATTTCATACAAATGCCGTCATCGCCGGCCGTCACCGTGCATTTCTCAACCAGCACGTTGCGACAGGCGCTGATGTCGATGCCGTCCCCGTTTTGCGCCCACCACTCATTGTTCACTTTTACATTCCGGATGATGAGCTGATCGCACCAGGCGGGACAGAGGGCGAACTTGGGCGAGTTCTTGATCGTTACGCCTTCAAATAAAATCCTTTTGCAGTCGATGAACGAGATCATATAGGGCCGCAGAAAATCGCGCGCCGGGAGATAGTCTTCCGCCGTATGCTCTTTTTTCGGTTTGC
>DAIQOA010000204.1:3795-7705 GCA_036788095.1 bacterium | reverse complement strand
CGCCGCCTTTATGATCACCGACTCGACCGGCTATATTAGAATCACCCGTTTCACCGAAGCCACCGCCGCTGAACTGGACCGCACCATGACGGAATTGGGCCGGCAGGCGCCCAAAAGCCTGCTGCTGGATCTGCGCGACAATCCCGGCGGTCTGCTGCTCAGCGCAGTGCAAACCGCCGATCGTTTTCTTCGGCCCGACCGGGTGATCGTCAGCACCGCAGGCCGCACCGCCGAGTCATCCTCCCGGCATGTCTCCACCCACAACCGGAAATATCCGCCTCTGCCCATGATCGTTCTGGTCAACGAAGCATCGGCCAGCGATTCGGAAATTCTCGCCGCCGCGCTGCAGGAATGGGACCGGGCTCTCATCGTCGGCAGGCCCACCTTTGGCAAAGGCTCGGTGCAGACTGAATACACCTTTCAGGACGGTTCGGCGTTGTTGCTGACCACCGCGATCTATTTCACCCCCCTGGGCCGCTCCCTGCAGAAAATCAGAAACGAAGAATCCGGCGGCAAAAGTTACCGCACGCCCAAAGGCCGAATGGTGCAGGCCGAGGCCGGGGTTCATCCGGATGTGCTGCTGGATACGGATCAGCCCGCCATGTCTGAGACGCTGAAAAAAATTCTTATGGCGCCGCAAAATCCGCTGCTCCGTTTTGTCGAATCCAAATCCTCCACGCAGCTCTCTTCCAATGCACTTTCGTTCTGCCGCCATTATACGGTCAACGAAACCATGCTGCAATCTTTTTATGATGCCATGAAACGCGAGGGCTTTAGTTTTTCCAACCGCGACCGCAGGCAGAACGATCAGCTGGTCCGCTTTCTGCTCAAACGCGAGATCGCCGGCGTCAACTGGGGCGAAGAGGGGCGCGCTATGGTCACTGCTTTCAGCGATCAGCAGGTGCATAAGAGCCTCACCTATTTGAACAAAGCTCGCGCCTTGACCTTTTAGGACCTTGTGAAGCCGTGATGAGCGTTTTAAATTAACCGTTTGATTATCAAGTAATTGAAACGTTGAGGTGTGATCGAATAAAATTCACTTGATAAAATGATGGATTAATCGTATGTTTACTGGCCTGTTTCCGGCCAGCAAAATTCCAGGCTGGCGATGAACATAACGACAGGCGGAGACGGTCCGGTGAAGAATGGATCAACCGACAACAGCACACAAGCCCAAAATTCTGATAGTGGATGACATTCCGGTCAACATCCAGCTGTTGCAGAATTATCTGGGTTCCGGGGGCTATCAAACCGTGACAGCGTCCAACGGCGAGGAGGCCTTGGCGCGCGTCAAGGAGACCAAGCCGGACATGGTGCTGCTCGATGTGATGATGCCCAAGCTGGACGGTTTTGAGACTTGCAGGGTGCTGAAAAAAAGTGAAGACACCAGCTACATTCCGGTCATCATGGTCACCGCGCTCAATGAGTTGGAGGACAAGATCAAGGGCATCGAGGCGGGCGCTGATGATTTTATCAGCAAGCCGTTCAACCGGCTGGAGCTGCTGGCCCGCGTAAAATCGCTGTTGCGGGTTAAATTTCTCCACGATCAATTGCAGGAAAAGGTGACGCAGCTCGAGTTGGCGAAAGAGCGGCTGCGGGAGATGGCGGTGACCGACGGTCTGACTCAGTTGTACAATTACCGCTATTTCCGCGAGTATCTCGATCAGGAGATCCGCCGCGCCGCCCGTCATCATTTTTTCGTCTCCCTGGTGATGCTCGATATCGATTTTTTCAAACACTATAATGATCAGCACGGCCATCCGGCGGGCGACCAGGTGTTGCGCGGCATCGCCAAACTGATGCGCGACAACATTCGCAGCATCGATGTGGCGGTGCGCTATGGCGGCGAAGAGTTCGTCATGGTACTGCCGGAGACCAACCGCAACCAGGCGTGCGTGGTCGCGGAAAAGATCCGGCGCATGGTTGAAAAACAGCGTTTCCCCCACGAGGAGCAGCAGCCCAACGGCAACATGACCATCAGCGTCGGCCTGGCGGTTTTTCCCGAGGACGCGACCGAGGGGGAGGACCTGATCAAAAAAGCCGACCTGCGTCTGTACATGGCCAAGGGCCAGGGGCGCAACAAAGTGGTCTCTCAGTAAGCGATGAGGCGGCCGTGACCAATTGGATCGGACAACAGCTGAAAAGCAAACTGTTTCGTAAACTGTTTCTGTCCACGTTTGCAACGACGCTGTTGCCGCTGCTGGTGATGACGTTTTTCTGGCTGCAGAGCAAGGGCGGCGCGCGGGTGCCGCTGTTCCCCGAATTTTTCAGCGTGATCGTTCTGGCGCTGCTGCTGGCGGGCTGCGTGGCCTTTTTTCTTTCCAAAAACATCACCTCGCCGATCTCCGACCTGACCAAGAGCGCCACCGAGATCGCCCGCGGCAATTTTCAGCACGAGATCAAGGTGGATTCGGACGACGAGATCGGCCGGCTCGGCCGTCTGTTTAATTATATGACCACCGAACTGCGGCGGCTGGACAAGATGAATCTGGCCAAGATCATCGCCGAACGCAACAAGACCCAGACCATCATCAAGAACATCGCCGACGGCGTCATCGTCACGGACCCGGCTTCGCGGATCCTGATCCTCAACGCAGCGGCGGAGAGCTGGTTCGATCTGCGCCAGGAAAAGGCGTTCGATCATCCGTTGCGCGAGTGGATCAAAGAGCCCACGCTGCTGCAGCTCATTCAGGATGCGGTGAAAAACCGCCAGACGGCCCTCTCCGTCGCCGAGATCACGCTGAAAAAGCGCGGCGACTGGAAGCCGCGGATCCTGCAGGCCAAATCGGCGCGGGTGCAGCAGGAGAGCGGCGACCTGATCGGCATTGTGACGATTCTGCGGGACATCACCCAGCAGAAGGAGATCGACAAGATGAAGACCGAGCTGGTGTCCATGGTGGCGCACGAGCTGCGCTCACCGCTCACCAGCATCTCGGGATTCAGCGAGCTGATGCTCGATTCGGACATCACCCGCCGGCAGTCGACCGAGTACGCCTCGATCATTCTCAAAGAGTCCAACCGCCTGTCCGAATTGATCAACAAGTTTCTCGATATCTCCCGCATCGAATCCGGCCGCATCCAGCCCAAGATGGCGGAGCTGGACCTGCTCGAGACGGTGCAGGTGGTGGTGGGCAGCAACTCGTATCTGGCGGACAAGAAGGGGATTCAGGTGGATGTGACGGCGCCGGAGGACCTGGCGCCGGTCTGGGCCGACGGCGGCATGATCGAGCAGGTGGTCCTCAACCTGTTCTCCAACGCGGTCAAATACAGCCCGGAGAACAAGCGTGTGGATCTGCTGCTGCGGCAGACGGAGAACGAGGTGATTCTGGAGGTGCGCGACCAGGGCTACGGCATTCCGGTCAAATCGCTTCCGCGTATTTTTGATAAATTTTACCGGGTCACGGATCACGAGCAGGTGCGCAACCAGACCGGCACCGGGTTGGGCCTGGCCATGGTCAAGCAAATCGTCGAATTGCACGGCGGTAGGGTGGAGGTGGAGAGTGAAGAAAATCGCGGCTCTGTCTTCTCTGTTTTTCTTCCCAAGCTGAGCGCCAACCCCGGCGCAGGGGTTTCTCAGCCTGAGGATGCGGAGATGATCATCCGCTAACGCATGAAGAGGAATCTCCCCCATGAAGAAAGGTAAAGTCCTGCTGGTCGATGACAACACCGACATGGAGCTCATCGGCGAACGCATCTTCGCCCGGGCGGGTTTTGACTATATCTCCGCCCGCAGCGGACACGAGGGGTTGGATCAGGCCAAAAGCGCACGGCCGGACATCATCGTGCTCGACTATATGCTGCCGGACATCAACGGGACGCAGTTCCTGCGCCTGATCCACAGCGAGGCCGAATACGCCGGCCTGCGCGGCATTCCGGTCGTGGTGCTCACCGCGCGCACCGATTACATCGA
>DAIQOA010000204.1:2272-3695 GCA_036788095.1 bacterium | reverse complement strand
TCCGTTTAACGGGATCATGGATTTCAATTATCAGGTTTTGTTCGAGAACGTTCAGGATCTGGTGTTCGCCCTGACCGATCAGGGCGCGATTCTGTACGCCAACCGCCACCTCTGTGAATTCACCGGCCTGTCCAAGGAGCAGCTGCAGGGCCGTCCGTTGCTCGACCTGATCTGTTCGCCCGACCGCCCCTGGGCGGGAAAGAATCTCGAGATCGCCCTCACCGGCCACGCGCGTAACTTTGAATCTCGATTCATTTCCGGCGCCGGCGCCTCGGTGTACTTTTCCACCAACATGTCCCCCATTCAGCAGGACGGCCGGGTGCTCGGCGTCGTCGGCATCTCCCGCGATATCAACGAGCGCATCAAGCTCGAGCAGGAAATCACCGCACTGAAGAATTTCAACGAGAGCATCATTCAGAGCATTCAATCGGGCCTGATCACCCTGGACCTCGAGGGCGAGATCACCTCCTATAATCTGGGCGCCGAGGAGGTGCTCGGCTGGACCGCCCGCGAGGTGGTGGGGCGACCGCTGGCCGGCGTGCTCGGCGGCCGGGAGGCCGAGACCCTGTCGCGGGTCTCGCCCATCCTCACCATGCCGCCCAACCGCGAGGTCACCGTGCTGCCCAAATCCGGCAATCCCGTGACCATCGGCTTTACCGTCACCCCGCGTCTGGACGACCAGGGCAGCCGCGTCGGCACCATCATCTCCTTCAAGGACATCTCGCAGATCAAACGCATGCAGGCCGAGGTCATTCGCATGGACCGGCTCGCCTCCCTGGGCGTGCTCGCCTCCGGCATGGCGCACGAAATCAAGAACCCCCTGGCCGGCATCAAGGCCATGGCCCAGTCCCTGCAGGAAGAGTTCGTCGACGGCGACGACCGCAAAGTCTACTTGGACCGCATCGTGCGCCAGGTCAACCGGCTGGACGAACTGCTCAAGGCGTTTTTCGATTACGCGCGGCCGCGGCCGCCGACGCGCAAGCTGCACCGGGTGCAGGACATCGTCAACGAGGTGCTCAACCTGGTGGACAAAAAGCTGCAGGAGAAAAAGATCTGGTGGAGCACCGCCTTTGATCCGAACACGCCGCCGGTCTATGTGGATTTTCACCAGATCCAGCAGGTGATCCTGAACCTGATTTTTAACGCCGTGGACGCCACGGACGACGGCGGCAAACTGCTCATCTCCGCCGGACCGTTCAAGGCCGGCGGCAAGGGCTACGCCCACATCCATCCGGAACGGCCCGGCAAAACCGAAAAGTCGGATTATGTCGAGGTGATCGTACAGGACTCGGGCCAGGGCATCAATCCCGAGAACCTGGAAAACATCTTTGACCCGTTTTTCACCACCAAATCACAGGGCACCGGATTGGGCCTGGCCATCGTCTATCGCATCATCACCGCCCACGGCGGCGAAATCACGGTC
>DAIQOA010000204.1:0-2172 GCA_036788095.1 bacterium | reverse complement strand
GGGCCTGGCCATCGTCTATCGCATCATCACCGCCCACGGCGGCGAAATCACGGTCTCCAGCATCCCGGATCGCGGCACGGCGTTCAAATTTCTTTTACCTACTGAGGAAGTCAGCGAATGAAGGCTAATATTCTGGTTGTGGAAGACAATGAGGACCTGTGTCAGACCATTGCGGAAGTGATGAAGAAAGAGGGCCACAGCGTGCGCACCGCCTATTCCGGCGAAGAGGCGCTCAACCATTTGGAAAAGGGATTGACCGATCTGGTGCTTTTGGACATCAAACTGCCGCGCATCAGCGGTCTGGAGGTGCTGGCCAAAATCCGCGAGCAGGCCTCGGACCTGCTGGTGATCATGATCACCGCGCTGACCGACGCCCGGCCGGCGGTGGAGGCGCTGAAATCCGGCGCCTATGACTATCTGCTCAAGCCGTTCGAGCTGGACGAACTGAAACTGGTGGTCGCCAAGGCGCTGGAGACGCATCGGTTGAAACTGGAGGTGGCCCGGCTCAAGGAACAGCAGCGCAAACGCTTTCCCGACAGCGGCCTGTACGGCGACAGCCCGGCGATACAGGAGGTGCAGAATCTGATCAAGATCATCGCCGAAACGCCGCGCACTTCGGTGCTGATCGAGGGCGAAAGCGGCACCGGTAAAGAGCTGGTGGCCAATGCCATCCACGCCTCCAGCAGCCGGGCGGAGAAGACCATCATCAAGATCAACTGCTCCGCCATTCCGGAGAACCTGCTCGAGAGCGAGCTGTTTGGCCATGAAAAAGGCGCGTTCACCGACGCCAAGACCACCAAACGCGGCCTGTTCGAGCTGGCGCACGGCGGCACGCTGTTCCTCGACGAGATCGCCAGCATGAAGATGTCGCTGCAGCCCAAACTGCTGCGCGTTCTCGAGACCAGCTCTTTCCGGCGCATCGGCGGCACCTCCGACATCACCATCGATGTGCGCATCATTGCCGCCACCAACCAGAACCTCGAGACCTGCGTCCGCGAAGGCCTGTTTCGCGAGGATCTGCTCTACCGCCTGAAAGTGATGGTCATCCGCGTGCCCGCGCTCCGTGAACATACGGATGATATTCTGCCCATCGCCAAGATGTTTATCGAGCAGAACAACCGCGAGTTCAACAAAATCATCCGCGGCATCTCCCTGGAGGCGTCGGACCTGATGTTGCGCTATCCCTGGCCCGGCAATGTACGCGAGCTCAAGAATGTGCTCGAACGCGCCGTGATCCTGTGCAAAAAGGACGAGATCACCGCAGAACTGCTGCATCTCGAACCCATCGACCAGTCCTCCACCGCCGCGGTCGCCGGCCCGGCGGCAGAGCCGGCCAAAGCCCCGCAGCCGGTGCGCTGGGATGATGCGTCGGTGACTCTGTCCGAAGTGGAAAAACAGCACATTCTTCAGGTGCTGGAAAAAAACAACCACAACAAATCCAAGACCGCCAAGGTGCTCGGCATCTCGCGCTCCACGCTGCGGGAAAAGCTGAAAGAGTACGGCATCAGCTGAACCGCGGGCCAAACGGCCGGCGGTTCCATCGGATTGAGCTTTTATTCTCCCCGCGTTTTTTGTCTTCTGTGCCTGGTTGGTTTCCTGGAACCAGGCGTTCTCACCGGCATTCCCGTGTCGGATATTTTGTCATCCACACAGGTCTTGTAGATGGTCATGGGGAGGTTCTTCGGTCGGCTGGCAGATGGCCCTGTTCAGCTTGGTAAGGGAGGGATCCCGCGATGCAGGTAAAAAGCAAAAGTGTGAAACTCGCGCGACGATGATTCCGTTTTTCAATCTTGTCATCCTGAGGCGCAAGACAATGTGTTGCGGCGTCTGTTTGCAGATTCTGAGCGCTGAAGGATCCAGCGACGAATATGAAATGCGAAAGAATTGGATTTTGTGCGACGCTAGATTCCGTTTTTCAATCTTGTCTTCCTGAGGCGCAAGTCAATGTGTTGCGACGTCTGTTTGCAGATTCTGAGCGCCGAAGGATCTAGCGACGAACTGAACCTGTAAAAGGAATGAGAACAGTTCGTCGATAGATTCCTCGCCCTTTGCGACTGCCTTTCGCTTTTCAGAATACGGGGCTGCGGGCTCGGAATGACAGACTATAATGTTGTCATCCTGAGGCGCAAAACAGATGCCTGCAATGTCTGTTCACAGACTCTGAGCGCCGAA
>DAIQOA010000203.1:0-7742 GCA_036788095.1 bacterium | reverse complement strand
TTTCAGATCCCAGCGCGGCATCTTAACCACAATATAGTCCAGCGCAGGCTCGAAACTGGCCTTGGTCACCCGGGTGATCGAATTGGGCAACTCTGTCAGGCTGAAGCCCAGCGCCAGTTTGGCGGCCACCGCGGCCAACGGATAGCCGGTGGCCTTGGAGGCCAGGGCCGAACTGCGCGACAGCCGCGCGTTGATCTCGATAACGCGGTAATCCTCTGAACGCGCATCCAATGCGTACTGTATATTGCATTCGCCGACAATGCCGAGATGGCGGACCGTGCGGATCGCGATCTCGCGCAGGTTGTGATACTCGCGGCTGGTCAGCGTTTGACTGGGCGCCACCACAATGCTCTCGCCGGTGTGGATGCCCATGGGATCGAAATTTTCCATGTTGCAGACGGACAGGCAGTTGTCATATTGATCGCGGACGATCTCATACTCTACCTCCTTCCAGCCCAGCAGATACTCCTCCACCAGAATCTGATTGGTGTAAGCCAGAGCCTTTTCCACCCGCTCGATCAGCTCTTCCGCACTGCGGCAAATGCCGGAGCCCAGACCGCCCAGCGCATAGGCGATGCGCACCATCACCGGGTAGCCGATCTCCTCCGCCACCCGCAAAGCGTCCTCGCGCGAGGTCACCGCCTGGCTGCGCGGCACTTTGACATCGATCTGCTTGAGCTTGGCGGTGAACAGCTCGCGGTCCTCGGTGTTCATGATCGCCTCAACCTGGGTGCCCAGCACGTTGACGCCGTAGCGACGCAGCACGCCATCCCGGTCCAGAGCGACTCCACAGTTGAGAGCGGTTTGTCCGCCAAAGCCGAGCAGCAGGCCGTCCGGACGTTCCTTTTTGATCACTTGCTCGACAAAGTAGGGCGTCACCGGTAAAAAATAAACTTCATCCGCGAGATCCTGGGAAGTCTGAATGGTGGCGATATTGGGATTGACCAGCACCGTGCGAATCCCCTCCTCCTTCAGCGCCTTGATCGCCTGGCTGCCGGAATAATCGAATTCGCCCGCCTCACCGATTTTGAGCGCAGAGCTGCCGAGAATGAGCACTTTATCCGGTTTACTGATCATGAAAGCATCCTTCGAAAATCGTCAAACAAAAGTCCGGTGTCCGTTGGTCCGGGCATGGCTTCGGGGTGAAACTGCACGCTCATAAACGGTTTGCTGGTGTGGCGAATGCCCTCGTTGGTGCCGTCGTTGGCGTTGACAAACCAGGGTTCCCATCCCTGCGGCAGAGTGCGGCCATCCACGGCAAATCCGTGGTTCTGCGAAGTGATGTAACAGCGTTTGGTGCCCACCTCGACGCAGGGCTGATTCTGACTGCGATGGCCGAATTTTAATTTATAAGTGTCGGCGCCTGCGGCCAGGGCCAGGATCTGATTACCGAGACAGATGCCCATCAGCGGCTTTTTCCGCTCCATCACTTTGCGTACGATCTCGATGGTCTCGCGACACATCTTGGGATCGCCGGGCCCGTTGGAGATGAACACGCCGTCGTATTCCTCATCGGTGAAATCGTAATTCCACGGAACCCGACGCACGCGCAGCCCCCGCGCCGCCAAACTGCGGATGATATGATTCTTGCAGCCGCAATCGATCAGCACCACTTTTTTTTCACCCTGGCCGTATTCCACCGGCTCTGCGATGCTGACCTGCTGTACCAAATTGATTTTGTTCGGATCATAAAAGTTTTGTTCGTCGGTGAAAAAAACGATCCGCCCCAACATCGTTCCTTCATCGCGCAAGCGTTTGGTCAGCATACGCGTGTCGATGCCGTACAGCGCCGGCGTCTTGTGGCTGTTCAACCAATCGGCCAGGCTTTTCTCTGCATTCCAGTGGCTGTACTCGAACGAGTATTCGGAGACGATCAAGCCCTGGATGTGAATCCGGTCGGATTCAAAATTTTCATCCAGCCCGTCCTGAACGATGCTTCTGGGCACGCCATAATTGCCGATCAGGGGATAGGTGAGCACCAGGATCTGACCATGATAAGAGGGATCGGTAAGGCTCTCCGGGTAGCCCACCATGCCGGTGTTGAATACCACCTCGCCGGCGATCGACTGCTGCGCGGCGAACGAAAAGCCATGAAACACCGAGCCATCCTCTAATTCCAGACGGGCCTTAAGTTTTTTGTTTTCCATTACTTCCTTATGGTTATGTCACAGCTTGCGGAACGCGGGGAGTGCATTGATTCGGCGTAAAAGATAGGTAAAAAAAATCATTTTTGAAACGAATAATTTGATCCAGTCTGATCACCCCCGGTCATACCGGAACGGCCGGCGCACCGGGCATAAAAAAGCACAACAGCCTTCGACCGAGGAAGACGTTGTGCCTGAACCAGAATGACCGCCGCAGGTCGTGAAGCGATCTTTTTTAATCAAACGACAGCCCTTCGCGCCGGCGCTGCTGACCGGATCCGGCGATCAGCCTGCATCTTCTCATTCGGCCAAGATTTGGCCGCGGTGCGCTTCCAGCACTCGGACGCATTTGTCGATCTCTGAAGGGCGGATCACCACCACGGCTGAACTTTCGTTCATGGAAAACGCATAGAGATACTCGATAAACACGTTTTCGTCGCTGAGAATTTTCAACGCCCGGGCCAGCGAGCCCGGCTGATTGACCGTCTTCATCAGCACCACCGGCGTCGTCTGCACGGAAAAGGATTCCGCTTTCAGCACCCGCACCGCCAGATCGGGATCGGGCACAATCATGCGCAGCACGCCGAAATCAGAGGTATCGGCCACGCAAAAAGCCGAAATGTTGATCCCGGCTTCGCCCAGAATCCTGGTGACCTCGTTCAGACGCCCTGATTTGTTCTCGAGAAACACCGATACTTGTTTTGCGATCATGGGTCAGACCTTACGGTTGTCGATGACGCGTTTCGCTTTGCCCGCGGTCCGTTCGATGGTCTTGGGCTCCACCAGTTTTACTTCCGCGGAAACGCCCAAGGTCGACTGGATCTTTTGCGCGATCTTTTTTCGCAAAGCTTCCAATTGTTTGATTTCATCCGAGAAGAACTGCTCCTGCACCTCCACCATCACCTTGAGCGTATCCAGAGTGCCCTCTCTCTCGACGATCAACAGATAGTGCGGCTCGGTTTCGCTCATCTCGAGCAGCACGGTTTCGATCTGCGAGGGGAACACATTGACGCCGCGGATGATGAGCATGTCGTCGCTGCGGCCGTAACATTTCTCGATCTTGACCAGGGTGCGGCCGCAGGCGCAGGGCGCGTAATCCAGCCGGGTCAAATCGCGCGTGCGATAGCGGATCAGCGGAATGCCCTCTTTGGTGATGGTGGTGAACACCAGCTCGCCGCGCTGACCGGCAGCCACCGGCTGCAGCGTGTCCGGATCGACGATCTCGGGAAAAAAGTGGTCTTCGTTCACATGCAATCCGGACTGTTCCGTGCATTCGCAGGCCACCCCCGGCCCGACCACCTCGCTGAGGCCATAGATGTCGATGGCCTTGAGCTGCAATTTCTTTTCGATCTCGCGGCGCATGTTTTCGCTCCACGGCTCTGCGCCGAAAATACCCACGCGCAGTTTGAGCTGATCCGGCGCTACCCCCATCGTCTGCATGATCTCCGCCAGATGCAGCGCATAGGACGGCGTGCACGCCACCGCGGTGGTGCCGAAATCCTGCATCAGCTGTATCTGCTTTTCCGTGTTACCCCCGGAGATGGGTATCACCGTGGCGCCCAGGTTCTCAGTGCCATAGTGCAACCCCAGGCCGCCGGTGAACAGCCCATAGCCGTAGGCCACCTGAACGATGTCGTTCCGATGCACCCCGGCCATGACCAGAGAACGGGTGACCACCTCCGCCCACAGGGTCAAATCCTTGCGCGTATAGCCCACCACCGTGGACTTGCCGGTGGTGCCGGAGGAGGCGTGAACCCGGACGATCTCGCTCATGGGAACGGTAAACATGCCAAAAGGATAATTGTCGCGTAGATCCTGCTTGGTGGTAAAGGGAAGTTTGGGCAGATCGTCGATCGACTTGATGTCAGAGGGAACCAGTCCGGCCTCTTGCATTTTTCGTCTATAGGCCGGCACATTATGATAGACCCGCTGCACGGTCTCCTGAAGACGTTGAGATTGAATTTGGCGCATCCCCTCACGGGAGGCGCACTCTATCGATTCATTCCAGATCATACGCTCATGCTAAAAGTTGGTGATGGGGTATCGTGAATTATCTCCGGCGTGATGGAAAAGCGGAGCTGCGAAAAAAACAGTGACGAAACCGCGCTGGCCGGCTCTGGCAGCTGTTTATGAGCCGGATTGATAAAAGCTATTTTCTTCGCAACAGGGCAAATTAGCCAATCAGAAAATAAAAATCAAGGATAAATAAAACCTTCCGGCTTCATCGGGCCGCCGTAAAGCCAATGCGTCGTTAAGTGCGGTCGCCTGCGCAGGGGGCATTCGCTTGAATACCTGGTTCTGCCCGAGCGGAGCGGGGGCGGAAACACTTCCATGGCGGCGATTTCATACTTGATTTTCATTCTGTTCTTGGCTATTTTGCTTAAGTGGAACACTCTAAGCTCCATAACGAATTTAAAGCCTCATTCACTGGAAAAGCTCTGATGCCCTTCGCCTTGCCGTACTTGCCCTGGTTGAACGAAAAAAAATCATGCACTTTTTTTAACCCGGCCATCCTGGTGTGCTGCCTGACCCTGATCATCACCGGAGTGAGCCGGCCTGTGGTTCAGGACAAGGCCGGCCAGACCGCGATCCCTCATACCGGTGTGACCTTCCGTACATCTGATCCGATGCTGCAAAAGCTGTACGACGAAGCGGAACGCAAGGCGCAATGGAATATCGCCTGGTTCGGACCCTACCAAGTTCTGGTGGAAGGAGCGGGATATGACAACGTCTGGCTGGAAACCCAGCCCATGGGCGGCACCATGTACGCCAAACGGAACCTGACGGTCGCCCGCAACAACATACAAATTTTCATGGATTATCAGCGCGCGGACGGCCGTTTAGCCGGCATGATCTCCCGCGCCGGCGACAGCCTGTTCGCGCACTATGGCTGGTTTCAGGGCTATTGCTTTCCCATGCCCGCCTTGGAGCTCTATTACTGGCTCGACAAGGACACCGCCTATCTGCAGCAGCTGTATCAGGTCCTGGAGGCGTTCGATCGCTATCTATGGAAAACCAGGGATTCCGATCAGGATGGCTGTCTCGAATCCTGGTGCATCTGTGATACCGGCGAGGATCATTGCGTTCGCTTTAACCAATCGCCGTGGTTCTGGCCCTACGATGAGGCCCCCACCAGCGATCGCCTCGCCGCGCTGCCCGAGTCTGTATTAGCCGAAATGGGCCTCGGTAAAAAAAAACCGGCAAAATCATTCACTACGCCCCTGCCCATAGAGTCCATGGATGTTATGTCCTATGCCTACAGCGGCCGCGATGTTCTGGCCCGGATCGCGGAGATCCTCGGCAACGGCCGGGCGGCCTACTGGCGCCAACAGGCCGATGCGGTGAGGATCAAGCTGAAGGAGCGCCTGTGGAACAAGAAAAAGCACGCCTGCTATGACCTGGACAAAAACAACCGGGTGATGGCGATCCTGCTGCACAACAACCTGCGCTGCATGTATTTCGGCAGCTTTGACCAGCAGATGGCCGATGCCTTTGTCCGCCATCATCTGCTCAATCCCGAAGAATTCTGGACGCCCATGCCTCTGCCGTCCATCGCCGCCAACGACGCGGCGTTTCGCAATGTCGCCGGCAATGACTGGAGCGGCCAACCACAGGGCTTGACTTTTCAACGTTCCATCCGAGCGCTGGAGAACTATGGCCATTGCGCCGAGGTGACGATGATCGGCCAAAAATTTCTGCAGGCGATCGGCGATTCGATGAAATTCACCCAGCAGTTCGATCCGTTCACCGGCAAGGTGGATCAAACCAAGGACGGCTATGGGCCGAGCATCCTGGCAGCGCTGGAATTCATCTCCCGGCTATACGGCATCCATCTGAGCCAGGACCGGGTCCTCTGGTCCTGTCTGGACGATGCATTTGAGCACGACTATACTCAGCAATGGGGGAAACGATCTTTCAGAATGGCCACACAGGGACGTCAGGTGCATTGCTCTATCAACGGGAAAAAAGCCTTTGCATTCAGCAGAGGCATTCGCATCATCTCGGATAATAAGGGAAGGATCATCGAGGCAGTCGGCATAGACATCAAACCGCAACAGACGATCATCACCCATCGCGGCAAGACCGTTTCTCTCACGGTTGAACCCAACGCAGTGTATGACGGCAAAAAGAATTTCAGTCGCATGCGTCAGGTGGAATTTATAAGGCCGGAGCTGCATGGTCGATGATCTCTATCCGCCCACGCTCGTTTGGGAAGGCAGTGGCGACGGCAACTTTTTGAAGCAGGATGAAAAAAAATTAAAGGAGTAATTAATTATACAAGTGCCGTTTAGCGGCTCTTTGGGCAAGCTCCCTAAAAACAAATGACGTATTGGTTACAAGAATGAATGGCCGGTATAGTAATAGACTAAAACTACGGAACTCACGAAACACACGGAAAAACTCAACCGGACGATAGCAACCTTTTTCTCCTTTTCGCGTGTTCCGTGCCTTTTGTTGTTGATTTTTTGATCAAGAGATATAAAAAACCACGGAAGACACGAAATATCCAGCCAGACAATAAAAACAGGCAAGCCTTTACGCGCGTTCCGCACAGTTCGTTGTTATTTTTTTAAACAATTGGTCAATTACTTTTAATAATCCTGGATGGCAGCTTCTAAAACACGCCGTATAAAATAGGACGATGTATGGACTGCAAAAAATTCGTCGCCGGTATACTTATTTTAACAGGGTTCACCCTTCCCAGAGCTTCCGCGCAGCTGAACTCTTATCCTGAATCCTACCGGATCGATCGACAGGACGTTGAGCGGGCCCGGCGGATCATCTCCACGCCGCTGCAGCGGCCCGTCGTCATGCCGAACCCGAGTCCGGCCGCGCAATGGTTTCCGCAAGCCGGGTTGGGTTTGTTTCTGCATTGGGGCATTCACAGCGTGGCGGGCGCACAGCCCTCTTGGGATATGATCGCCCATTACATTTATGGAGGCAATGTCACGCCTCCGGACCGCTATTACCGGCTGGCCGAGCGGTTCAATCCGCAGCAGTACCATCCGGAGAAATGGCTCCAAGCCGCGAAAGAAGCGGGATTCGCCTATGCCGTGTTGACCACCAAACACCACGACGGCTATGCCCTGTGGCCTTCAAAATACGGCATCGGCACCAGACAGTATCTGGCCGGCCGTGATCTGCTCAAAGACTATGTCGATGCCTGCCGCGCCAATGGCCTGAAGGTGGGCTTTTATTTTTCACCGCGGGATTGGCATTACCCCGGATTGCTGCATCCCAATGAGTATGATGCGGAGACTTGGGATGATCTCCCACCCATTGCAGATCCGGTTGCCAATGAACTGGCTTATGAACGCTTTCTCGGCTTTGTCCTGGCGCAGATGGAGGAGATTCTTACCCGATATGGAAAGATCGACCTTCTCTGGCTGGACGGCATGCATTTCCGCGGCATAGCGGACATGCACACCGAACAGGTCTACGCCTGGATACGAACCCTGCAACCGGACATGGTGATCAACGACCGCTGGTCCAACCTGGTGAATCCCGATGATCCGCAGGGCAGCGGCATGCGCATCGGCGATTTCACCACTGCGTTCGAGTGCACCAAGCCCACCTATGTTCCCTCTTTGTGGTGGG
>DAIQOA010000202.1:0-7787 GCA_036788095.1 bacterium | reverse complement strand
ATCCTGTGAGATGGGAAGTTCGGTTCGGCACAGCAGCATATCCGGCTGCAGACCGATCTCACGCAGTTTCATCACCGAGTGCTGGGTGGGTTTGGTCTTCATCTCACCCGACGCATGCAGATAGGGGATCAAAGTCAGGTGAACGTTCATGACATGGGCGTATCCGTGTTCCATGGTGAATTGACGGATGGCCTCAAGAAACGGCAGGCCCTCGATATCGCCCACGGTGCCGCCCACTTCGATGAGCACCACATCAAAGGGCTTCTCCCCTGCGCCGGCCTGAAGGATGCGTCGTTTGATCTCATCCGTGATATGTGGGATCACCTGCACGGTTTTTCCCAGATAGACGCCGCGGCGTTCCCGCATGATGACGTCGTAATAGATCTGGCCGGTGGTGGCGTTGTTGTGGCGGGACATGTTGGTGTCGATGAAACGTTCATAATGTCCCAGATCGAGGTCAGTCTCAGCGCCGTCGTCGGTGACAAACACCTCGCCGTGCTGAAAGGGACTCATGGTGCCTGGATCCACATTAAGATAAGGATCGAGCTTGATGATGGTGACCGAGTAGCCGCGCGCTTTGAGCAGGCGTCCGATGGAGGAAGCGGCGATGCCCTTGCCCAGGGAAGAGACTACGCCGCCGGTGAAAAAGATATACTTGGTTCTGTGTTCGTCTGACATAGTTACCGTTCGATTTCCCTTAATGAGATCCCGCTCAGCCGATCACTTTCGGCACGCTGAAAAAATCCAGTTTACGTGCCGGCGCGTTGGCCAGAACCTGTTCCACCGTCAGCGAGGGTTGCACGCAGTCGTCGCGCAACACATTGATCCCGTCGCTGATCTGGCTCATCGGCTCCACTTGACTCAGGTCCAGCTCGGCGAGCTTTTCGATATACTGGATGATCTGGTTGAATTGGGCGGTGAATCTGACCTTTTCGTCTGCAGAGAACTGCAATTTCGCCAGCCCGGCAATGCGGTCAACTTCTTCTAAAGGAACGGACATAACGCCACCTGTTTTAAGTCGCATTAATATAGGATAATGAGGGTAAAGAGTCAAGGTAATTCTCGAGGTTGTGGCATGCTTTTTGTAGTACGGAGGGGGGATGGAACGCTGGGAGGCGGATGGTAAAAAAAACGCGCGGCGTTTATGGACGCCGCGCGCTGTATCGAGAAACCGGGCGATCGCCGCTTCAGGCGACCACGATGCTGACAAACTTTTTATCCTTGCCGCGGGTTTCATATTTGACCGTACCGGGCTTCAGTGCGAACAGGGTGTCATCAGACCCCTTGCCCACATTTTCGCCCGGATGAATACGGGTGCCGCGCTGACGGACCAGAATGCTGCCGGCCAGAACCGCCTGTCCGGCATAGCGTTTGACGCCGAGCATCTGCGGATTGCTGTCGCGTCCGTTACGGGAACTGCCTACGCCTTTCTTATGAGCCATAAAGTGCCTCCTTGTACACAACCCGGGCGGGAAAGCCGCCTAGGAGATGATATCCTCAATCTGCACCCGGGTCTGAGCCTGACGGTGTCCGTTTCTCTTTTCATACCCTTTGCGTCGTTTTTTCTTGTAAACGATCACGGTATCGGCCTTGTCGTGTTTGACGATCTTGGCCGTCACCTTGGCGCCGGCGACATAGGGCTGGCCGATCTTTACGCTTTTGCCCTCGCCCAGCATCAGCACCTGATCGAACTCCACCTGGCTGCCCTCTTCGCCGCTCAGCCGGGGCGCCACAAGCTTTTCGTTCTTGGCCACTCGGAACTGTTGACCTGCAATATTAACGACAGCGTACATAAGTCCTCTCTCCACAAATAATTGGCAACGGCTTTACAACATAGCCTAGTAATTTACAAAATAATCAGGCCATTGTCAATACTATTTTGTCGAACGGGCGGATCAATCCGGCGCGATTGCCGGAAGATCAGCTGTACTTTTGCGTCAGATCCTCCTGCCCCTCTTTGTCGAGAAAGTGAAAATCCTCCATGGTCACGCTCTCGTCAGCCGCCACTTTGATGCGCGTCCAGTAGCGCCAGCTGAGGCGCAGCACATGGCTTGGGGTGCCGGCGCTGAGGAACTGCGCCAGTTCGGGGTTGACCATCAGCTGCAGAGAGCGCTCGCCTTTTTCCCTGCGATACCGTTTGACCCAGCGCTCGATGCGCGCCAGGATGGTGGTCTTACTCATCACCCGGCCGGTCCCCAGGCAGGCGGGACAGGGTTCGCTGATGGAGAAGAGCAACGGCGGCCGCACCCGTTCGCGGGTCATCTCAATGATGCCGAACTTGCTGATCGGCGCGATGTTGACCTGAGCCCGGTCGGCCTTGAGCTCGTTTAAAAACTCATCCTGCAATCTGCGCCGGTTCTTCTCTTCCACCATGTCGATGAAATCGCAGATAATGATGCCGCCGATGTCGCGCAGACGCAGCTGCCGGGCGATCTCACGGGCCGCCTCCAGGTTGATCTTGAGGCTGTTGGCGTCGTGGTCCTTTTTGCCGACGAACCGGCCGCTGTTGACGTCGATGGCGGTCAGGGCCTCGGTATGATCGAAAAAGATGTACCCGCCGCTCTTGAGCCAAAACTTGCGCGCCAGGCTTTTGCTGATCTCGGTTTCGATGCCGAAGCGGTCAAAGATCGGCTCTTTGTCGCGGTGCCATTCCACCCGATCCGTCAGCGAACTGGCCACTTCACGCAGATATTTGGAGATCTGCTTATGCATTTTTTTGTCGTCCACCACCAGGCGATCCACATCATTGGTGAACAGATCGCGAATGGTGCTGGACAGCATATCCATGTCCTTGTGCACCCGCACCGGTGGTTTGTTCTTGCTGATGTTCTTGACGATCTGCTCCCAGGTTTTCATCAGACTGTTCAGATCGTCCAGCAGCTCTTGTTTGTTGCGGCCCTCTGAAACGGTGCGGATGACGATGCCAAAGCCGTTGGGCTTGATCTCGCGGCCGATGCTCTTCAGCCGGCCCTTTTCACGACGGTTGTGGATCTTGCGCGAAACGCCGACCGTATGATCGAACGGTATCAACACGAGAAAACGGCCGGGCAGGGCGATGTTGGTGGTCACCCGCGCGCCCTTGTTGGAGATCGGCTCTTTGGTGATCTGCACCAGGATCGGCTGACCCTGATGCAGGTGATGATCGTTCCCGCCACGACGGTTGTTCTTTGGCGGCTTGCCCTCCTCTTGATAGAGCTTGTTAAACTCGGCGAGATTCTCGCCGATGTCGGAAAAATGGAGAAAGGCATCCTGCGTCAGGCCGATATTGACAAAAGCCGCTTGCATGCCCTTGAGGACTTTGGCCACCTGGCCATAATATACATCCCCCACCATGCGTTCTTTTTCTGCTTTCTCAAAATACAGCTCCGAGAGCCGGCCGTCTTCACAGATCGCCAAACGGGTTTCACCCATGGACGCGTTTATAAAAATTTCTTTCTTCATGGTCCCTCAATCATTTTGATGATGGTAAAAATCTTTTCTTGCGGAACAGCGTCTCATATCTCCATCGGCGTGGCCACCAGATCGCCGAACTGGATGAACAGGCCTGTCCGCGTCACCCGGCTGCGCTTGACCGACGTCTCGTCGCCGTCGAACAGCAGAGTGAGCACTTCCTGGACGCGCAGCGTCTTGCCGCGGTCGATCCGGGCCACCAGCGTCAGCTGGTCGTCCTGGACCTCCAAGGCGTCAAGGTAGGGACGGATGTCCACTTCCTTGGACGCTTCGCCCTCTTTATGCCGCACCACCGGCAGGCTGGCGCTCTCCAGCAGCGTTTGCACGCGCTGCGGCGCCACGGCGACCGGCGTGATGATCCGATAGTCGCTGCGATTGATGACATCGGTGAGATGACGGTGTTTGTCAAACAGCGATTTCATCTCCAACAGCTCCAGCCCCTCCGGCAGGACGGCGGACAATCGTTCCAGCGGCTGATCGTCGTCGTCGGGATGATAGTGGAAATCCAGGTACTCGTTCAGGCTGGTGTAACCGGTGGGCAACGGCGGACCGAAGGCCATCTTGGGGTGAGGGTTAAAGCCGCTGGTATAGACGATCCTGATGCGCGCACGCCGCAAGGCACGCTCAAACAGATGGATGACATCCAGATGGGAGAGAAACCGAACGGATTCATCGCGGCGATAACGGAGGCGAACCAGTCGGATCGTCTCCTGATCAGGCGGTGGCGCAGCCGCAGGCGACGCCGACGGCAGTTGCGCCTTTGCTTCCGCCGGTCCCTGCTGCAGGATTTGCCGGCACACCGGCTGCGCCATCAATCCGCAATGATGGCACTCCTCTTCGCGGCAATCCAGCGTCACCTGGGCCTGCACGCTTTTGTGATACTCTTGCTGCAAATACTTTTTGCTCACCCCTTTTTGCACATGATCCCATGGCAGGGGAGCGTCCAGATCCAGCCCGCCGGTGAACCGTTCATAGGCCAATCCTTCCGCATCCATGGCCTGCTGCCACAGATCATGATTGAAATGTTCCGACCACCCCTCCAGCCTTGCTCCGCTTCGCCAGACGCGCCAGATCACCCGGCCGATGCGCCGGTCGCCGCGCGCCAGCAGCCCTTCCACCTGGGCGAGATCGGCGTTGCGCCAACTCAGTTTGATCCGTTTGTCGCGCAGCCGTTCACGGAGAAAGCGGAGTTTGCCGTCGATCTCCTCCGGCGAATCCTGACGGCACCACTGAAAGGGCGTCAGCGGTTTGGGGATGAATGGCGACAGGGAGACGTTCAAGCCGGTCCCCCGGTACATTTTGGCCACCGCCATCACCCGGTGGATGAGCTGGACCAGCTCCTGCAGATCCGCCTCGCTCTCGGTCGGATGGCCGATCATAAAGTACAGTTTGATCAGCTTCCACCCCTCGCGGAACGCCAGCTGCACCGCGGCGAGCAGATCCTGCTCGGTGGTGGTCTTGTTAATGACATCGCGCAACCGCTGACATCCTGCTTCCGGCGCCAACGTCAATCCTGATTTGCGCACCCCTTTGGCGAAAAAAGCGACCTGGGGGGTGAATTTTTCCGGACGCAGAGAGGGAAAGGAGAGATTCACCATCTCCGACCCCAACTGCGCCTGCAGTCCGACCATCAGGGGCTCCAACGCCTCATAGTCCGATGTGGACAGCGACACCAGCGACACTTCATCATAGCCGGTGTGTCGAATGTTCTCCAGCGCCTGGCGCACCAGGTCCTGCACCGGCCGCTGGCGGACCGGCCGATAGATCATGCCGGCATTGCAGAAGCGGCAACCACGCGAACAGCCCCGTGCGATCTCTAGCGAGACGCGATCGTGGGTGGTGGGGATCACCGGCACCAGAGGCTTTTCCGGATAGTTCTGCGGCGCCAGCGTTTCAACGATGCGGGCGCGGACGGTTTCAGGGACGCCGGGCTCTGTGGCCGTCAGCCCGCTGAACCGGCCGGCATCGTCATAAGCAGGTTGATAGAACCGCGGAACATACACCCCTTGCAGGCCGGCCAGCGCGCGGAGAAGGCTAGGACGATCCCATGCCTGTTTTTTTCCGTCGGCCACCAGCTCCGCGATCTCCTGGATCACCTCTTCTCCATCGCCGATCACGAACGCATCGATAAAGTCCGCCAGGGGCTCCGGATTAAAGGCCGAAGGTCCGCCGGCCAGCAACAGCGGGCCGTCGCTGCGCTCCTTGGCCCACACCGGCAGGCCGATCAGATCGATCAGATTGAGAAGCGTGGTGGCGTGCAGCTCATACTGCAACGTAAAGCCCACCAAGTCGAAATCGCGCAAGGAGGAAAACGTCTCGAGGGAAAAAAGAGGAACCCCCTGCTCGCGCATCTGCCTTTCCATGTCGGTCCACGGGGCGAACACTCGTTCAGCGTACACACCCGGCATCCGGTTGAGCAGATGGTAGAGGATCGGAAATCCCAGGTAAGACATGCCGACTTCATAGACATCGGGAAAAACCAGGGCGAAACGAACACTGCATTCGTCCGGATTTTTCCTCAGGATATTCACCTCGTTGCCGATGTAGCGACCCGGTTTGTTGACGAAAGGCAAAAGGTCGTTAAAAATTTTTTGCCTCAGCGACCCGCCCACCCCGTTAGAGTGCCTATTCAATGGTTTTCGTTCCAACACGTTGTCCCTCAGCCGGCTGATCGACGGCTGAGCGTCTTTTTAGTGCATCGATGAGACAACAAATTCCATCCCCTTTTCCAGCGCCTGCCGGTTCAGCGGCACCAGGTTTTTGCGCTTGACTACTTCCGGGAGCGCGGCCGCGATCGATTCCTTGGACAAACAACCGGTGAGCGCGATATAGGCGCCGAGAATCACCATGTTGGCGATGCGGGTGTTGCCCAGCTGATCCGCCATCTCTGTGGCAGGGATGGCCAGAACCTGCACATCCTTCCGCTGCGGCGGCCGATCAATCAGGGAGGAATCATAAATGATCAGCCCACCGGCCGCCACCTCCTCTTCGAATTTTTCCAGCGACGGCAGGTTCATCGCCACCAGAACCGTGGGACGGGAGACCACCGGAGAGCCGATGCGGCGATGCGACAGATTGACGTGGCAGTTGGCCGTGCCGCCGCGCATCTCCGGCCCATAGGACGGAATCCAGGAGACGTGCAATCCGGATTGCATGCCCGCCTGCGCCAGCATCAGCCCCAGAACCAGCACGCCCTGGCCGCCGAATCCGGCCAACTTGATGCGTGGATTATCCTGCGGCCCGGCGAACGGCTGACCGCTGGACGCGAGCGGCTCCTGGGTGGGTATATCCAACTTGTTCCACAGATCCGCGCTCTGAAAAACGAAACGTTTGCTTTCAGAGGCCGGCACGCTTTCGCTGCGGTCGCGATACACGCCCAGGGGGAACTGCTTGATCAGAGCATCGTTGATCCACTCTTTGGCCTGAACCGGCGACATCTTCCAGCCCGAAGGACAGGCGGAGAGAACTTCCACCAGGCTAAAGCCCTTGTTCTCCATCTGCAGCTGCAGCGCCTTGCGCACCGCACGCCGCGCCCTGCTGGTGTTCTTGGCATCGGTCAAGGCCACCCGCTCCACATACACCGGCGCCTCCAGCTGGCTGATCAACTCGGACATGCGGATGGGAAAGCCCTCGTTGCCCGGATTGCGGCCGTAGGGCGAGGTGGTGGTGCGCTGCCCCACCAGCGTGGTGGGCGCCATCTGGCCGCCGGTCATGCCATAAATGGCGTTGTTGACAAAGAAGACCGTTATGTTCTCACCCCGGTTGGCCGCCTGCAGGATCTCGTTGCCGCCGATGGCCGCCAGATCGCCGTCGCCCTGATAGCTGATGACGATCGAATGGGGCAGGCTGCGTTTGATGCCGGTGGCCACAGCCGGAGCACGGCCGTGCGCGCATTGCACGTTGCCCAGACGGAAATAATAATAGGCGAACACGCTGCAGCCCACCGGACTGGCCAGCACCGTGCGTTCGCGCAGCTGAAAATCGTCCAACGCCTCGGCGATGAGCTTGTGCAGCACGCCGTGACCGCAGCCCGGACAATAGTGGGTACTCTCCTTGTTCGCGCCGGTGTTGCGCTCATAGATCCTGTAAAAGCTGTCCGACTTGCTCAGCACTTTGTCGACCATGTCATCGCCCTTCCAAAAGAGTCAACACCTTTGCGGTGATCTCTTCCGTCGAGGGGACCATGCCCCCCATGCGGTTGTAAAAATGAACCGGGATTCGGCACTCCACGGCCAGGCGCACGTCGTCCACCATTTGACCGTTGGATAATTCGACAACCAGAAATCCTTTGACCCTCGCCGCCACCTCGGCCAGATGCGCGGCAGGAAAAGGCCACA
>DAIQOA010000201.1:0-7789 GCA_036788095.1 bacterium | reverse complement strand
CGCGATCAACGATGGGATTCGGGAGATGTGGATGAACCAGCCAAGCCACAACAAGAGCAGGGCGATTGGGCTTTTCATCCGATCACCACGCTGCCGGGCTGCTGGTTCTCTTGCACCACATCCTGTACGCTGGGGGATTTCCTGGAAATGGAACTCGGCAGGCCGCGGAACCTCACCCTGGTGGATTACGCTTCTGCGGGCAACACCTGGAGCCGGGAATCACGGTTCCGGGTGTGGTGGCCGTTGGCCCTGAATCCCATGGAACCGTGAATCCCTTCCATCAGATAAACGTGTAGCTCAGACCGATGGCCAACGATTCCTTAAGCTGGGTGCGCGGTGTGATGCGCTTCTCCTGAATCAGTTGCAGATTCATGATGACCGTCACCCATTTGGACGCTTTGATGGTCAGAGTGTTGTTGTTGCGCACCGCCACCTCATCCAATTGGTTGAACGGATCGAACATTTCGATGGCTGAGGTGAACAGCATGTTCTCAGCCAGTTTGAGATCGATGTTGGTGACCGATTCCAGACCGCCCTGGACCAGGATCTTTTCTATTTTCGCGGTCGCGGGATCATCCGCATAATGGGGGAATTGCCGGGTGAGCACTTCGCGCAGGGCAATGCCCAAACGCGTTTTTATCTTCTGGTTCGGTTCATATCTTACACCCATGGCCTGAGTAAGATAGCCGGGATCGAAAAAATCAGAGACCGGGTTGGCGATGCCGTTCGTATCATAGATATAACCCCGATCAAACTGAGTCTTTAAACTCGCCGCCAGGTAGGGGTTCAACGTCGGGCTGGTTTTCCGCACCAGCACGCTCTCCAGTTCCAAACGATCATCGGTCTTGCGCATGCCCTGGTCGCCCAGCTTGGTTCTGCCGTAGGCCGCCTTGTAGGTATTGGTCACATTCATTTTATTTTTCTGATAATCCGATTTACCATCCAGCAGCGACGCCCAGGACAGGGCGTTCTCCCCTCCTTGCGCCCAGTTGGAAAAACTGACCTGATTGGTGGTCAAGGCGCCCACCAAACTGTGCTTCCACGGACCGGCCGGCGCCGAATCCGGCGCAGCGTCCTGGCTGAAAAGCGAGCGGCTGATCAGCAAAAAACAAACGAACCCTTTTTTCATCAATCGTTCTCCATTCAGACATCTCATTCAAACACTCTACGGGCAACGCAACAAACGATGCCCAAAACAGACGCAAAACCACGGCGGCCTCCGGGGCAAACGGTTTTCGTTCCGACTTGATCGCGCAGGGATGGTGTGAAAAAGCCGCCCTGCATCCGCACCATGGATCAGGACCGGCCGTATTTTTTAACGCCTTCCTGATAGATGTTGCCGCCATGGCAATCCTGCGCCACAATGGCGGGGAAATCCTCTACGGTCAATTCAGCGATGGCCTCAGCGCCCAGTTCCGGATAAGCGATGACCGTGTTCTTTTTAATCGAACGGGCGATCAGGGCGGCGGCGCCGCCGACAGCCACCAGATAGACGCCCTTGTACTTTTTCAACGCCTCTGATACGCCGGCGTTCATCTCCCCCTTGCCGATCATGCCTCTGGACCCGTGCGCCAGCAATTGGGGCGCGTACGGATTCATGCGGCCCGACGTGGTGGGGCCGGCCGAGCCGATGGGCTTGCCCGGCCGCGCCGGCGATGGTCCGACATAATAGATCAGATGGCCGGTCAGATCCAGCGGCAGGGGCTGACCCTGTTCAAGCAGATCGACCAATTTTTTATGCGCCGAATCACGCGCGGAATAAATAATGCCGGTGATCAACACACTGTCGCCTGCGTGCAGCGCTTCAACCTGCCGGTCGTCCAGCGGAGTGGAAAGTTTTATCACGTCAGCCATACCTCAATCTCCTGTTGTAAGAAGGTCAGTAGGCATCGATGGTCTGATGCGTCAAAGACGCGGACCGATCGGTCCGGTTCACAGGATCACCTCTTTATGCCGCGCAGCATGGCACTGAATGTTGACCGCTGCCGGCAGCGAAGCGATGTGACAGGGATAGACCTCCACATGCACATCCAACGCCGTGATGCGTCCGCCCAGTCCCTGAGGCCCGACGCCGAGTTTGTTCACCCGCTCCAGCAATTCCTCCTCCATGGCGGCATAGTACGGATCGGGATTGCGATGGCCCACAGGCCGCAAAATGGACTTTTTCGCCAGATACGCCACTTTTTCAAACGTGCCGCCAATGCCCACGCCCACCACAATCGGTGGACAGGGATTGCCGCCTGAACGCCGCACTTTGTCGACCACGAAATTCTTCACCCCCTCGGCGCCGTCCGCCGGCGTGAGCATGGCCACTTCGCTCATGTTCTCGCTGCCGCCGCCCTTGGGTGCCATGGTGATCTTGATCCGCTCGCCGGCCACCACGTCGATCCAGATGACCGGCGGCGTGTTGTTACCGGTGTTCTGACGTTTCAGGGGATCCGAGACAATGGATTTGCGCAAAAAGCCCTCACCATACCCCTTGATCACACCGGCGGCGATGGCGTCGTTTAAACCCCCATCCACCACATGCACCTCCTGGCCCATCTCGACAAAGAACACCGCAAAGCCGGTGTCCTGACAGATCGGAAACTCGCCCTCTTTGGCAATGGCGGCGTTCTCCAACAGCTGCTCGAGAATAGCCCTGCCGGTCGGCGACTCTTCCTTCTCCAGCCCCCGCTTCATCGCGTCGATGACATCCTGACCCAGATGATAGTTGGCCTGAATGCAGAGATCGGCGACCTTTTCCGTAATCAATCTGGCCGATATTTCACGCATAGCACGGCTCCTTTTTTATGATGGACGATCGTGTCGTTCATAAACGACAGCCGGGCAACCCGCTGGGAGCAAAGGAAAACTCTTGGGTCCGCTCTCTGTTAACCGGATGTCTGTAAACGGCCCTCCAACTCGGTCAACTGCCGCTCGAGTTCCTGCGGCAGGCGCCGGCCAAAGGTCTGATAAAACCTGCGAATATCCGCAACCTCCTTGAGCCACTGATCCGGCCGGACCGCCAGCAGCTCCTCGATATCATCGCGGCTGATAGCTAAACCATCCAACGACAGCGAATCCGCCCGCGGCAGTAAACCGATGGGCGTGCGGCTAAAGTTGTCTGCGCCATCACACCGTTCGAACACCCATTTCAGCACCCGGCTGTTCTCGCCATACCCGGGCCATAGCCAGCGGCCGTCCCGCTGCCGGAACCAGTTGACGTAAAAAATTTTCGGCAGTTTGTCCGCCGTACTTTGCTCGCCGATTTTTAGCCAATGGCTGAAATAATCAGCCATATGATATCCGCAGAACGGCAGCATGGCAAAGGGATCTCGGCGAACCGTGCCCACCGTGCCGTCCGCGGCTGCGGTGCGCTCGGAGGAGATGATGGATCCGGTAAAGACGCCGTGCGACCAATCGAACGCTTGATGTACCAGTGGGATCACGGTGGGACGGCGGCCGCCGAAGAGAATGGCCGAGATCGGTACGCCCTGGGGCGAATCCCAGTCAGGATCCAGGCAGGGGCACTGGGTCAAGGGCGCGGTAAAACGGCCGTTGGGATGGGCGGCCGGCGTCTTGTCCTCAGGGGTCCACGGTTGATTTAACCAGGAGGTCAGGTGGCCGGGCTTTTCCTCGCTCAACCCCTCCCACCAGACATCCCCGTCCGGCGTCAGCGCCACATTGGTGAAAATGGTGTTCTTGACGACCGTAGCCACTGCGTTGGGATTGGAGCTCTGCGAAGTCCCGGGCGCCACGCCGAAAAATCCAAACTCTGGATTCATGGCGTACAGTCGCCCATCGGCGCCGAAACGCATCCAGGCGATGTCATCGCCGAGGGTTTCGATCTTCCATCCGGGCAGCGTGGGAATTAGCATGGCCAGGTTGGTTTTGCCGCAGGCGCTGGGAAAAGCGGCGGCGATATATTTTTTTTCACCGCGCGGATTGGTCACCCCCATAATCAGCATATGCTCGGCCATCCAGCCCTCGTCGTGCGCCATCACCGAAGCGATGCGCAGCGCAAAACACTTTTTGCCCAACAGCGCATTGCCGCCATAGCCGCTGCCATAGGACCAAATCATGCGCTCGTCGGGAAATTGAACGATGTATTTCTCCTGAGCATTGCAGGGCCAGGGCACATCCCCGGCCGGATTGGACAACGGCAGGCCCACCGAATGGACGCAGGGGATGAACGGCCGATCGCCCAGAGCCTGCAACACCTCCTCGCCCACCCGGGTCATGATGGCCATGTTCACCGCCACGTACGGCGAGTCCGTGATCTCCATGCCGATGCATGAAAAAGGAGATTGGACTGGTCCCATGCTGAAAGGGATGATGTACATCGTGCGGCCCTTCATGCAGCCCTGATACAGCTTGCGTAAGCGCTGCTGCATCTCGTCGGGCGGATGCCAATTGTTGGTGGGTCCACACTGCTCCTGGTCCGCGGAACAAATAAACGTCCGGCTTTCCACCCGCGCCACATCACCCGGGTCGGATCGCGCGAGAAAGCTGGACGGCCGTTTGCTTTCATTCAAGCGGATGAAACTGCCTTGTTGCACCATGGCAGCGCACAGGCTCTGCCATTCATTTGCCGACCCATTGCACCAGTGGAGACGATCCGGCTGGCACCATGCGGCCCACCCCTGTACCCATTCGTTCAATCTACGGTTGTTCGTCATGTCTATACTCCCTTCTGAATAAAACATAACAAAGATTTATCAGATTGTCAAGTAATCAGATGCAGGCGCCTGGAGCGTTTGACCGGCACCCGCGCCGGGCCTGGAATCCCCGCTCCTGCCGGCAGGCAAGAAAAAGTTAAAAAAAAATACAAAATACCATATTTAGTACTTGAAAAAGAGTTTTAATCTATATATATTACTTTTGATGCCCGGGTGAACAGCATCTGGGCGAGGAGAAGGTTTTCGCTATTTCCCACCATTCACAAAGACCCACATAAAAAAATGTAACGGAGGACGCCGTATATGTTCGAGGCGGGGACGGGACTATTTCAAGGCTTTCTAAAACGAAACGGCTGTGTGGTTCCGTTTCAGACGGAAAAGATCGCTGCAGCCATTGATAAAGCTTTTGCGGCGGTAAGTCGTGAGACCGGCCAAAAGCCGGCCCAGGGCGTCGGTTCACAGATGGCGCATCAAGTCGTAGAGCGGCTCAACGATCCCCTGCACGAGTATTTCGTTCAGGCCGATGAGCAGGGACGCCGGATTCCGCGATTGGAGGATGTGCAGGATCTGGTGGAGATGGTGCTGGCGGAAAATAATTATCCGCTGGTGGTGTCGGCCTATATGCGCTATCGCAAACAGCGGGAGCAGGCGCGGAAGCAGATCCGCGTGCGCGACGGCCGCAAGGAGACCTCACGGGATGTCACCGACGCCAGTCTGCTGCTGGTGCAATCGGTGACCACGGATATGACCCACGTTTGGGACCGCAGCCGCATCGTCGAACAACTGCTGGCGAAAGCGCAGCTGCCGCTGGAGGTCGCCAATCAGATCGCCAAGGTGGTGGAAAACCAAGTCATCAACAGCCAGATGCAGACCGTCAACACGGCGCTGATCCGTGAGCTGGTCAACAACGAACTGGCCTCACGCGGCTATCACTCCCAGCTGCGCGATCTCAATCTGTACGGCATCCCCAAATCCTACATCGAAGCATTGATGTACACCAAATCGACCGAGAACAGCAACATCGTCAACAACAATCCGGAAGCGGTCAATCTGGGCATCGCCGAGCTGGTGTTGAAGCAATGGGCCTTGGACACCATGTTCTCACCGGAGATCAAACGGGCTCATGACACCGGCATGATCCATCTGCACGATCTGGGCTATCCGCATCGAGTGTACTGCAGCTCCCATTCGGTAGAGTATGTCAAAAAGTACGGATTGCAAAAGCTGCTCAACCTCAACACCGAATCCAAGCCGGCGCGCAGCGCCTCGGTGCTGACCGGCCATCTGAACACCTTTCTGGCCACGATGCAGGCCAACTATGCCGGCGCCCTGGGCATCGCCTACATCAACGTCTTTTATGCACCCCTGCTGACCGGCAAAAGCGACCGGGAGCTCAAGCAGATCGCCCAGGAGCTGATTTTTAACGGTTCCCAGAACGCATTCTCCCGCGGCGGGCAGACCCTGTTTCTCGACTTTAACATCCACACCGGCGTGCCCGGCTATCTGAAATCCGTGCCGGCCATCGGGCCAGGCGGCAAATACCAGCTGGCTACCGCCTCCGGGGAGATCATAGAGCTGGAGGAGATCACCCGCGACGAGACCGACGGCGAGGGCTATCCGCTGATGAACCTGTATACGGTCGATGAAAACGGCAAACGCCGTCTGGTGCTGCGCGAGCTCAAGGATGCGGCACACGGAACCGTGTACGACGAAGCGATTCAGCAAGAGCTGGCGGAGCGCGGTGAAAAGATCGTCACCTATGGGGATTATCAAAAAGAGGCCCAGGCCTTCGCCCTGGCCCTGCTGTCGGTGTGGGAGGACGGCGACCGCCATGGCCGGGTGTTCGAATTTCCCAAATGCGACTTTCACATCAACGAAGAATCTCTGCGCGACCCGGCTCAGTTTCGCATCGTCCAACGGGCCTGTCAACTGGCGGCGCACAACGGCTCCACCTATTTCATTTTTGACCGGGATGAGGTGACGCTGTCCGCCTGTTGCCGGCTGCGCACCACCATCACCGACAACCGCATGTTGCGCCACCCCGAATCCATGCGCTTCTGCGGCTTCCAAAATGTCACCATCAACATCCCACAGGCGGCCTTCCGCGCCAGCCGCAAGGGCCGGGCCGACCTGGAAGGCTTGCTGGCCGAGATCGACGCCACCATGGAACTGTGCGCGCAGGCGCATCTGGAAAAACGCAGCCGCATCGAGGAGATGATGTCCGAACTGGGCCGTCCGCTTTACCAGATCGGCCGGCCTGCCTGCGACGACAAGCCCTACGTGGATCCGGACAAGAGCACCTATATCATCGGCCTGATCGGCATCAACGATGCGGTGCAGTATCTCACCGGCCACGCCCTGCATGAAAGCCGGGCGGCCCAGGAGATGGGACTGACCATCGTGGCGCATATGTATCTCAAGGCCAAAAAACTCAGCCGCAAATACAAGATGAAGTTCAGCCTGGAAGAGTCGCCGGCGGAAAGCGCGGCGCGGCGATTGGCCAAGACCGACATGATCCACTATCGGGATGAGGCCACCGCCATCGTCAAGGGCAGCATCGACGACGATTCGATCTATTACACCAACTCGATCCACCTGGCAGCCGACGCACCGGTCTCCCTGGTGGAACGCATCCGCGAGCAGGCGCAGTATCATTGCATGATCGAATCCGGCGCCATCGTGCACGCCTTTGTCGGCGAGGAGAAACCGTCGCCGGATTCCATCCTCTATTTGGTGATGGAGACGTTCAAACGCACGCAGTGCGCCCAGCTGACCATTTCGCCCGAGTTCACCTATTGCTACGACTGTTTTCATCAGGAGCGCGGCCTGCAAGAACACTGCACCGCCTGCGGCTCGACGCGGGTCTTTGGCGAAAGCCGGGTGGTCGGCTATTTCAGCAAAATTGAAAACTGGAACCGCTCCAAGCGATTCGGCGAACTGACCGCACGTCAGGCCGGACGCTACCGGATCGAAACCGCGGATCAAGCGGTGCTGGAAACCGCAGACGCTGATGCCGTCTCCATAGGGTAAACGAGGGATGAGGGAATAGGAGCATGCAAAAGTACTTTCAAATACATGTGTTCGGCAAAGCCGGCTGCGATAAATGCGCTGTGCTCAACAAGCGGCTG
>DAIQOA010000200.1:0-7829 GCA_036788095.1 bacterium | reverse complement strand
CCGCTATTCCGAGGTAAAAACTTTCTGGGAGCAAACTGATTATGTCTGTATCCCCCTGGTCGGGTGTCATCGCCCGCTATGGGCCGCGCCTCGCCATCGCCGGCATCGACCGGCCGGTGACCCTGTATGAAGGCAATACTCCGTTGATCCCAGCGCCGAGGCTGGCGCAGGCTCTGGGCGGAGGCTTTGACCTGTTCCTTAAATATGAGGGACTGAATCCAACCGGTTCCTTCAAAGACCGGGGCATGACCGCTGCAGTGACCCAAGTGGCTGCTGAGGGCGGCCGGGCGATCATCTGCGCCAGCACCGGCAACACCGCCGCATCCGCCGCTGCCTATGCCGCCCGCGCAGGCATCCGCTGTTTTGTTCTGGTGCCGCAGGGCAAGGTGGCGGTGGGCAAACTGGCCGGCGCCTTGGCCTACGGCGCCCGGGTGATCTCCATCGCCGGCTCATTTGACGACGGATTGGCCATGGTGCGCGAGGCCAGCGCCAGCCTGCCGGTGGTTCTGGTCAACTCGATCAATCCGGCACGCATGCAGGGGCAGAAAACCGCTGCTTTTGAGATCTGCGATGCCCTTGGCGTTGCGCCGGACTGGCACTGCCTGCCGGTGGGCAATGCCGGCAACATCACCGCCTATTGGATGGGCTACAGCGAATATTTCAACGACCGGATCATCGGCCAGCGCCCGCAGCTGTTGGGCGTGCAGGCCGAAGGCTCAGCGCCCATCGTCCGCGGCCATGTGATCGAAAAGCCTGAGACTCTGGCCACCGCCATCCGCATCGGCAATCCAGCGCGCTGGCAGGACGCCCTGCGCGCCTTACAGGAATCCAACGGCCACATCTGTATGGCCAGTGACGATGAAATTATGGCCGCGTACCAGCTGGTGGCAAAAACAGAGGGGATCTTTTGCGAGCCCTCCTCCGCAGCAGGGATCGCCGGCCTGGGCAAAATGATCGCACAGGGCGACATGAATCTGCGCGGCAAACGGGTGGTGTGTGTGTTGACCGGACACGGCCTCAAAGATCCGGACAGCGCCCTGCACTGCGCCGCACCTCCGTTATCCATTGAGGCGGACATGGATAGCCTGCAGAGAATTATTCTGCAGACAGAGTAATCGAGCAGTGAAACTTGGCCCATCGGCCGCTTTTTGTAATCCGGGCATGCCCTTGCGCAACGATCGGGATAAATCATGAAACACCCATTGAAAAACATTAAAGTCTATATTCCAGCCACCAGCGCCAACCTGGGCCCGGGATTCGATTGCGTCGGCATTGCACTGGATCTGTGGAACCAGTTCGAACTGGAGATCGACCCGACGCAGAAAAAAATTCAAGTCGAGAATCATGGTGAAGGCGCCCATGAACTGCCATCGGATGCAAAAAATCTCGTAGTGCAGACCATGCTGCAGACGCTGCCCGACCGTCATGCGCGCCGCATGCATCAATGGAAAATTTGCTGTCACAATCAGGTGCCCTGCCGCAGCGGCCTGGGTTCCAGCTCCACTGCGGTGCTGGCCGGCGTGGCGTTCAGCGAGGCGATTCAAAAGGGCTCGGTACACCTGATGGACATCCTCAAACAGGCGGCTTCTCTGGAAGGCCATCCTGACAACGTGGCGCCGGCGGTGATGGGCGGTTTGGTGGTGGCGGCGATCAAGGACGGTCAGGTGTTTGTCCATCCCATCCCCGGCGTCATGACCGAGGTGGTGGTCTGCGTGCCGGATTATCACTTTCTCACCAATTATGCGCGCACCCTGGTGCCGAAAAAATTCACTCGCACCGATACAGTGTTCAACATCAGCCGCAGCCTGCTCGTGGTCGAGTCGATCCGGACCGGCAACGACGCGTTGCTGGCCCAGGTGATGGAAGACCGGCTGCACGAACCCTATCGTCTGCCCCATATTCCGGGCGCCGAGGAGGCGGTTCGCTCCGCTCTGGCAAAGGGAGCGGTGGCGGTTTCCTTGAGCGGCGCAGGGCCCGGCCTGCTCGCGTTCGCCCGCAAACGGCACCATGTCATCGGTCGCGCCATGCAGTCGGCGTTTCAACGCGCAGGGCTGAATGCGCGCTACTGGATCATCCGTGCCTGCACCTCAGGACTGCGGCTGGACGGCGTTCCCTGCCGCCTGTAGCCGGACAGGGCACTCGCTGTTCTAATTTAAAAATGAGAATCCGTTTATGAAAGAATCCACTTCAATCGCTTTTATCGGCTCAGGCATGATGGCAGAGGCCATGATCGTCGGCCTGCTCAAACAAAAACGTCTACCCGCCGGCCAGATCATTGCATCCGGTCCTCGGCCTGAACGCGGCCGCAGCTTGGCTAAAAAACACGGCATCTCCTGGACCACGGACAACGCCAAAGCGGCCGAAGGCCGTCAGATCGTCGTGCTGTCGGTTAAACCGCAGAAAATGACCAGCGTGTTGGCCGAACTGCATGGCCGCATTCATCCCGACGCCCTGGTGCTGAGCATCGCCGCCGGGGTGAACATTACCACCATCACCACCGGTCTGGCGCACCGCGCCGTGGTGCGGGCCATGCCGAACACGCCTGGGCAAATAGGCCAAGGGATCACCATGTGGACCGCTACGACCGAAATCTCTGATGAGCAGAAACATCAAACCGCCATCATCCTCGGCGCGCTGGGGGAAGAGATTTTCTCCAAGGATGAGGACGATATGGACAAAGCCACTGCGCTCAGCGGCACCGGGCCGGCTTATATCTTTTTATTCATGGAGGCCATGATCGACGCCGGCGTACACCTGGGATTCAGCCGCAGGGTGGCTCAGCAACTGGTGCTGCAGACCATGGCCGGCTCAGTCGAATATGCTCGCCAAAGCCAGAATCATCCGGCAGAGCTTCGCAATCAGGTGACCTCTCCGGGCGGAACCAGCGCAGAGGCGTTGTATCATATGGAAAAAGGAAGCCTGCGAACCGTAGTATCCCGTTCCATTTGGGCTGCGTATCAACGCAGCAAAGCGCTGGGCGGCCGCAGACAGGCAGAGATCGGGGAGAAAAGCTAAAAAAAAAGCCCTTCGAGGAAGGGCTTTTAAAGGGGGAACTGCTTTATATTGCCTTGGTCACTTTGCCCGAGCGCAGGCAGCGGTTGCACACATAAGCCTGGCGCGTAGATTTGCCGTCCTGGATGCGCAATTTTTTGATGTTCGGCATCCAACGGGTTCTGGTCAAATTATGGGCATGGCTGATCTTATTTCCGCTCATTGGACCCTTGCCGCAGATATCACACCGTTTCGACATGATAAACACTCCCTATTCAAATAGTCACTTAATCTCAACACAAACAAAAGCAAATCCTTACATTTAAAGCCTTTCAATGTAAGGAAAAATAGCATGAAAATCAAGAAAAAAGATTTATTATAGTGCCACGGCCTGCACGGCTCTTCCCCGCTCCCCTCACAAGCTGGCCGAATGCATCGCCTGACTGGAAAAAGGCCGGCCCCTCCCCCATTAAGCCGTTTGCGCAGCGGCTCCAACCAGCCCCACACGCTTAACCGGCACGCCCGCCTTAAACGGCAAGCGCGGGAGTCGTTGTTTTCCCGCGCTTGCCGTACTTTTTCAAGCCGCTTTCAACCTTCCAGGCGGCCTGTGGTCATTTGCTGCTTATTTGATCAGCAGCATACGCAAAAGCTTGCTGAACGATCCAGCCTCAATGCGGTATAAATAGATGCCGCTGGCATATCCCGCAGCGTTCCACACCACTTCGTGGCTGCCTGCCGTCTGTGCCCCGTTGACCAGCGTTTCCAATTCCCGGCCGCTGAGATCGTACACCCTGATCGTTACCGCTTGATCATCCGGTATTTCATAACGGATGACGGTGGTCGGATTGAACGGGTTTGGATAATTCTGATGCAAGGCATAGGCCTGCGGCTGGATCGCATCGTCTGCCAGCTTTTTCGCCATTGTGGTTTGCAGAGAAACCTGGAACTCGACGATTTGCCGCCAAGCCCCGCTGGTCCGGTTGGGTTGATGGATAACCAGCTTGACGAAACGAGCTTTTACCATGTCGGGCAGCGTAAAAGAGGTCATGTTGCCGCTCGTCCGGTTGAACACCAACACAGAGGTAAATGCCGTCGCACTGGTATCCGTTTCAGAGACCAGCACTTCCAGTTTACTCGCCCAGCGATTGCGGACATATTGCTCGGCGATGCCGTTATCGGTCTGAATGGAAACCGTGTTGAACCGACGCAATGAATCACTGCTGAAGGAAAAGATCGCCCACGCCGGTCCCTGATGTGTTTGCTGCTGCGAGCCGGTCCCCTGAGCATCACCGCGGGTGGTCACAGTGCCATCCCATCCGGCCAGATCTGCATCCACGGCATTATCCCAACCCTGACCGCTAAAAGTCGGCGAACCTGCCACGCAGAACAGAGCCAAGCCATCAGCCTGCGCCGGCGGCTCTTCGGGATCAGAGAGCGTCTGCACACTTAACGGCTGGATGCCCTTCAGATTATTGGTATACCAACTGGTGTTGGCGTGCGGCCCGAGCACAGAGTCAATGGCGCAAAGAGCGAGATAAACTTTGTGGTTGCTCTGCAGGCTATCCAGGGTATAGGAGGTCGCGTTGCCGATCAGGATGGAATCCGGTCTCCAGTAGGAGCAGGGCTGCAGACGATCGGCTTCATTGGTGTAATAGAGCACATAGCCGTTCGCACGTTCTGCCGGCTGCCACTGCAGGGTCACTGAATGGCTGGTCACTGCATCCACCCGGAAAGGTTCCATGGACAAACCGCTGGCCTCGTCAGCCAACGAGATCGCACTCAGAAAATCACGTTCAAAAAACCGTTGAACGGCCTCTTCGGTCTTGGCATGGATCTGTGTGGCCAGAGCCGGGTACTTTTCAGCTGCCAGGCGTGCCTGACGAATATGCTGCGGCACCAGCAATCCCAGATTCTCGATGTACTCGGGCGCGCAGTTGGCGTTGCCCAGCTTGTAGCGATAGGCCCGGTCGCGCGTCTGCACAATATGTTTGTAATCCCAATTCGTCGAGGGTTCAATCTGGGTTGCGCGGTTGAAATCGTTCCAGCTCTCGACCAGGATCCACGGCCAAGTGTGGCCGGAGAGGGTGTTTTCCGCCATCTCCCAGGTGTAGTGATACACCATCGTGTCCTGCCGGGAAATCCAACGGTTAATCCCCAGTTGCCAGGGACGATCATCAAAACCAGGCCAGACACTGCCCATGCTGAAAACACGCCGGAACGTTTCAGGCCGGGCTTCCGCATCGCGATAAAAGCCTTCCAGATAGGGTTTGCCCCATTCCAGGCCAAAGGGGATATCCCACAGGGTGGGCAAAGTCTGCACCCAGGGATAAAACAGATCCCCTGCTTTCAAAGAATCGACATACGCCGTGTCGGCTCTATCTGAATGCAACAGGTAGACATCGGCCGGCAACAGGCTGTCTGCTGCCGCCTGATAGTCGGCATGCGTATACCGCGGTTTACGCCAATCGAACGTAACCACGGGTCTGCGTTCGCCGCTGCGTTTTCCCCAGTAGGCCGGATGTTCGAGCAGCGAGTCCGCGAGGTAAACGAAATTAGTGTCGAGGCGGCCCAGAGCCAATTCATCATAGGCGCAGATAATCTGGAAATCAAATCCGCTGCCATGAAATCTCTGGTACAGATCTTCGGCCGTATCGAGCAAGCCGTTGAGGCCGGTATTTTCATACGATGTTTTGCCGAACCAGTCCACTACGAATCCGTCGATGCCGGAAGCCCAGGCCAGCAGAATATCGTATTCCCAGGTTTTGGCTTCGTGCGAATCATAGAGCGAGAACAGACTGGTGTCAGCGGCGCCGCCGCGATAAAGGGGATTCCAGTGACGCAAGGTGGAATCCTGCTGGGCATTGCCGTACCAGGGCTCATACCAGGCAATGATGCGCCGGCCGCAACCCATCAACTCTGTCTCGGCAAAGCCAAAATTAGCGTCCGGATAGTAGCGCGCCTCACTGACAGCGATGGTGATCACCCGTTCGCCAGAGGTCAGATAATAGGTCGGCGGCAAAGAGCTCGCATCCACCTGCACGTAATACCGGCCATTGAGAAGGTTTTCAAAGACATAATAGCCCTGTTCATCGGTTTGGGTCACGCCCAGCACACGGCCGTTTTCATCCTTGAGGATTAAAACGACGTTGGGCAAACCTTGTTCCGTCGGCTGCTTGCTTCCATCGCGATTGCTATCGTACCAGACGTACTCACCGATGCTGGCAGTGGCCAGAAAATAACCGAAATCCGCATCCTCGTAGCGTTCCCCTTTTTCCACAGAGACCGCCATTGGATTGTTCTCCGTAGTGCAGACCACGCCCGGCGGCAGAGTGGTTTCCACCACCCGCACCGTATAACTGCCGGCCTCCAGGTGTTCAAACCAGTACACACCGCTGGAATCAGTCTGCGTGCTGCCGGTCAACTGGCCGGCCGCGTTATGCAGATCCACACGCACATCGGCCAAGCCGGGTTCGCCCACATCCTGAACGCCGTCTTGATTCTTGTCCAGCCAAACGTAATTGCCGATGGCGGACGCAAGAATCAGACCGGCATCCCAGGTGACATCGTCCTTGCCCTGTCTCAGGGTGATCCGTTCCGTACGTCCGGTCAAAGGATCGGCATCGCTGTTGGTGTCGTATTGCAGCGGAATACGCGGACTGAAGGCATAGTCCGGCGGCGCGACAAATTCAAGAAAATAGGAGCCTGGCGGCAGCATTCTGAAATAATAGTAGCCGTTCTGATCTGTAACCATGCTCTGGAGGAATCGCCGGTCGCTGTCGTAGAGATTGATGCGCACGTCCGGCGCACCGGGTTCGCCGCTGTCCTGCAATCCATCCTGATCCAGATCATACCAGACGAAATTGCCGACACCGACAAGCCCATAGAGGCCGGCATCCCAACTGAGATCGATTTCACCGGGCGTCAGATCGATGAGAGAGGTCAAACCGGTCGCAACATCCGCGTCGCTATCGGTCTCTTCCGACGAACCGGCGTTGGCCGGGCTGAGCACTTCCTCCGGAGGCATGACAAACTGCACATAGTATTGACCTGGCATCACTTGATCGAACAAGTAAAAACCTGCACTGTCCGTGTAGGCGGTTCGGATCAGGGTCTGTTGGCTGTCGAGCAGCCGCACCTCCAGGTTGGGCCAGGGTTTTTCATCCACATCCTGAACGCCGTCCATGTTTCTATCTTCCCACACATAGTTGCCCACAGCGGAGAGCGGAAAAAAGCCGGCATCCCAGTGAAGGTCATTCTCTCCAGGGGAGAGCCGGGTTTCAGCCGTCTGAAGTAAGGAACCCGAGATATCGCTGTCCAACGCATCCTCCGCGCCGGCATTCGCCGGGGAGACCACCAGGCCGGCCGGGGGTTCCAGCTGAATGGCATAAAGTGCTGGCTCTAGATCAGTGAACCGGTAATAGCCCGAGGCATCGGTGGTATCGCTGGCCACCCTGTCGCCGTCGTGGCTTAACAGATGGACCACCACGCCGGGAATGCCGGTCTCGCCCGCATCCTGGAGTCCGTCGGCATCGAGATCCAGCCAAACGAAATCACCTATGGAGGCCAGAGCGACCAAACCTGCGTCGATATCACGTCGTTCAGAGGCAGGCGCCAGGGTGATAACTGTGGTGATGCCGGTGGTGGAATCGGCATCGCTGTCCGTTGCGCTGCTGCCGCTCAGAGCAGTGGTAAACAGGTATCCGGCCGGTTTTTCAAACAGGACCTTGTAGGCGCCGGTCGGTCATCGGTCAGACGGATAATAGCCGTTGGCATCCGTCGGGCCGGCGGCGATCACCTGATCGCTTGCGCTGGTCAATACGACGCGCACGCCGGGCACG
>DAIQOA010000199.1:0-7885 GCA_036788095.1 bacterium | reverse complement strand
CACCAGCGGATCGATCTCGAAGAAGGTCAGGGAATCGCCGATCTGGTAGGCGGACTGATTTTGCTTGAACAATCCGTTCTGCCATTCCGGATGCCGCACGTTGGTATTGCGCACCGCCTCTTCGTGCCGTGTCAGCAGCGCCTGAGAGCCGCAGACGCCGTTGCAGGGTTCCACTGTTACGCTCCGCAGTGATCCCGAAGCGTCTATGGTTTGCAGGCCCAGGAGAAGGAACAGAAGGATGAGACGCAGTGGAATCTTCATAGGTCCTCGTGATTCTGATTTATCTTTCGCCGTCCATGGGCGATTCGCAACAAGCTGGCCAGGTTGGCCATGGCTTCTTCCACCATGGGCAGGGTGCGTTGCATGGCCTCGTGCAGCGACAGGGGGCCGGGACAGATGGAGAGAACAGCGGCGGCCCCTTGCTGCAGCAGTCCACGCGTTTCACCACGAACCCCTCCAGCCAGGATGATCACCGGAACGGCCAGTGGCCGGGCGGCGGTTAAAATGCCGCTGACGGTTTTGCCGAATGCGGTCTGCTCATCCACTTGTCCTTCGCCGGTGATGATATAATCAGCGCTCTGACTGTTCTCGCTAAAGCGGCAGGCGGCCAGGACGATCTGGACACCGGGTTTGAGCGTGGCGTTCGCAAAGGCCAGCACGCCTGCGCCCAGTCCGCCGGCTGCGCCGGCGCCGGGTATGTTGCGGACCGGCCGGCTTAAATCTTTTTCTATAACATCGATGAAGCGGCCCATATTTCGTTCCAGCACCGGCAGCTGTTCCGGCGTCGCACCTTTCTGCGGCGCATACACCATCACCGCCCCCTGTGGGCCCAGCAGCACGTTATCGACATCGCAGGCAACGGTGATCTGGCAGTCCTGCAAGGCCGGCGAACGGGTGGTCCAGTCAATGCTGTGCACCTGCCCGATCCATTCGCCGTTCATATACTCAACAATCTCACTGCCATCCTGACGATAAAACTTGTATCCCAGCGCCTGAGCCATGCCGGCGCCGCCATCGCAGGTGGCGGAACCGCCGATGCCGAGAAGAATCTTGCGGCAGCCCTGGGCAATGGCCTGCAGAATCAGTTGTCCGGTTCCATAGGTGGTCGTTTTAAGCGGATTGCGCTCCTCCTCCGCCACCAGAGGCAGCCCGGAGGCAGCCGCCATTTCGATGACCGCGGTTTCTCCGTCGCCCAAAAGGCCCCATTGTGCCGTGATGGGCCGTCCCAGCGGATCAACGACCGTGTGCCGCTGCAAACGCCCGTTGGTGGCTGAGACCAGAGCGGAGACGGTTCCCTCGCCGCCGTCGGCCATGGGCAGCGAGACGATCTCCGCATCCGGCAGAATGCGGAGAATGCCTGCAGCCAGCGCGGCGCATACCGCTTCGGCATCAGCGCTGCCCTTGAACGAATCCGGCGCCAGTACGAATTTCATCAAGTGCCTTGCGAGTTACTCTTTGATTTAAAATAACATACATAAATCAGTGTGTTTTCGCAAGCCCTTTTTTTACACTCGTGCAAGGGCTGAACCTGGAGAAAACTATTTTTTTGCTTGCGGAAATTTCGTACATTGACAAGGGTGTGAAAGAGGAACGGCGGCTGTTTTTCCCGTCAAGCCACAAAACGAAAGGCTCCCGGTTGATCGATCTCGTATTTGAAAAAGCGGACGCTAGTTTTCGCTGGGTGGATCTGGTGCTGCCCACGCCGGAGGAACTGCAGCACATCTCGAACGAATACGATTTGCATGCGACCACCATTCAGGATTGTCTCGAACCCGAGCATCTTCCCAAGTTTGAAAAACTGGAGGAAAACACCTTTATCATTTGCCGTGCGTATGATGAAGCGTGTGGCCCGGATGCGGATTCCGTTCAAGAGTTGACGCGCAAAATCGCCATTCTCTCCGGCAAGAATTTTCTCATCACCATTCACCGAAACGATCAGCCCTTTATCAAATCCATTCGGGAACGCTGGCGGCAGGCGCCGAACCAAACCGTCAAATCCGCTTTTTTTCTCCTGCATGAGATTTTCCTGGCGATTCTGCAGAGCTATGAGATGCCGTTGCAGAAAGCCATGCGACAGCTCGATGACATTGAAAATCAAATTTTCCTTCAATTGCAGCAGCAACATCTGGAAGATCTTTATTATTTGAAGCGCAAAGCGGGGGTGTTTAAAGAAATGTCCTTTTTGTCCCGTGATATTTTTCGCTCCCTCACGTTCGAGTCCAGGCAATATGCGCCGTTTTTGCAGGATCTGCGCGAGAACGCAGACCGGCTTTTCTTTCTCAGTCAGCAATTGTACGAGAATGTAACCAATCTGCTCAACCTGCACATCTCGCTGTCCGCTCAGCGCACCAATGAAGTGATGCGGATTCTCACCCTGTTCTCGGTTTTTTTTATGCCGCTCACGTTCATTGTCGGCGTTTACGGAATGAATTTTGAGCACATACCGGAGCTGTCCTGGAGGTTAGGCTATCTGATCGTCTGGCTGGTGATCCTGGTGGTTGCGCTGGGGCTCTATCTCTGGTTCCGCCGGCGCGGCTGGTTGCGCGGATGAGGCACAGGTAGCGCTATGAGAGGCCTTCTCGTTCGCGGACTCGATTCATCGCAGCCGCAGACGTATTCGGATATCCGCTCCCAGATCAAGGACGGCGACGTGCTGCTCTACGAAGGGTACACGCTGCCGTCTCGTATCATCCGCTGGGCCACGCGATCGCGCTACACCCATGCGGGCGTCGCGGTTTGGTGGAACGATCGCCTGATGGTGCTGGAGGCGGTGGGGCGGGGAGTTTCTGTGACCTCCCTGAGCGCCAATCTTCGCCATTACCGCGGCCACGTGCAGTGGTTCACCACCATAGAACCGGTTGCACAGGACAAACGGCGTGAGATGATCCGATTCGCCCAACAGGAACTCGGCAAAGGGTACGCACTGTGGAAATCCCTTGTGCTCGGTCTTTTCATTCTTTTTCGTCGTGGGGTGGATAAACGGGACCGGCTGCGCCGGGAAAACAAGCTGTACTGTTCCTGGTATGTGGCGCGGATCTATAACGCCGTTGGGTTGGATCTGAAAAAGGGAGTCAGCGACCGGTTCATGACTCCGGAGGATATTGCCCGTTCGCCCCTGCTGGTGCGCCGGGGGGTGCTCAAAATATACCGAAATAAATAATCCACGGAATGATCATGCAAAAGGATGTTTTGAAAAAGGCGAGTATGCTTGTGCTTCTTGCGGCCGTTGTGATTTGCGGCCAGACCACTTTTCGACCCCCGGCCGTGCCGTTGATCGCCCATGATCCTTATTTCAGCCTCTGGTCGTTTCAGGATCGTCTGACCGATGGGCCCACCCGGCATTGGACCGGGGTTCCGCAGGCCCTGTGCAGCCTGATCCGCATCGACGGCGTCACTCGCCGTTTGATCGGTTCGGCGCCTGACCACGTAGCGGCCCTGCCCCAAACCAGCTTGCGCGTGATGCCCACCCAGACCGTCTATGAGATGGCCGGCGACGGCGTCCGCGTATCCCTGACCTTCACCACGCCGCTCTTGCCGGACGATCTTGACCAGTTCGCCCGCCCTGCCACCTCCCTGTCCTGGGAGTTGTGCGCCATGGACGGCCGCGAACACGCGGTCCAGCTCTATTTTGATTGCAGCGCCGAATTGGCGGTCAATGATAAGGGACAAAAAGTGGTTTGGTCCAGACTGCAGACCAAAGATTTGATGGTCTTGTCCACCGGGTCCCAAGAACAACCTGTGCTGGCCAAGTCCGGCGATCATCTGCGCATCGACTGGGGGTACCTGTACGCAGCGGCCGAACTGGGGCAAATGCCGTCGAGCGTGCTGCAGTCCTCGTCGGTCACCCGGCCGCGGTTCATTGAAACCGGTCGTTTACCCGAGATCGACCGTATGAGCATGCCGATGGCCGTGAAGGAGGATTCGCCGGTTTTGGCTTTCAGCTTTGCTCTGGATCGGCTTGCCGATGTGATTCGGCAACGGTATCTCATCCTCGCTTACGACGATCAGTACAGCGTCGAATATTTTCAGCGCAAACTCGTGCCCTACTGGCGCAAGAACGGAGCGGAAGCCCAGGATCTGCTGGACGACGCATGCAAAGAATATGCTCATGTGATGAACCGGTGCGTGGCGTTTGACCGCGAACTGTACGACGATCTGACCGCTGTCGGTGGCGAAGCCTATGCTCAGCTCGCCAGCCTGGCTTACCGGCAGGCGTTGGCCGCGCAAAAGTTGGCAGCGGATGTCGACGGCCGCCCGCTGCTTTTTCCCAAAGAGAATTTCAGCAACGGCTGCATCTCCACGGTGGACGTGATCTATCCTGCGGCGCCGCAGCTGCTGCTGTTCAACATCGAACTGCTCAAGGCCAGCTTGCGGCCTGTGCTCGAGTATGCCCGTCTGCCAAGATGGAGATTTCCCTTTGCTCCGCATGATCTGGGCGTCTATCCGCTTGCTAACGGCCAGGTCTACGGCGGCGGTGAACGATCCGAAGCGCAGCAGATGCCGGTGGAGGAGAGCGGCAACATGCTGCTGCTGCTGGCTGCAGTGGCTGAGGTGGAAGGAAAAGCGGATTTTGCCGCCGAGTATTGGCCGCTGGTTTCGCAGTGGGCCGGCTACCTTGCAGAAAAAGGGCTGGATCCGGAGAATCAGCTTTGCACGGATGATTTTGCCGGTCATTTGGCGCACAATGTCAATCTGTCGCTCAAAGCGATCCTCAGCCTCGGCGCTTACAGCCGGCTCTGCGAACGCCGCGGGCTGAAGGCCGAAGCGAGACGGTTTCGGACGCTGGCCGAGGACTATGCAGAGAAATGGCAGGCCATGGCGAATGACGGCGATCATTATCGCCTGGCCTTTGACAAACCCGACACCTGGAGTCAAAAATATAATCTCGTTTGGGACCGAATCCTATCTCTAAAGCTGTTTCCCGACTCGGTGGCGCGGAAAGAGGTTCGCTATTATTTGCAGCAGCTCAATCCCTACGGCCTGGCGCTGGATAACCGTAAAGAGTACACCAAGCTGGACTGGAGCGTGTGGACCGCTACCTTGGCCGAGTCTGAGGAGGATTTTAACACTTTGCTGCAACCCGTGCACCGGTTCGTCCAGGAATCACCCGACCGGGTTCCGTTGAGTGATTGGTATCAGACATCCGATGCCAGGGTCGTTGGATTTCAGGCACGCCCGGTGGTCGGTGGTGTGTTCATCAAAATGCTGGATCATCCACTGCTGTGGAAAAAATGGGTGAGGAGAGCAAAGCTGTGATTCGTACGCTTTTTGTCTGGATGGTTTTTGTCGGTTTGCTGCTGGTTTGGTTTCCGATTCTGGCGCTGATTCGGCTTTTTGACCACGATCCCGTGCATTATCGCAGCGGCCGTTTCTACCGGAGTATGGCGAACCCCCTGGTCAAATTGATTCCGATCTGGAGATTGATCTTTACCGGTGAAAAAAATCTGCCCCATCGACGGCCCTATGTGGTGGTGAGCAATCATCAATCCTTGCTGGATATTCCGATCATCGCCTACATGGGCATGGAGATGAAGTGGGTGGCCAAAAAAGAGCTGTTCAGTGTGCCGCTGCTGGGATGGATGATGAGCCTGGCCGACGACATCAAGCTGGATCGCAGTCAGGCCCGCAGCGGCGTGCAGGCCATGATCAAGGCGCGTAAATGTTTGCAGGCGGATTATCCGGTCATCTTTTTTCCTGAAGGCACCCGTTCCCGCGATGGCCTGGTGCATGCGTTCAGCGACGGCCCGTTTCATCTGGCTATCAAACAGGGCGCTTTGATCCTGCCTTTGGCGATTGAAGGAGCGAATGAATGCATCCCCAAGCACAGCTGGCGGTTCGGACCGCCACGGGATGTGCACGTCCATGTGTTTCCTCCGCTGTCCACTGCGGATTATACGCTCAAGCAAGCTGGCGAGTTGCAGGAACGGGTGCGCCGCATGATCGTGGAGCAAATCGCCGTCTGGCGTCAGGCGCCGCCGGAGGCCGTGGACGGCAAGTCGTAGACGGCAAACCGTAAACGGTTTGCCGTAAACGGTTAGCCGTAAACGGCCTGGCGAAACCGCAACCGCCCGCAAAACGTATAAAATGAGCGTGTGTCTCTAAACCGCTGAAAGAGGAGTTTAACATGGTGTATCCAGCTGATCCAACCCGTCAACCTGGGGCGGGAAATCCCACAACCCTGCAGCCTAAAAAGCGCAGCCGTTTCTGGTCCGTTTTTCTACTGATACTGGCGTTTCTGGTCATCGGCTTTTTTGTGCTGATGGCCGCGGTCTACGCCTGGTTCAAAAGTTCTTTGCAGCCCAAGGCGGTTGCCATCAAACCGCACTCTGTGCTTCAGCTCAAGGTCTCCGGCGAACTATCCGAATATGTGGCCTCCCGGCCGCTGGCGCTGCTGGGACAGGAGGGCGGTTCGAACATCTCTTTTCTCGATGTGTTGAACGCCATCCGCAGAGCCAAAGAGGACGACGACATCGATGGGCTCTATGTTCGTAGCGGCGGGCTGTCCATGGGATTTGCCAAAGCCGGCGAATTACGCGAGGCGTTGCTCGATTTCCAGACATCAAAAAAATTCATTCACGCCTATTTGGAGATGGGCAGTGAACTGGACTATTATTTTGCTTCGGTCGCTGATTCCATCTTTATGCCCGGCGAGGGCATGATCGAATTAAACGGTTTCGCCGTGGCGCAGATCTTTTGGCAGGGCACACTGGCCAAACTCGGCGTCGAGCCGTTTGTCAGCCAGTTCGAAGAGTACAAGTCCGCCGCCGAGAGCTACAGCTCGAAAGGCTTTGGCCCCTATTCCCGCGAAGAGCTGCAGACGCTGTTGAATGAACGGATGCAGAGTTACGTGGATGCGGTGGCAGCCTCACGCGGTCTGAGCCCGACTGAGGTCCGGCGCCATCTCGAGGCCGGCATTTACAGTTCCGATGCGGCTCTGGCTGCGCATTTCATCGATGGCATCCGTCCCGAGTCGGATGTAAAAGCGATGTTCTGTCCGCCGGCGCAGCGCAACGATCCCGCCGCGTTGCGCAAAGAGAAAAACCGCATCGTCACCCTTAGCCAGTATGTGCGCAGCCACACCCAGCAGAGTGCCGAGGGGTTGGTCCGCGACAAAGAGATCGCCGTGGTCTATGGCTCAGGCGCCATGGTCATCGGCCGCGCCGACGGCGGCGGGCCTTTTAACGAACCCCTGCTGGCTTCCGAGTCCTTTATTCAGGATCTGCGTCGCGCTGCGGATGAGCCGAAGGTCAAGGCGATCGTGCTGCGCATTGACAGCCCGGGCGGCGCGGTGCTGGCCGCAGATGCCATTTGGGCGGAGATCCAAAAGGTCAAACGGGAAAAGCCGGTCTACGCTTCCATGAGCGATGTTGCTGCTTCCGGCGGCTATTATATCGCCATGGCCTGCGACACCATCATCGTACATCCCGCCACTCTTACCGGATCCATCGGTGTGATCTCGATGATCCCCAATCTTGCGGGTTCCTTGAGCAAAATCGGTGCAACCTGCGACACGGTCGCTACCTCGCCGGGCGCGCTGTTTTTAAATCCGTTTCTAAAATTTTCCGACAGGGACAAACAGACCTTTCATCGCATCGCCGAGCCGATCTACAAACGGTTTGTCCAACGCGTGGCTGACAGCCGGCACAAGTCTTATCAGCAAGCTCGGCAGGTGGCGCGGGGAAGAGTCTGGTCCGGCCAATCAGCGGTTCAGGTCGGTCTGGCTGATACACTGGGAGGATTGCAGACCGCCCTGCAGATCGCCAAGCGGCGCATCGGCGTGACTGAGCAGCAGAAAGTGCGCCTGCGGCTTTATCCGGAGCCGCGCGATCCTTTGGATTCCCTGCTGGACCTGATCCAGGATTTCGATGCGCAGGACCAGGCGGGC
>DAIQOA010000198.1:0-7907 GCA_036788095.1 bacterium | reverse complement strand
GGATTGTCCCTGCTCAACGGCACCCAGGTGTTGACCGCGTACGCAGCCATGGCTCTGCTGGCCGGCGAGCGGCTGGCGAAATTGGCCGATATCGCCGGAGCCATCAGTGTGGAGAGCCTGCTCAACAGCAAAACCGCTTTTGACGAACGCATTCAAAAAGCGCGCGGTCACAGCGGCCAGATCAAGGTGGCGGAAAACCTTCGCCGCCTGCTGGCGGACAGCGAGATCATGGATTCCCACCGGCAATGCGGCAAAGTTCAGGACGCCTATAGCTCGCGCTGCATGCCACAAGTGCATGGCACGGTTCGTCAGGCGCTGGCCTTTGCGCATGAACTGGTGGCCGTGGAACTGAACGGCTGCAGCGATAATCCTCTGGTGTTTGCCGATCAACAGGAGCTCCTGTCCGGCGGCAACTTTCACGGCCAGCCCCTAGCTCTAGCCAGCGACACGCTGGCCATTGCCCTGGCCCAGCTGGCCAACATCTCGGAACGGCGGCTGGAAAATTTAATGGATCCGGTGCAGAGCGGTCTGCCGCCATTTCTTGCGCCGGAAAGCGGCACCAATTCCGGTTTTATGATAGCCCAGGTCACCGCCGCCGCCCTGGTTTCAGAAAATAAAGTCCTCAGCCATCCGGCCTCGGTGGACTCGATCCCCACTTCGGCCAATCAGGAGGATTTTGTCAGCATGGCGGCGCACGCCGGACGAAAGGCCCTGGAGGTTACGGAGAACAGTGAAACCGTTCTGGCCATCGAGTTGCTCGCCGGATGTCAGGCCACGGATTTTCGCAGGGACCTCAAGCCGGGCGCCGGCACTGGAGCAGCCTACCGGCTGATCCGCGAACGCATCCCTGTGATGGAACAGGATCGATTGATGTATCAAGATATCGAACTGATGACGCAGCTGATGCGAAACGGGCGGTTGCTGGCCGCGGTGGAAGACGCGATTGGATCATTGTAAGGGAGAGTCTCATGAGTAAAATAATCGGCGAAGGGTACACCTTTGACGACGTGCTGCTGGTGCCGAACAAATCAACGGTTTTGCCCAAAGAGGTGGAAGTCCAAACGCGATTGACGCGCAAAATCACCCTGAACATTCCGATCGTCAGTGCGGCGATGGACACGGTGACCGAATCGGCCCTGGCCATCGCACTGGCGCGCGAAGGCGGCCTCGGCATCATTCACAAAAACATCTCCATCGAGGAGCAGGCGGAGGAGGTGGATCGGGTCAAGCGGTCCGAAGCCGGCATGATCATGAACCCCATCACCCTGTCCCCGGACCGTAAAATCGGTGAAGCACTGGAGCTGATGTCCCGCTACCACATCTCCGGCATTCCCATCGTGGACGGCCAAAAGCTGGTCGGCATTCTCACCAACCGCGATCTCCGTTTCGAGACCGATCTGAACAAACGCGTCAGCACGCTGATGACCAAGGAAGACCTGGTCACCGTACCGGTGGGCGTGTCCATGGAAGAGGCGGAAAAGGCGCTGCAAAAACATCGCATCGAAAAACTGCTGGTGGTGGACAAGGATCAGAGGCTCAAAGGGCTGATCACGGTCAAAGACATTCAGAACCGCAAGCGGTTCCCCAACGCCTCCAAGGACAAACATGGCCGGCTGCTGGTGGCTGCGGCCGTGGGCGTGGCGATGGACACCGCCGGTCGGGTGTCGGCGCTGATCGACGCCGGCGTTGACCTGCTCTGCGTGGACACGGCCCACGGTCACTCTCTGGGCGTGCTCAAAACCATCGAACAGATTAAAAAAGCCCATCCCACCGTCGAGCTCATCGCCGGCAACATCGCCACGCCGGAAGCGGCGGAGGATCTGATCGCCGCCGGAGCGGACGCCGTCAAGGTCGGCATCGGGCCCGGATCCATCTGCACCACGCGCATCGTCGCCGGCACCGGCGTTCCCCAACTCACCGCCATCATGGATTGCAGCGAGGTGTGTCATCGCCAAGGCGTGCCCATCATCGCCGACGGCGGCATCAAGCAGACCGGCGACATCGCCAAAGCGCTGGCCGCCGGCGCGGACACCGTGATGCTCGGCAACATGCTGGCCGGGACCGACGAAAGCCCGGGCGAGACCATTTTTTATGAGGGCCGCAGCTATAAAGTGTACCGCGCCATGGGCTCCTTGGGCGTCATGCGCGGCGGCCGTGGAGACCGCTATTTTCAGGAAGGGGAAAGGGACATCAAAAAACTGGTGCCGGAGGGCATCGAAGGCCGGGTGCCGCATCGGGGAAAATTGTCGGATGTGGTCTATCAGATGATCGGTGGTCTGCGCTCAGCCATGGGCTACTGCGGCGCCGCCTCGATTCCGGAGCTGCAGAAAAAATCGCGCTTCATTCGGATCACGCCGGCCGGGCTTCACGAGAGCCATCCACACGACATCATCATCACCAAAGAGGCGCCCAACTATATGTTGCAGGGCAGCCGCTGATGCCATCGCCGTTTCAGCCATCAATAAAAAAACCGGCCTGATCAGCCGGTTTTTTTAAGCTCTTTTCCTCAACCGAAACGCATTCAGTGCGGCGCGGCGCAACAACGGAAAGAGAATCCTCGCTCAGGAGAGTTTGTTGACAACTTTGGCCAATTTGGATTTATGATTGGAGGCGGTGTTGCTATGGATGATGCGTTTCCCGGCCAGTTTGTCCAACAGGGATGCGGTCTCCTTGTATAGCTTTTGCGCATCCTGTTTGTTGCCGGCAGCGCGCACCTTTTTGAGCGCGGTCTTGAGTTCGGACTTGTACGCTTTGTTGCGCTCAGCCGCTTTGGCGCTCTGACGAATTCTCTTGATTGCTGATTTGTGGTGTGCCATTTTCCCTCTTAACGTTTAATCATAGGCCTATAGTATAGCAATAATTCGGATAAAAATCAATATCTTTTTGCGCTAAAACGACCGGCCAGGGGCTGCACCGCTTTGGCTCAGCTCCCAGGGACCCGGTGAAAGGATCGGAAATGGCGATCAGGATCAAACAGGTCGAATCCAAGTCAGAACTCAACGCGTTTATCCGTCTGCCGTGGCAGATTTACCACCGGGATCCCTATTGGGTTCCACCCTTGATCTCCGATACACGGAAATTCCTCAATCCCCAGACCGGGTCGTTTTTTGAATTCGGCGAGGCCTGCTACTGGCTCGCCTACGAGGGCAACAGGCCGGTGGGTCGCATCTCCGGCCACATCAACCGCCAGTACGAAAAGGTTCACGATCCGTTGACCGGCTTTTTCGGATTCTTTGAGTGCCAGAATCATCCCGAGGCAGCGGCGCAATTGCTCGACGCCGCCTCCCGCTGGCTGCACCAGCGGGGAAAAACCCGCATCCTCGGCCCCCTGAGCTTTTCCTTGTACGACGTCAGCGGCATGCTCTATGAAGGATTCGATTCCCTGCCGGTCATCCTGCTGGCCTATAATCCGCCCTACTATAACGACCTGCTGGTGCAGGCCGGTTTCGAAAAAGCCATCGACTGGTACGCTTTTCTCGTCGACAAGGACGTTGCCTTGAAACCGGCGTACCGGCGGGTTCGCGATCGTATTTTACGCCAACAGGGGCTCAAGATCGTCCCGCTCTCCAGGAAGGAATTTCCGCAACGCGTGCGTCAGGTGGGCCGCATTTTTTCCGACGCCTGGATGGAGAACTGGGGCCATGTGCCCATGACCGACAGGCAGATCGAAGAATTGGCCAAAGAGCTCAGGCTGGTGGCGGTCCCTGAGCTGACCTATTTTGCCGAAGTGGATGGCGAATGCATCGGTTTCTCGCTCTCCATCAAGGACTTGAATCCGGCGCTGCAAAAAGCGAACGGACGGCTTTTCCCCTTTGGATGGGTGAAAATCCTCTGGCACAGCCGCCAGGTTCACCGTCTGCGCACCATCGCCATGGGCGTGCTCAAAGAACACCGCCATCGCGGCATCGATGTGGCGTTCTACCTCAACACGATCGAACAGGGCGTCAAGATGGGCTACACGGATTCCGAATGTTCCATGATCGTCGAAACCAACCAGCGCATGATCGGCGCGTTGGAAGATCTCAACGCCCGCCGCTATAAAACCTATCGCTTTTACCAAAAGGGCTTGTAGTGAGAATCCGCTTGACGTTCGGCGGCGGATATCTCCCTGCCTTTCCCCAAGATGGCAGGCTTGCCCCGATCAACGGCCGGGGAGCGAAGCGCAGCCTGCAGCGCAGTCTCAGGAACGAAAAAACGCTGCACTGGCTCCTGATCATCCTGTGCGCCGTTGTGTTCATCTGGCCCTGCGCCGCGTCCGGCCAATACTATTTCGGCCGCAACAAGATCATCTATCACCACTTTGACTGGCGCATTCTGCAGACCGAACATTTTGAGATCTATTACTATCCCGAGATGCGCGAGCTGGCCGAGATCGGCGCCCGCTATGCGGAACAGAGCTATGCCACGCTGGAACGCAAGTTCAACCACAACATCGACCGCCGCATTCCGTTGATCTTTTACGCCACGCACGCTCACTTTCAGGAGACCAACACCATCTCCAGTCTTATCCCCGAGGGCGTGGGCGGTTTTTTTGAATTCCTCAAAGGCCGCGTGGTCGTGCCGGCCAATGGATCGATCTCCCAATTCCAACAGGTCATCCGTCACGAGCTGGTGCATGTCTTTACCCACAGCAAAGTGGAGAGCGTGCTTCGCGACCACAAACTGATGAACCATCCGCAGCCGCCCCTGTGGTTCATGGAAGGGCTGGCGGAATACTGGTCGGCCGGCTGGGACTCTGAGGCCGAGATGTTTATCCGCGATGCCGTGCTCAACCACTATCTGTTTCCGCTTGCTCAAATGCACCAGATCAGCGGTTCCTTTCTCATGTACAAAGAGGGCCAGGCGGTGATGAAATACATCGCCGAGACCTGGGGAGAAGATAAAATTCTCCAGCTGATGGAAAACTGCTGGACCAGCAAACTGTTCAGCGAAGTGATGAAACGGACGCTGGGGGTGGATTACCGCGGCTTTGACGAGAAATGGCTCTATCATTTAAAAAAAGAGAAATACCCTCTTCTGGAATCCAGTGACGCCGCACGCATGATCAGCCGTAAACTGACCCGGCATGGCATCAACATCAAGCCCGCCTATTATTCATCCGGCGATTCTCAGAACGTGGTCTTTATCTCCAACCGGACCGGCTATTCCAACATCTATCGGGCCGCGCTTACGGCCGCGGAGCAGGAGGCTAAAACGGAGATCCTGGTGGCCGGCGAGCGCTCCCCGGAATTCGAATCCATTCATCTGCTCAGCAGCGGCATCGACGTCAACGAGGCCGGCGAACTCGCGTTTGTCTCCAAGAGCGGCGAACGGGACCGGCTCTATGTGATGAATATCGAGGATAAAAAAATCGTCGAATCGCATGCGTTCGATGAACTGGTCTCCCTCTTCTCCCCCTCCTGGTCCGCGGACGGCCGGCGCCTGTTTTTTTCCGGACTGGCTTTCAGCGGCCGGTGCGATCTCTATGCGTTCGACCGCCGGACCCGGCAGCTCACCCAGCTCACGGATGACGCATTTGACGACCGCGATCCAGCCCTATCGCCGGACGGCCGGTTCCTGGCTTTCAGCTCGGACCGCGGCGTCGGCGGACAACAGGGCGACTATCATCTTTTTCTCATGAGTCTGCACGACAATCGGATTCATTATCTGACCCACGGCGCGTTCAACGATCACACTCCACGCTGGTCGCCGGACAGCCGGTTTCTTGCGTTCACCTCGGACCGCAGCGGGACGAACAACCTCTGGCTGGCGCGTTTCCAACAGCCCGGCGACAGTCTGAGCCTGCCGCTCAAACAGATCACCCGCATTGTCACCGGCGCCTTGGACCCGGCCTGGACGCGCCAGAGCGACCTGTTGTTCACCGCATTCGAGAATTTCGGCTACCATCTGCACTGGCTGGAAAATCCGGCCGCGCTGTACGACCATTGCCCTGCCGCTGAACAGGACTCCCTGCCGCAGCAGGTCGCCTCCTGGCGCCATGAACGGATCGATGGCATCTCCACCATCAAAGAGTTCAAATACAAACCCAAATACAACCTCGATATCGCCCAGAGCCAGATCACCCAGGATCCTATCTTTGGCACCTCAGGCGGGGCGCAACTGGTGATCTCGGATATGCTGGGCAATTACCAGTATTTTTTTCTGTTCAGCAACTCGGCGCGCAGCCAAAGCGAGCTGCTCTCCAGCTTTAACGTGGCGGTGTCACGCACCGATCTCTCCCGCCGGATCAACTCTGCCATCGGCGGCTATCATTTCGCCGGCCGTTACTATAACCGCTACGATGAGTGGTTCTGGGAACGGCGGGTGGGCGGTTTCGGCGCTCTGAGTTATCCGCTGTCCAAGTTCAGCCGCAGCGAGGCCAGCTTGAATCTGCGTTATTCGGATAAAGAGTGGTACGCCAGAGACCACCGGCGTCAGGCTCTGCTGGCCTCTCAATTCTTCTCCTTTATTCACGACAACTCGTTGTGGGGATCCTCCGGCCCGGTGGACGGCCAACGCATGAACCTGACCCTGGGGTATACTCTGGATGTGGCGAATTCCAACGTCAACTTTGTCAGCCTGCTCTTCGATTATCGCCGCTATTTTCGCGTCAGCCAGCAGATCACCCATGCCGTCCGCCTCTGGACCCAGATCAACAACGGCAGAGAGGCGACGCCCTTTTATATGGGCGGCAGCTGGGACCTGCGCGGGTATCGCTTCTGGCGTCTGTGGGGGACCAAACTGGCACTGGTGAGCAATGAGCTCCGGTTTCCATTCATCGACCGGTTCATCGTCCACTTTCCCTTTGGCGGCGTAGCGTTCAACGGACTGCGCGGCGCCCTGTTCGTGGACACGGGCAATGCCTGGGATCACCAACTGGAACAGGTGCTGGGCAGCACTGGATTCGGCATACGGATGAATTTGGCAGGCATGTTGTTGTTACGGTTTGACCTGGGCCGGAAATTCACCATCACTGAGCCGAATAAATTCTACCGCCCCGCATCCTGGGATATGGAAAATAAATGGTTCACCCAGTTTTTCTTTGGATGGGATTTCTGAATGAGGTGCGCTACGCGGATAAGCTGGATGGCACTCGGGCTGCTTCTCTCCTGCCGCTCTCTGACCGTGCAGCAGGAGCCGTTTGATCTCTCCAGCGCCTGGCTGCAACACGGCGGCGATCCGGGCCGGTCGGCCTCAACCCCCGCTGCACCGTCCTGGCCACTGGAGCTCGCGTGGACCTATCGCACCTCAGCCACTGCCATGCCGACTTTGCTGGCGAAAGGACACCGGGTCTACGTCAGCATGATGGACGGCCGGCAGGTCGCCCTGCGTTTGCAGGACGGAAAAAGCCTGGGAAGGATTCGACTCCCGGCCAACAACCCCTTTGCCCAGATGCTGGCCGGCGAAAAGCTGGTACTGCTGCAAAGCCACGGTGAAAACAATCTGCAGAGTTACCACCTGCCATCGGGCCGCTTTGATTGGCGCCGCACCGTTGGACCGTGTCGGGGGGAACCCTTGCTGGTGGGCAGCCGCATCTACGTGGCGCAGATCGCAGGAGGACTGTCCGCCTATGCATTGGAGGACGGGCGCGATCTCTGTTCGGTGAACCTGCACAAGCCGGCGGCGTCCATTCCCTCCTTTGGCCATGGCCGCATTGTGCTCGCTGTGGAACCTGCCGAGGTTCAAGCCTTCACCCTGGACCTGCAACCGGATTGGACATTTGCCGCAGAAGGAACCATCCGCAGCGCGCCGGTTTGCCGCGACAGCGTACTCTACTTTGGCACCACCGCGGGTACGTTCTATGCTCTGCGAATGAGGGATGGATCCGTGAAATGGAGACAGCCGGTGGGTGGCGGCGTTTATCAGGCTGCAGCGGTCGATGATTCACTGGTGGTTTTCGGCTGCACCGATCATCAAGTGTACGCGTT
>DAIQOA010000197.1:0-7942 GCA_036788095.1 bacterium | reverse complement strand
GCAGAGCCGCATCAAGCAGCTGGAGAAAATGGAGGAGGTGGAGTGGACGCCGCCGCCACCGCGTTCTCTGTCCTTCACCCTACAGGCGGAGACCGCCAGTTTCAAAGACGTGGTTAAAATATCCGATCTCTATTACCGCTATGCCGGTCCGTGGGTGCTGGAGGCGTTGAATTTGTCGATCTATCGCGGCGATCGTCTGGCGCTGGTGGGCATCAACGGTGCGGGCAAGACCACGCTGACCAGGCTGATGTGCTCTCAACTGACGCCGCAACAGGGGAGCGTGCGCATCGGAGAACGGGTGCAGATCGGCTATTATGCGCAGCATCAGATCGAGGCGTTGACGCCGGACGCGACGGTGTATGAGGAGGTGGCGTCGACCATCCGCCACGCGTTGCTGCCGCGGGTGCGCGATGGTCTGGGTTTGTTCGGTTTTCACGGCGATGATGCGTTCAAGCCGATCCGTGTGTTGTCCGGCGGGGAAAAGGCGCGGGTGTCGTTGACGAAAATTCTTTTGTCCCCGGTCAATTTTTTAATCATGGATGAACCGACCAACCATCTGGATCTGGCTTCCAAGGAGGCATTGGAAGAGGCGCTATCCGGATTTGATGGAACGCTGCTGTTGATTTCCCACGACCGCTACTTTCTCGACAAACTGGTGCACCGGGTGATCGAACTGAAGGACGGGCGACTGCGCGAGTTCGAGGGCAATTATTCGGATTATTTGAACAAACGCCGGCTCGAAACCCTCAACGAGCGTGAAACAGAGTCCGAACCTGCCGTGGAAAAAGAGGTCTCGGCGAAAAAGAACAAGGAGCAGAAACGGCAGGAGGCGGAGGCCCGTCAATCCGTCAGCAAGGAACGCAATTTTCTCAAAGCAGAGATCGAGAAAACCGAAGCGCGCATCGCCCATCTGGAGGCGCAAAAACTGGAAACCGAGCAGCTGCTGGGACAGCCGGACAGTTACAAGGACGGCGCCTCTGCCGCGCGGTTGACCCGGGAGTACGGCGCCATCAAGACCGAGCTCGAAGGGCTGCTGGAAAAATGGGCGGCGCTGCAGACAGAGTATGAAGTTTTGTTGGAGCGGCTGAAAAGCCGATAGGCCCGCTGCGGCCACGCGTTAAATTAAACCCCACAACCTGAAAGGAGCGAACGTATGCGTTCATCCAAACAACTGGCGGCTGCAGGCCTGGCCCTGTGGCTCGGCCTATCCGTCCCTTGTGTTCAGTCACAGACCAATCAGGCAAAAATAAGGAAACATAAAACCATGATTACCGATCGACTGGAAAACGCCCACAAGTATTATGCCCTTCATCCCAGGTTTGCCAAGGCTTTCGCTTTTCTGCAGAATCCGGATCTGGCCAAACTGGAGCATGGAAAACACGTTATCGACGGAGACAAGATCTATGCCTCCATCGGCATGAACAAGGGACGGCAGAAAAACGAGGCGCTGCTGGAAGCGCATCGCAAGTACATCGACATTCAGTATGTCATCGAGGGGTATGATGAGATGGGCTGGAGCAATGTGGATGACTGCCGGGTGATCGCAACACCGTACAAGCCGGATGGCGATATCGAGTTTTTCGCCGACAAGCCGGCGCTTTACAAAAAGGTGCAGGCCGGGCAGTTTGCCATCTTTTTCCCTGAAGACGCGCATGCCCCGGTGATCAGCGACGGCGATATCCTCAAAGTGGTCATCAAAGTCGCGGTTGATTAACACGCCGGCGCACGCCGGGCCGGGGGTGAACGCCTCAGCGGCTGAACTGCAGGGCGTAGAGATGGGCGTCTTTCATCACCACGCGCAAGCGGACGGGGCGGCCGGACAAGGCGGCCACGGATTCTCCGTGCGTCCAGACCACCGAACGGTTGAGCTCATTGCCGATCAGAGGCCGGCATTCCGCCAGGGTGAATCCGGGAATGGGTTTACCCGACTCTTCGCAGATCTCTACGCCAATCTGTCCGGCCGCCGAGGTGCGAAAATTGAGCAGCAGCCGTTCGCCGGAAAAGGTCAGGGTCTTGCTGAGCATCTCCCCGCCCTGGTAACTTGCTGTCAGCGAGGCAAAGCCGTCCCGCCGCAGGGAATACCGGTGCAGGCAGGCGGAGGGTTGCGCATAATTCTGGTTCACATAGATGGACATCTCGTCCTCGCCCGTGGGCACGACGTTGAGCGCCGGGTAGTTGCTGCGCGAGACCCAGTTGGACCAGCCGATTCCGGGTGCGATGAACGCCTCCATAAACGTACGGTCATAGACTGTGCCGCCTCGTGAGGTCATCAGCACCACATCCGAACAGTCGTTGAAATAGCCGGGATCGACGTTGATCTGCCGCGCCTGCTCCTCGGAGAGAACCCGGCGGTTGGGCATAAACCGCGCCGCCGCGGCGATGTAGAGATGGGGCGCGTTGAAATAGGCATGGGTCTGATTGATGTAGATATGCTCCATCGGCGTATCGCCAAAGCTCATGGCGCGCGGGTCGCTCCAGTGGATGAAATCCGTTGAGGTGCTGCGGCTGACGGTGCGAAAACCGGTGTAGCCGTCTCCGGTCCAGGTGCGAAAGTAACAGAGATAGCGTTGCTCTGCTTCTGACCAGAAGGAGACGTTTTGCGAGTCGAACAGTCCTTTGCTGAGCACCGGCTCGGCGCCGCGGCGTTGCCAGTGAATGCCGTCGGCAGATACAAAAGCCATCAATCCGCTTTTTTCAGTGCCGGCCAGGGCCTTGAACCGTTCTTCGGCCAGGGCCTCGGGGCAGGTGTCGAGAAACGGACTGAAATTGTGAGTGGCCGGCGCCGCGTCGGCGAGGATCACGTTGTTCTTCCAGCTGTCGTTTATTTTGAACAGCCCCAGCTCCGGCTTGTTCCATGTGATGCCGTCCTGAGATTCGGCATAGCAGGTGGTCTCGAGGTTGCTGCCGTCGCCTTTGGCCTTGGGCAGACCGCGATAGTAGAGCCGGTAAAGCGGTCCATCCTTGATGACCGTGGTGTAGCCGCAGAAAGCGCCCTCCCACGGTTTGTCGAAACGCAGAACAACCCCTTCATCACGGGGCTCATGCGACACCAGCCGCAGGTCCTGCAGCTTTTCAATCAGATAACCATCGACCAGCAACTCCCGCCGATCGTTCAGCTCCAGCGGCTTGTCGTCCGCTGCGGCCGGCGCCAGACCCGCGAGCAGCCGAGCTGCCAGCGTCAGGGCCGCGATTTGCAGTAAACGATTGCTCATTTCACACACTCCAGTATTCGTTCGGCCGCCGTTTCCGCACCGTGGTTGGCGATGAACGGCCAGAGAGCCGGTCTGACCATGACCTTCTGCAGGGACTCTTGCCAGCGGCCGGCGTTGAAATCCTCCATCTGCATCTCTTCGCACACCGCATATTGGTTGAGCGCCTGCCGCAGAATCGGATCCTCGCAAAAATCATTGCGCTTTACATACACCAGGGGTGTCTGGTTGGCGATGACCTCCGCCACCATGCTGTAGCCCGGTTTGGACAGGATGGCATCGCAGCCCCTGACCATATCCTGAAAGGGAAGCCGGCCTTCGGGAATGCAGGTGATGGTATCGGCCTGCAGGGCCGGCGAGGTGGTGATAAAGCGCCAGTCGGACAGCTGCGACAATACGGCGGCCGGTACATGGCCGATGTCCGCTTGCCGCAGTCCCAGCAAGATTATTTTTTTCTTTGTGTCGACAAAATCGGCCAGCCGGCTGCGCGCCTGCTCTCGGCTCAGCGAGGAACGGCGCGCCACCAGCGGCAGGTCAACAATGTTGGCGAAAACAGACATGTCGCCGTGAAAGGGCAGGCGCAGAAGCAGATCGGCCTTGCGGTAATCCGCGCGGATGTTCTCGATGACCGGCGCATAGTGGGGAAAATCCGCCAGCCAGTCCTGATAGATCCAGTCCCAGGTGAAATTGGCCTCAGCGATAGCCGGCAGATGCAGCGTCGCGGCGGCGGCAAACGCCAGCGGGGTGATATCGCTCACGATCGCCGTGATCTTTTCCCGGCGCAGAAAAGCGATCTCCTTGTCGAGCAGGTTTTGTTTTCGTTCGATCAGGTCCGCATAAGCGGCCAGAGTGGCGGCGCGGTCCACGTGATAACTGGTGGATTGCAGGGCGCCGATATCCAGATGGGTTGCATGATAATGGAAATCAAAAGAGCGCAATTCCTCGAAAAGCCAGGCGGCCGCGGAGGTGCGCACATGCACGGTCGCATCCGGACGGCGGTGGAACAGCTCTTTGATGATCTCCACGGAGCGGACCGTATGGCCATAGCCATGACCGGTGATATAATAGGCGATAGCGATGGGCATGATCAGGATTCGCTTTTTTTCGCATCTGCGACGAAAAAGATGCACAGCGCGGCAAAGAGCGCCAGGGCCAGCAATTGTCCGCCCGAGCTTTCGGCCCAGTGCACGGCCAGGATGGGCTGGACCAGGGAGGCGTCGTTAAAACCCACGTATTTCAGAAACGCCGATACCACGCCCATGATGGCGCCGCCGGCGATAAAGCCGGATGCGATCAGCGTGCCTTTCTCTTTGCGCAGTGTATTGAGCGATTCATCCTTGGAGGCGTTGGACACCAGATAGGCGATGATGCCGCCGGCCAGCAGCGGCGTGTTCAGTTCCAGGGGGATGTACATGCCCAGGGCAAAGGCCAGCGGCGGAACGCCGATCATCTGCAGGATCAGCGCAAAAATCGCACCGACGATGTACAGCATCCACGGCGCCGGTTGATTGGACATCAGCGGCTTGATGACCGCGGCCATGGCATTGGCCTGAGGAGCGACCAGGGCGTTGGGGCCTTCAAACCCATAGGTTTCGTTCAACATCATGATGACAAAGCCCACAGAGGCGGCGGCGACCAGGGTGCCGAGAAATTTGAATTTCTGTTGATTCACCGGCGTATTGCCCAGCCAGTAGCCGATCTTGAGATCCGTGATGAATCCACCGGCCATGGACAGCGCGGTGCAGACCACGCCGCCGATGATCAGCGCGGAGACCATGCCCGAGGCGCCGGTCAGGCCCACGCGCACCAGGATCAGCGAGGAGAGGATCAGCGTCATCAGGGTCATGCCGGATACCGGGTTGGTGCCGACGATGGCGATGGCGCGCGCCGCCACCGTGGTGAACAGAAAAGAGATGACCAGAACGATGAGCAGGCCGACGATGGCCTGGGTCCAGTTGTGCACGACGCCGAATTGAAAGAACAGCAACACCAGCAAAGCGGTCAGGGCGATGCCCGCGGCGATGGCGCTCATGGAAAGGTCCCGGCTGGTGCGGCGGTCATCCGCCGCGCTTTTATTGCTTTTGCCGGTGAGCTCGTTCCAGGCCAGCTTGAGAGCGCCGCCGATGATTTTCGACGAACGGATGATGCCGATGATGCCGGCGCAGGCGATGCCGCCGATGCCGATGTGACGTACATAGGTGAAGAAAATTTGTTCCGCGGACATGGCGCTGATCAGCTGGGTGGTGTTGCCGAACGGCAGCGCCAGATTCTGGCCGAAATAATAGACCAACGGCACCAGCAGAAACCAGGAGACGAATGAGCCGGCGGCGATGATGGCCGAGTACTGCAGGCCGACGATGTAGCCCAGTCCCAGCACGGCGGCACCGACGTTGATGCGGAACACCAGCTTCCATTTGTCCGCCAGACCGGCGAGAAAAGGCACGGCGCGGGAGGTGAACACCTCACTCCACCAGTAGAAGGTGCCGATGATGAAATCATACAGGCCGCCGACGATCATGGCTTTGATCAGCACTTTGGCCTGGCTGCCGCCCGATTCGCCGGCGACCAGCACTTCGGTGGTGGCTGTGGCCTCGGGAAAGGGAAACTGTCCGTGCATCTCTTGGACGAAATATTTGCGGAACGGGATCATAAAGAGAATGCCGAGAAATCCACCGAGCAGCGAGGCGAGAAAAATCTGATAAAAGTGGATCTCTAGTTTGAGAATATAGATGGCTGGAATGGTAAAGATGGCGCCGGCCACCACCACGCCTGAGGCGGCGCCGATGGATTGGATGATGACGTTTTCCAGCAGCGCGTCTTTGCGGCGTAGAAACGCCGACGCGCCCACCGCCAGAATGGCGATGGGGATGGCCGCTTCAAACACCTGGCCGATTTTTAGGCCCAGATAGGCCGCGGCCATGGAAAACACCGCGGCGTAGATCAACCCCCAAATCAGGGAGTAGCGGGTGACCTCCGGCATTTTCTGGCTCGCCGGCACCACCGGCTGGTACGACTCACCCTCTTTGAGCGGGCGATAGGCATTTTCAGGCAGGGTACGTTTGCTCGGCTCCATACGGTCTCCTTTGCTTGGTCCATGGCTGAAAAATATAGAAAATACCATGTGATAAAGCAAGGACAAAGTGGATGAGCGACACGGCGGCAGGGAGAAAAATCATTTCATAAAATAGAGAAAAAGTTTATATTACTGCAACTATGCATGAAAAAATGGATGTCCATTGCCTATGAAGCGAATTGCCTTGGCCGTCATACTGGCCGGGCTGGCGGCCTGTCAGCCGGCGTTTAACGATAAAGTGAAAATCCAGGAGCTGCAAAGGCCGGAGGCGACCCAGGGACTGCCCTCAGCGCGGCTGTACATGCACCGGGATAAAAAGCCCGAGGCTGTGGTGCTGCTGTCCTGCAGCTCGGCCGCTGTGCAGGACCAGTGGCAGGACACCGCGGTACGCATGGCTGTGCAGAGCTATCTGGTGGTCTCGATGGTGCTTCCCAGTGATGAGGGGATGAATGAGAGAGCGGTCAGCGGTCTGCAACGGCTTGTCAGACTTTTGCGCAACGAGCATCCGCATCTCAAGCTTGGCGTTGTTGCGGATGCGGCCGGCGCCATGACCTGTTTGCAGGTGGTTGCACAGGACTCGGCCGTGAGCGGGACCGCGTTGCTGACGCCGGGAAAAGAGATCGCCGGTCTGGACAGCCTGTGGCTCGACTCCTGGCAAGGGCGGCCTCTTTTGCTGCTTTTGGCCGGCGAACAACCGCCGCGGGATTCTGATCCGCTTTCACTATGGTATGCCCGCCTGCCTGAACCGAAAAAAACCGTCTGGCTGGCGACCCAGCAGAGCGGCGCTGATCTGCTGCATACGGACCGCGAACCGATCATCCGGCGAACGCTGGTGCTGTTTTTTGACCGGCACCTGCGGGGCAAAGAGTGATCCCCTTTGGAGGGCGGTTCTAGTTATTATTTGGACTGACCGGCGTCTCCTGTTTTACCGGCTGATGAACGCGCAGCGTTTCTGATTTTATCTTGTGCTTTCTGATCTTGAGGTGGAGATTCTGCCGCGGCATTCCAGCCAGCCGCGCCGCCTTGGATATATTGCCGTTGCTCTGGATCAGCAGTTTGGTGATGTATTCTTTTTCAAAAAGATCCTTGGCCTCGGCGTAGGGGTACAAAGGCAGGGTTTCGAGGATATGGGTTTCCGGCGCTTTCAAATAGTCCGCGGGCAGCTCCTCCGGCCCGATCCAGTCGGAATCCGAGAGCGCCACCAGCCGTTCGATGACGTTCTCCAACTCGCGGACGTTGCCGCGCCAGTACTGCCGTTGTAGAATGTCAATGGTGTCCGGTTTTAAATAAACGCCCAGATGATTATGCTTTTTTGAAAACAGATGGACAAAGTGGCGGATCAACAGCGGGATATCCTCACACCGTTCACGCAACGGCGACACCCGCAGCGTGATCACATTGAGACGGAAATAGAGATCTTCGCGGAACGTGCCCTCTTTGATCATCTGCGGCAGATCACGGTTGGTGGCCGCGATGATCCGCGCGCCGGTGGTCAGCACTTCGGTGCCGCCGATGCGGCGGAACTGCTTGTCCTGCAGCACGCGCAGCAGTTTGACCTGAAAGGAGGGCGTGGTGTCGCCGATCTCGTCGAGAAAGATGGTGCCCTTGTCCGCTATTTCAAAGTGACCTTTGTGGGTGCGGAACGCTCCGGTGAAAGAGC
>DAIQOA010000196.1:0-8042 GCA_036788095.1 bacterium | reverse complement strand
AATTTCGTCCGACCTTTGTCGATGCCCGGCAGATGGTCTTTTTCCAGCTCGTCAACGTGTTTAACGCCCGGTCGGGCTATGAGAGCGCGTTCAAAGACCTGTTCAGCAATCCATGGATTTGGCGGGCGGTTCTGCTTTCGGCTGTTCTGCAGGCGGTGGTTATTTACGTTCCATTCCTGCAAAAGGCGTTTGGCACCCGGCCGTTGAGTTGGTTAGACTGGGTGGTCTGCATCGTGGTGTCCAGCAGCGTGTTGTGGGTGCGTGAGATATCCAAAATGCTGTGGCCCAAACGCCCGCTCCCTGCCGCAGCGGGGAAACAAACACGATACACGATGCACGTTACACGTAGTTGAAAACCGCGATTGGAACGCTCCCTGCTGAAGCGGGGCACGAAACATGGTACACGTTGCACGCAGTAGAAAATGGCGGCTGCAACGCTCCCTACTAAAGCCGTCAAGAGCAAAGGCGATAAAAGAAGCTGTTTTCGTATAAACGATTGGATTGGTACTTCATCCCTAACATGGAGGTTCGCATGAGCGTCAAAGTACGTCTAGGCATCATGATGTTTTTGCAGTATGCGATCTGGGGCGCCTGGTCTCCGGTGCTGTCCGCATATCTGGAAAACACGCTTCATTTCACCGGCATGCAGATCGGCATTATCTACAGCCTGCTGCCGCTGGCCACTATCATCGCTCCGTTCATCGGCGGACAACTCGCCGACCGCTATTTTTCCAGCGAAAAAGTAATCGCCGTTCTACAGCTCATCGGCGGCGCGCTGCTGATCTATATCTCACGGCTGACCGACTATACCTCGATGATGTGGCTGTTCTTTCTCTATTCCCTGCTCTATGCTCCCACCATGGCGCTGACCAACTCGATCGCCTTCATCAACATGAAAGATTCTGAAAAAGAGTTCGGTCAGGTGCGCGTCTGGGGCACCATCGGCTGGATCGTTGCGGGCCTGCTGCTGACGGGCTGGCGCTATCTGGGCAGCGCCCCCGGCGCCGACACCCTGTTGCTGGCCGGCATTTTTTCGCTCATCATGGGGGTGCAGTCGTTCACTCTGCCGCACACCCCACCGCAGAAAAATTCGGCCAAGCCCTGGGCCTTCATCGAAGCTCTCAAGATGCTCAAAGACCGCAATGTCCTCATCTTCACCATCATCGCCTTTGTCGTGGCCACTGAGCTCATGTTCTACTATGTATTAACCGCTCCCTTTCTCGAATCTTCGGTCATCGGCGTAGCCAAGGAAAATACACCGATGGTGATGGTCATCGCCCAGGCCGCAGAGATCCTGGTCCTGGCTTTTCTCCTTCCCTGGGCTCTGCCCAAATACGGCATCCGCACCGTACTGACCATCGGCATTCTCGCCTGGCCGATCCGCTACATCATCTTTGCCATCGGCTCGCCGGCCTGGCTGGTGATCGCCTCTCTAGCGCTGCACGGCTTTTGCTTTGTCTTTTTCTTTGCCGCGGCGTTCATCTATTTTGACACCATTGCCCCCAGCGACATCCGCAATTCCGCTCAGAGCTTTATCACCCTGGTGACTTATGGTCTGGGCAATTACGTCGGCAGCCTCTTTGCCGGCTGGATCAAATCCATGTTTACTACTCCACAGGGCGTCACCAACTGGACCAACGTCTTTATCGTCCCCTGCGCGCTGACCATTCTCTGCGCCGTGGCATTTCTGACGTTGTTTAAAACCAACACCGCCAAGGCGAAAAGTTGATGCCGGCGATAGGGGGACACTTGGTGCCCGCCTATACAAAACAATAGACCATCTGTAGAAAAAAACGGGGCTGCTGGAAATAACAGCAGCTCCGTTTTTTATTACCCTATTGAAATTCCTCAGCCTTGTCAACGACGAAAATGTCGAGGCAATCGACATAGCCGTCGAATAGGAGCGGCACAAAGGCAATCGCCTCAAAAAACCCTCGTCTCTTATTAATTAAAAATCAATATATTGCTTCAACAGCCACAATTCTGGCACGCTCATTGCAAATCTCCTGCACGACCGACCTGCAGGCCAGCGCAAAGGAACGCCTGCCCCGTGTCTAGCAAAGAGCAATCCTTTGCGGCATGAATTGTGCTGATTTTCAACGTTGATTTATTTTGCACACCAAAAAGGAAACAACCAGTGAGGACACTGATTTACAAGTTCTTTTTTGTAATGCTCATAGCCCTGGCCGCAGGCAGCCCGCTGCGGCCGCAGAGCCTTTGCCTGAGCCTGGATCCTGTACCGGAATCGATCAACGCGATTCGATTTGATCCATCCTATTACTATAATGCTCCTGAACGGGTCAACGTTCTGGCTGATAAACTTGCGCAGCAATGGCGGGCGAACGGAGTCAGTACGGTCTTTTACAAGGCCTATGATCCGTCCTATGGCGCCAAGTACCGGACCGATTATGATCTGAGCGTGGAGGCGGATTACGGCCGCCGGAATTTGCTTAAATATGTGATCGAGGCCTGTTCTAACCGAGGCATTCAGGTCATGGCCTGGATACCTGCTTTTCAACACAAAGGGGCATGGGAGAAACATCCGCAATGGCGGGTGAAAAATGCGGACGGCAGCGATTACCGCCTCAATGACCAGAGTTATCCCCTCTGCGCCGCCAATCCGGAGGTGCGCACCTGGTGGCTTGGCTTTTTACGCGACCTGCTGGACAACTATCCAGGACTGGCCGGCGTGGATATCGGCGAGCCGGTAGTCGCCTGGCAGAGCGCCTATTGCGGTTGCGCCTCCTGCGCACGGCAAAAGACAGAAAGCGGCTGGAACGATGTCTCCGCCCTTGGACTGAATAAAACGCTGCTGGACGGATTCGAACTTGTCCACTCTTATAAAAAGATCGCCTGCGTCACATCGGTGGTCAGCCCGAAACCTGATGGCGCCCTCTACACGCCGGCTGAGCAGCGCGGCTATACCGGTTTTGATTTGAACGCTTTACTCGATAGTGAGAACCGGCCGGATTGGATCAGCCTCGAGCTGATGTGGCAACAGTGGGCCGATCTCTACCAAAATTCAGCTCTTTTCTCGCCGAACTGGGTCAGAGGAGCGGCAGCCGCGGTAAAAGCACAGGTGGCCGAACGCAGCCGGTTGCTCGCACACCTCGAGTTGACGCCGTTTGGCCGGCAGGGTGTAAGTGCCGCAGAATTGAAGCAAAGCATGCTGGCCGCCAAAGAAACGAACGTGGTGGACATCGACCTCTATGACAGCCACCAGATCGATCGTGATGAAGTTTGGCCCACGGTCGAAGAGGGATTCCGCCGGCAGATCGTGCGCCGCGCTCTTATCGTCAGCGACCCCCTGGGTGAAAACGACGCACGCCAGGTGGCCGGCCTGCTCAGCCATTTCCAGACCGAGACAGAAATTCTTCTCCTTCCGGAAGATGGCGCTTACACTCCCGGAAAGCTAAAAAATCAGGACCTGCTTTTTTATATCGGTGTTGATCCGAAATTCAGTATTCCCCAACCCTTTCTGCAGGAGGCCGCCGGCTTTGACGGCGTCCTCTCCTGGATCCATTTCGGCATCGATCAATACCTGAAACAAACTGAAACAACGAACTACGGCTTTCAGTATGCCGGCTCGGCCTTTGATTCTTCGTGGAACCGCGTGCGCTACAAATCCGCCAAACTGTTAAAGCAGGATCCGGATTTTAACCGGCTTTTAATTCAGGACAGCAGCCGATGCGAGGTCCATGCCTGGCTGGAAAACGGCAGCGAACGCCTGCCCTATGCCGTGCACAGCGGAAACCTGTGGTACTTTGCCGACCTGACCACCGCTTTCGTGCTGGAAGGCGGCAGCTACATCGTCTTTGCCGACCTGCTGCACGAGATCGTCGGACAAAATCACCGTTCCAATCCGTTGGCTATGGTGCGCATCGAAGATCTGTCGCCGCTCTCGGATGTCGCTTCCCTGCGGCGCATCGCCGACTACCTGTCCAGCCAGGACGTTCCCTTTTCCATCTCGCTGGTTCCCTTTTACCTTGATCCGGCGAACAACACCGCCGCCTCGCTCTCCGATCAGCCGGAATTCGTCAAAACGATCCAGTATATGGTGCGTAAAGGCGGGGTGATCGTCATGCACGGCAACACCCATCAGTATCGCGGCGAGACCACCTCGGATTACGAGTTTTGGGACATGATGAACGACGGCCCGCTGTTCTCCGACTCGCGCGAATATGTACGTGAACGGCTCGAGTCCGGCATGGAGGAACTGGCAAAAAACGGACTGTTCCCGGTCACCTGGGAGACGCCGCATTACGGCGCCTCGCAGCTCGACTATTCGGTGATCAACGGCTATTTCAGCTCCGCCTATGAACGCCGGCAGACCATCGATCTGCATGGATCGGATCAGTTGGTTCCCTGGATGATCTACCGTCACGCGGCAGGCGGAAAAATCCTTCCTGAAAACCTGGGCTATATCCCGCTCAGCCGGCAAGAGGCCGGACCGCTGCTTGAAGCGGCGCGCAACCATCTGGCGCTGCGCGACGGCATCGCCAGCTTTTTTTTCCACCCCTTTGTCGATCTCAAGGTGCTGAAAGAGATCATCCCGCAGATGAAACAAATGGGCTATCGTTTCACCGATCCGCGCCATACCAGCCAACAGGTGCGCGGAAAAACCTTTCGCGTTCTCACCGGCAGCGGCGACATCGAACTGCCGCTCGCCTCCTCCACCTTGCGCGAATTCTATCTGGACCCTCATGGCACGATCCATGATGAAACGTTTTCAGAGCGGCCGAGCGGCGACACCCTGCGCAAATCCATCTCGGCGCCTGAGGGATGGATCTATGTCGCACAATCCATAGCCGCGAAACCTAAAGGCCGAGTCGCCGGTTTTCTCAGCGACGTGGTCAATCGGATACCTCGAACAGCCGATTATTTTACAACAAACCAACCGTTAACCATCCCGAATGGACAACCCGTCCGCATGGTCTTGCTTTATGACCGTGAAGCGACAGGGAGAGCAGCCCGGGATCAGGATAATTGGCAACAGGCGCTGGGCAGTGTGGGCCTGGACGCCCTGCGGCTGCAAGTCGATGAATTCTTCACCGTGCCGGAGGGCGCCAACCTGATCCTGGTCCCCCATGCGGCTAGCCTCAAGCTGAAACAGCAACAGGTCCTGCTGCTCGTGCGCAGCGTGCAAAACGGCGCTAATCTGATCCTCGAACGGCCTTCGAATCTCAGCGCCGCCATCGGCATAACCCCGGAGGACAGCTTGTGGACAGCGGCTTCGATCGTGGATGAATACTATCCCACCGTAGCCATCCAGTGGAGTTCGACGGATACGCTGAATGCGTTCGAGACCGAATTCGATTATATCACCTATGCCTCGGAGCCGGTGTCCGGCAAGCCGGTGGTGATCGGCGGTGATTACGGCGACGGCCGCTATCTCTACTGGGCCACTTTTTTCGATCCGGCCAGCGACGGCGGATTCGGCCGATTTCCCTTTGTCATGGAGATGCTGCGCTATCACTTTCAACTCCAGCCGCTGATCCGCCGCGACGCCGTGGAGATCTACTTTGATCCCGGCTCGCGCGAGGACATCAGCATTGAAGATCTGATCAAACTTTGGCGCAAGAACGGAGTGCGCATCATCAATGTCGCGGGTTGGCACAGCTATCGCGACTATACCTACGAGTACGGTCGTCTCATTGAATTGGCGCATTCCAACGCCATGAGCGTCTATCTCTGGCTGGAGCTGCCGCATGTCTCGGACAAATTCTGGTTGGATCACCCCCTCTGGCGCGAACAGAATGCACTGGCGGCGGATGTCGACAACTCCGCCGCTCACTGGCGTCGGCCCATGGCGCTTAACCTAGCCGACTGTCGTGAAGCGGTCATGGCAGAACTGCGCGCCATCCTGATGGCCCATGATTGGGACGGCATCAATCTGGCGGAATTGTATTATGAATCAGCGGCCGGCCCGGCAGACCCGAAATGGTTCACACCGATGAATTCCGGCTTACGCCAGGAGTTCAGCCGGCGCCACGGCTTTGATCCCCTGAGCCTGTTCAGCCCCCACTCCAGTCATTACTGGAAGCAGGACTCTAAAGCGCTGTCAGCGCTCTATGAGTTACGCAGTGAACAGATCATCGATCAACACCGCCGGTTTGTGGAATTTTTTAAAAAACTGGAAAAAGAAAAAAACGCGGTTTGGAAGATCGTCGTCACCACTCTGGACGACGCCATGGCAGCCGAGGCGGCGGCGCATATGGCGGTGAACACCTCTGCCATCGCCGCCCTGAGCCGCGAAACGCCCTTTACGCTTCAATTGGAGGAACCGCCGCAGGCGAATCCCGCCGATCCCGAGGAATATGTAGGGATGATCCGCCGCGGTCAGGCTTACACTCGGGGCAAGCCGCCCATGACGACCATCAATCTGGTCCAACGGCCCCCAGGCGCCGATCTGGTGACCCGGCAGATCACCGGATTGGAGCTCTACCGGACCATCGGGCAATGCCAGAATCACAACGCAGAGGTTGCTTTCAATTCAGAGGCCAGTCTTTATGATGTCGACAACGGTTATCTGGCCATGGCGTTGGCTTCGGCGACGCGGGAATCGCTGACCACCGCCGCCTGGCACATCGATGCGGCGACGCCGGTCTCCCTGTTGCTGGACGCCAAACGCCATCAGGATGTTCTGGTGGATGGCACTGTTTGGCCGGCGTATCATCGCGGCCGGTTGTTGCTGCCGGCCGGCAAACACCGCATCGAACCCATAAACCGATCATCCTCTCTGTTCAAAGGATTCTGGTCCGAGGCTAGGCTGGTCGCCCTGTCCGCAGACCTGCTGGAGGTAAAAAAGGTGTTGCGCGGCCTCGACCTGCGTTACCGGAGTGAAACCGTCAACCATGTAGTGCTGAGCGAAAAACCGCATGCCATCACCGTCGATGGCCGTCGACTGCGGACCACGGTGACGCGCGGTGAACTCGGCTACGCATTCGGCCTGCCGGCGGGCGAACACAGCGCGGTGATCCATACCAGCAGCCGAACCACCCAGGCGATCAAACAGACAAGCCTGGCGCTCTCCGGCGTCATCGCCGCCGGCGGTCTGGTGTTCGGCTCCATTCTCGGATTTCTCTACCTGAAAAATTCGCACCTGCGCAGAAAAAAATCAAAACGCAGCGCATCGTCCTGAAAAATAAAAAGTAGAAATCCCATCTCTTCAGGGCTGCCGAGCTGATCCATTCTTTCAGGACAGGCTATCGGCAACCCGGGCATAAAAATTTGGAGGCGCTTTTGCTGCCCTACATGCACCCGGTTCTGGACCTGCTTTTTCTCGCCAGCGTGGCCGTCATCTGGGGGATGATCATCTATCAGCTGGTGCTCACTCTGGCCGGCTACCGCTACCGTCATCGGATCAGCCGGGAGCATGAACGGTTGCTCGCTGCCGGCCACGAACCCGCATCGATTTCGATCATGATCCCGGCGCGCAACGAAGAGTTGGTAATCGACAAAACCATCTCCACCATTCTGGCCCTCGATTATCCCGCCGACCGGCTCGAGCTGGTAATCATCAACGACGGTTCCAGCGATCGCACGGCGGAGATCATCTCCAGGCGCAGCGCAGCGGATCCGCGCATCAAACTGGTCAATCTGCCCGTCGGCGAGACCGGACACGGCAAGGCTTACGCGCTTAACCAGGGGTTGCGCCATTGCACGCACGACCTCGTCGCCATCTATGATGCGGACAACATGCCGGAGCGCAAAGCCCTGCATTATCTCGCCCTGCACCTGCAGGCGGATCCATCGCTGGCGGCGGTCATCGGCAAATTCCGCTGCGTCAACCGCCGGCATACCTGGCTGACCCGTTTCATCAACATTGAAACCATCGCCTTCCAGTGGATCCTGCAGGCGGGCCGCTTTCATCTTTCGCGCGTGGCCATTCTGCCGGGCACCAATTATATCATTAAAAAATCGGTCATTGAAGCGGTCGGCGGCTGGGACGATCGCGCCATCACCGAGGATTCGGAACTGAGCATGCGCATCTATCAGGCGGGCTGGCAGATCAAATTCATGCCCCTCAGCGTCACCTGGGA
>DAIQOA010000195.1:0-8124 GCA_036788095.1 bacterium | reverse complement strand
CAGGCTTAGATCTAAAGCGACACCCGGTGTTGCCATTCAACCCCGGGTGTCGCGGGCTTTGCGACCCCGGGTGTTGAATGCTTTAAATGCAACGCAGGCTTAGATCTAAAACGACACCCGGTGTTGCCGCAAAAAGCGCGGCAACAACCGGGGTCTGGGCTTCCGCAAAAAGCGCGGCAACAACCGGGGTCTGGGCTTCCGTAAAAACGCGAAAACAACCGGGGCCTTGGACAACTCTCAAGCCCCTTTGACCTGATAGACCGTCCGCGTCGGAAAGGGAAACTCGATGCCGTTCTCGTCAAAACGGACTTTCATCCGCCGGTTGAACTCGCGCGCTACCCCCCACTGCTTGCCCGGCCGCGTCGTGGTGCGCGCGCGAATGATCACCGACGACTCGGCGAAACGGTCCAACCCTAGTATCTCCAGCGGCTCGATGATCTCCCGCCCGTACTCGGCATCCTCGCGCAGCGACGCATCCACCTCTTTCATCACCTCCAGCGCCCGGTCCACATCCTGCGAATAGGTGATGCCGACTTCAAAGAGATATCGGGAAAAATCCTTGGTCATATTGGTAACCGTATCGATAACGCCATTGGGTATAAAATGAACGTTGCCAGACACATCGCGCAGCACGGTCAATTTGAGGCTGACCTTTTCGACCTCGCCGCTTTTATTGGCGATCTGCACCACATCGCCCACACGGATCTGATCCTGAGCCAGGATAAAAAAACCGTTGATGATGTCCTTGATCAGACTCTGCGCGCCAAAGCCCACAGCCAAACCGACGATGCCGGCGGCAGCCAGAATCGGTCCGATCTGAATTCCCAGTTCGCTCAGCACCGTGATCGAGGCCACTGCCACCAGCAACACGTTCAGGGTATGGCGGATCACCAGGCCCAACGTCTCGGCCCGTTTACTGGCCTCGATGTCCAGCTCCTTGTTTTCCACCAGGCCGGTCAGCTTGCGGGAGAGCGTCCGAATCAGCCGCAGGATTAATATGGTGAGAACGACGATGATAAAGATGCGGATGCCGGAGCGCAGCATCGTCATGGTTAATTCAGAGGTCCAATTGAGATATTTTTCCATAATGGCACTTTCTTCAAATTATTTGATCGACTGGAATTTGTGAGAGTGAAAGACTGCAGACTAATAATTATGATAGCCAATCCGCCGGCAAAACGCAAGAAAATTATCCCCGCGGCATGACCGCGTGGTACAGACTTTACCCTTGCTTTTAGATCTTACAATCAATATTTTACCAGAACAAAGGGATTCGGCGATCCTTCAGGCCGGCAGAGCGCACCTCAACCGACCGAGGCCGTCTTCTCCCCACTCGAATCAATAGTCACTAAATGAAACGGATGAAACCATGAAAAAATCGTTGCTGCTGGGGATGTTTTTTCTGATCACTTTCGGGCTGTTGTCAGGCAGCGAGAAAAAAGCCGAACCGCGATTGGGACAGGCCCCGATCAAGGACCTTTTGGCGGCCATGACCCCGGAGGAAAAGATCGGCCTCACTGTGGGGGAAGGAAAATTTTTGCCCGCCGTCGACATGAAAACCATCGAGCAGGGCACGGGCATCATTATCGCCAACCAGAACGCCAAAATGGTGATCCCCAGACTCGGCGTCTGGTCTTCAGCCCTGACCGATGGCCCCTCAGGCGTCAATCGCGATCCGCGTCCGGCCGGCGCCAAAGAACCTTCCTACACCACCTCTTTTCCCACCTCCACCTGCCTGGCAGCGACCTGGAACCTGGACCTGGCGGAAAAGGTGGGCCAAGCCATCGGCAACGAGGTGCTGGAGTATGACTATGACGTGATCCTCATGCCCGCGCTGAACCTTCATCGCAATCCCAAGTGCGGACGCAATTTCGAATACTATTCCGAAGATCCGCTGCTATCCGGCAAAATGGCCGCGTTCATGGTCAAAGGCGTGCAGAGCAACGGCGTCGGCGCTACGCTGAAACATTTTCTCGCCAACAATCAGGAGAGCAACCGCAGAAACTATAACGCCGTGATCAGCCAACGCGCCCTGCGCGAGATCTATCTGCGCGGATTCGAAATCGCGGTCAAAGAGGGCAAACCCGATTATATCATGACCTCCTACAACCGCCTGAACGGTTTTTACACCGCGGAAAATCCCGAGCTGCTGCAGGACCTCGTGCGCCAGGAGTGGGGCTTTCAGGGCGTGTTCATGACCGATTTCGACGGCTATGGCAGCGCACTGGCCAAGGTGCGCGCGGGCAACAACATGCTCATGGGCGGCAACCTGGATGAGGTCAATGAGCTCAAAGCCGCGCTCAAAGCCAAAACCCTGGACGAGAGCACACTGGACAAAAACCTCACCTATAACCTGGAGATGAAACTGCGATCGCCCCGGGCCAAAGGCTTCACGCCTTCATTCAAGCCCGATCTGGCCGCGCACGCCCAGGTCGCCCGCGAAGCAGCCGCTGAGGGCATGGTTTTGCTCAAGAACCAAGGCAACACCCTGCCGATAAAGAAGGCGAAAACCGTAGCGGTCTTTGGCAAGATATCTTACTATCTGATCGAAGCAGGAACCGGAAGCGGCGGTGTCCGCGGCAACGCTTATGCGGTGTCGGTCAACGAAGGACTCAAGGCCGCCGGCTATGCCGTGCTGCCCAAGTTGGAATCAGCCTACACCGCATTCATCGCCGATATCATGGCGAAAAACCTGGTGCCGCCCTATTTCAACAATCCCAAAATGCTGGCGGACAACGGCATCACCGACGGCAAGGCGCCGGCCCATTTCAAAAAAAGGCTGATCCCTTTTAGCGACGAGATGGCCATCGACAAAAAAACCATCGCAAGCACCGTGGCCCGCGCGGATGTGGCGGTGATCACGCTGGGCCGCAGCGCCGGCGAAAACTATGAAAACGGCTATCTGCCCTTTTCCAGCCTCGAACAGGAACTGGTGCGAAGCGTGTGCGAGATCTACCACAACGCGGGCAAAAAAGTGGTGGTGGTGCTGAATGTGGGCGGCGTGTGCGAGACCAGCAGCTGGAGCGATCATCCGGACGCGATTCTGTTGGCCTGGCAACCCGGACAGGAAGGCGGCCATGCGGTGGCCGATATCCTCAAGGGCAAGGTCAATCCCTCCGGCAAGTTGCCCGACACATTCCCGATCAAGTATGAAGACCTGCCCTCCGCCGCGTCCTTTCCCGGAGTGCCGGCGGATAATCCGGTCAATTCGTTCTATGAAGAGGGCATCTATGTCGGCTATCGCTATTTCGACACTTTTGCCAAGCCGGCCGCCTTTGAATTCGGCTTCGGCCTATCCTACACCACTTTCGATTATTCGGACCTAAAGCTTGGCAGCACGAATTTCGACAAGGCCCTGCAGGTCAACGTGACGGTGCGTAATTCCGGCAAAACCGCAGGCAAAGAGGTGGTACAGCTCTACCTCGCCGCTCCTCGGCAAGAGATGGAAAAGCCGGTTCAGGAGCTGAAAGGATTTGCTAAAACCAAATTGCTGCGGCCCGGCGAGTCTCAGCAGATCACCTTTACGCTGGATCCCCATGCCCTGGCTTCTTTTCACAGCGGCATCAGCGCCTGGGTGGCTGAAGCCGGCAGCTATGAAGCGCGCATCGGTGCGTCATGCAAAGATATCCGCCTCAAGGGCTCGTTCAATCTGGCCAATCCGATCATAGTGGAAAAAGTCAACGATATCCTGCATCCCAATTTTTATATGAAAGAACTATCGAGTCTCTGATGCGAGCCCTTGTGCTGCTGTTGATAGCCGCCGCCTGCCTTCAGGCGCAGCTGATCGACGTGGAAACCCTGGTGGCCATGGACACCTCCAGAACGGTGCTGGAGCTCTCTCCCGAACTGAGGAACCGCATCGGCCTGTTTCCGGAGGTGGAAAATTTTCTTTCCGCCAGATGGTTTCACAGCAACGACTCAACGTTCGTTCTCGAAGTCGCTTATCAGAAAAACAACGTCCTGACCAGAAACCGTAGCCGCCATACCGCCTCGGAGCTGCGGGCGTTTCGCCGGGACCTGAGTGAACGACTCTTCAGACTCGCCCGGCCGACGGCTATGGACCAGTCGGGCCGCACCGGCCTCATCGTTCATCAGACCCTGCTGGGTTTGGGCTTTTACGGCTGGGCGGTCCCATCCATGCTAAACATCGAGCAGGACCGCCAGACCGTGGCCGCCTATATGCTGGTCGGCGCCGCCGGCTTTGGCTTGCCCTTTTATCTCACCCGCAACCGGCCGGTCAGCACAACGCAGAGCATGCTAACCTCCTACGGATCCACTCGGGGCCTTCTTTACGGCATGTTTGTGAAAAATATTTTTGCACCAAAAGCGGACTCGGACGAAAGCAGACTGGGGCCGTTGCTCCTGGGAAGCATCGCCGGTTCGGTCAGCGGATTTCTAATCGCTGGAAAAACACAACGGGACATCGGCAGCGTGGAATCGGCCGGAGTGATGGGGGATTTCGGCATCGGCCTGGGCGCAGCCACAGCGCATCTGGCAGACCTGTGGAAGTACGATTCGAGAAAATCCGCGGCCCACGCAACCATGCTGGCCATGGCCGCGGGCGGATTAGGGCTGGGCACGTGGCTGTCGCACCGGGAATCCTATACGCGCGGGGATGCCTATGTGCTGCGCATGAGCGGCCTTCTCGGCGCGCAGTGTCTGACGCCGCTGGCCGCGGCCATCAGCGGCAAGAAAGAAAAATCCTACACCACCGGCGCCGTGCTCGGCGCAGCCCTGGGCATCGGCGTGGGCAATCGCTTGCTGGCCAAACAGAATTTCACCTTCAGCGAAGGCGTGCTGATCAGCTGCGGCCATCTCGCCGGCGGATTGCTAGCAGGCGGCCTCACCTATCTGCTCGATACTCAGGACAGCTATGATGAAGTGACCTACCTGTCCACCACCGCGCTGGGAAGCCTGGCCGGACATGTTCTGCTGTATAACGCCTTTTCCAAAAAGCGCAATCAGCAGGCCGCCGCATGGGACCGCCTGCAGATCGGCCTGGCGCCGCTCAACCTGATCGCAGCCAAGCGCCGGCCTCAATCCCATTCCCCCTCTTTTGTTCCGCCGTTCTTTATAGCGCAATGGAAAATATAATTTGATGAAAATGTCCTCATCCCTTTTGTATTTCCTGCTCTGTCTGCCTTTGGCCTGCGGAAAGCCATCGCCCACTCCTGTTGAGGAGAAAATGCGCTCGCGACCGGTCGATACACGCTATCTGCTGATGATCACCAGCGATTTCGGCAGTGTACGTCGATGCAGCACGCTGAGCCAATTGCACAACATTGCCCGCATCATGACCTCCAGCCGTGCCGATATCGTGGCTCTGGACGCCAGTGCGAACGGATTGTGCAACTATCACAGCGCTGTGGGACATTTCCGGAGCGGCTCCCCCTTTGACGCCCTGTTCGCTCAAGGCATCGATCCCTTGCAGAAAATGACCGAGTCTCTTCACAAGGAAGGGATAACGGTTTTGGCGAATATTCGCATGAACGATCACCACGGCGCCCTGGAGCAGTGGACACCCTGGGAGCGGGAACATGTCCGGTGGTCGCTGCGCCGCGACACCGGCAGCCGCGACTGGAAATCCGTCGGCGCTTTACGGCAGATGGACTTTGCCATCGAGGGCGTGCGCGACTATCGCTTTTCCTTCATTCAGGAGATCGTTGATCGCTATGCGGTGGACGGCATTCAGCTGGATTTCGGCCGGACCGCACCGTTTCTCTCCGAGCCCCGGCAGGAAAATGCGCACTATTTGACCGATTATGTACGCCGCATACGCGCATTGCTGGACCAGGGCGGCCGCTCACGTCTGCTGTCTGTGATCGTGCCCTGGGATGCGAATTTCTGCCTGCAGCAGGGATTGCAGGTGGATCGATGGATCCGCGAGGGGGTGATTGATCTGGTCTGTCCCGGCGAGTGGTATTATGCGGATTGGAATATTCCCCTGGATCAATGGGTGCAGTGGACCAAAGACACTCCCTGCCGGCTGGTGCCGCACACACCCGGAAATGTTTCTCCCTATCAGGTATTTGAATTCGGCGAGCCCTCTCTGCTCGGCGAAAACCATGTCCTGGACAGCGCCAAGATTAGGGCGATCGCACAAAACTTTTTCGCCCAGAACATCCACGGCATGATGTTCTATAATTATTATGAGGACCAATTCGGCGCCGATTATCCCTTTTTGCGCGAATGGCTGGCGCCGGAAACCCGCTGCGAATCGACGATGCATTTCCTCCATAGCCGGCAGCTTTTGTACCAGCCCAGCGAATTAGATTGCTTTGATATCGGGACCGCTTTCCAGCGTCTGCCGTTGCGCAAATCCGGCGACTGGGTCGATCTGCCGTTCCAGCTCAGCGGCGTTGCGGATTCCGCTGCGCTGGTTCTGCGGCTGGCCGTGGTCGACGCGTTGGCCGGAGACCAGCTGCACGTCCGGCTCAATGACTGCGATCTGGGCAGTATAAGCTCCGTCCGCTGGCAGCGCTTCAGCGGGATTGTCAAGGGCCGGTCAGCGCTGATCGCCCAAATTCCGCTTGATAAAGAATCCATGCGGAATGGAAAAAACATCCTGATGCTGCAGCTAAGCGCACTGAATAAGAATCGCACGAGGCCGCCGGCCGTGGGAGAATTTGAAATCATGGTTCATCCGCGCCCTACCGGGCGCTAAGGCCGAGGCCATATCCGTCTCTTTTATGTCTCTTCCGATGCATTGCCAGCCCCATCAGGTCCAGCTTTGCCCGCCGGAGAGAATATTCTGCATCATCATAGCGCATCGTTCCGGACGTTGCCGGGGCAAACGTTTGCATCAGTTCCAACCGTTATAGCACAACGCTAGATGTTCGACTTGAAGGGAACGGCCGCCCGGGATCGCTAGCTCTATTACATTACAACCTTTTGGAATTCAACCTGTAAAAAAACTAAACGGAATTTGACAGGATTCGCCGCATTCGCGCTCAGGCCTGTTTCAGGATTTCGATATCCATTTTTTTCATTTGCATAAAAGCTTTGGTCACCCGGCCGGCCCGCGCCGGATCGCTCATCAGCTCCGCTAGAATGGACGGCACGATCTGCCAGGACACGCCGTAACGGTCTTTGAGCCATCCGCAGGGTCCCTCTTCCCCGCCCTGGCTCAACCGAAACCAATAAAAGTCTATTTCTTCCTGCGTATCGCAGAAAACCTGGAAAGAGACCGCTTCGTTGAATGTAAAGACCGGTCCGCCGTTTAGAGCGGTGAAAGGTTGTCCGTTCAAGCGAAACTCCACGGTCATCACCGCGCCCTCTTTCTGCCCGTGAATTTCAAATCCCTCTTTGGTATAATGGCTGATCATTTCGATTCGCGAATGGGGAAAAACAGAGACGTAAAATTCAGCCGCTTCCTCCGCTCCATGATCGAACCACAGGCAGGGCGTGATGGCACGGATCATCCTGTTACTGTCTGAACCAGCCGGCAAAGTTTCGACATACTTTTTAAAATGATCCAATATGGCCTGCCAGCCGTCCCGTTGCTGATCGAGAGAATGAATTCGCTCAGCATCAAAGGTTTCAACCACCAACGTGACGTCTTTTACAGGAAAGAAACGGACGCTGACTTTTCGGCCGTCTTCCATGGTGTATTCGATTCGCTCGTTGATCTCCACGGAATCATAGGCGCCGGAAAAATCGAATCCGCTGCTGCCGTCTCTGCTCTCCATGCGGTAGCGAAAGCGGCCGCCGGGGGTGAGATCGTTTTCAGCCCTGGGCGTATGCCAGTCTTCACTGGCCTGGTTCCATTGGACGATCTCTTCCGCGGTCGTGAACGCCCGCCACACGCGTTCCACCGGCGCTTCGACGACCACCATAACGGTGATGGACTCTATATCCATTGCTTCCCTCGCGATGATAAAAATTCATTCTTTCTCGCTGCAGGCAAACATCCACTGAATGCCGAAACGATCGGCGCAGCTGCCGAAATAATCGCCCCAGAACATATCCTGCAGCTCCATGGTGACCTCGCCGCCGCTGGACAACGCCTCGAAAAGCCGCTTGGTTTCCGCTCGCGTGTCGAGCTGCAGATTGATGTGCACATTATTGCCCCCCTGGACAGTGAAGCCCATGGACTCCGGGGCGTCAGAACCCATCAGCACGTGA
>DAIQOA010000194.1:0-8125 GCA_036788095.1 bacterium | reverse complement strand
TACTCATGTGCAGACCGCCGATGAGCGCATTCTACCTCTGGGAACCGCCTATATCACTGATGCCGGAATGACCGGTCCTTTTGATTCGGTAATCGGCATGGACACCCAGGTGGCGCTCAAACGGTTTATCCGCCAGATTCCTGAAAAATACCGTCCGGCTACCAGCAACAACCGTCTCAACGGCGTGCTGCTGCAGATCGACGACGCCAGCGGCAGAGCGATCAAGATCAACCGGGTGAATCTTCCCTAACCCGGCACGCCGGTCCCGTGCAGCACCGGTGCTTAGGCATGCAAGCAGGAAAGCGAACATGGCAAAGATCATCGACGGCAATCGCCTCGCTCAACAGATTCATCAGGAGATCGAGGAACAGGTTGGTTCTCTGCGGACGCAGGGCGTGCACCCCTGCCTGGCGGTGGTGCTGGTGGGTGAAGATCCTGCATCGCAGGTTTATGTCGGACGAAAACAAAAGGCCTGTGAGCAGTTCGGCATCGTCTCGCGCACGCTGCTACATGCAAGTGATTTTTCCGAGCGCGAATTGCTGCGGCTGATCGCGGATTTGAATGCTGATTCATCCGTGCATGGCATCCTGGTGCAACTTCCGTTGCCCGGTTCGCTTTCGTCCTCACGGGTGATCCAAGCCATCTCACCGGAAAAGGACGTCGACGGCTTTCACCCTGTGAATCGCGGCAAACTGGCGGCCGGTGAGGAGTGTTACGCACCCTGCACGCCCGCGGGCATTCAGGAGATGCTGATCCGTGAAAGGATCGACACCGCGGGCAAACATGTGGTTATTGTCGGGCGCAGCGGTATTGTCGGAATGCCGCTTGCGGTCATGTTGTCGCAAAAAAAGCCGGGCGCCAACGCCACCGTTACTTTGTGTCATACCGCTACCCGGGATCTCGGCTACCATACCCGTCAGGCGGAGATTCTCATCGTCGCTTCGGGCAGAGCCTGCACAGTCACGGCTGAGATGGTGCAGGAGGGATGCGTAGTCATCGATGTCGGCGTAAACCGGGTTGCCGATCCATCTCATCCCAAGGGGTATCGACTGGTCGGCGACGTTGATTTTGCCGCTGTCGAGAAAAAAGCATCGGCCATTTCACCGGTCCCCGGCGGCGTTGGGCCGATGACCATCGCCATGCTGCTGAAAAATACGCTGCAGGCGGCCCGAAAGCAGTCCGCAGCGGTTTCATGAATCACAATGCGCCAGTAGCTCAACTGGACAGAGCGTTGGCCTCCGGAGCCAAAGGTTATGGGTTCGACTCCCCTCTGGCGTACCAAATTCTTTAAAGCCCTGAAATAGTCACCTTTACGCAACTGATGTTGGACAGTATGACAGCTTCAGAGTCATTAAAGACCTACACTGTAACCTTCGATACCGCCGAATTGGCTAAAAGCTATCCTCAAGTTAACTTCAAGACTGGGCAAAATCTCGCCGAACTATTTCAACTGCTAAAAGAAAAGTATCGTGGACAGGCCTTTCGCATCGACGTTAAAGAAGCGGAAGGACAAAAGATCGTACTGACCTGGTATCAGCAACGGCCCAACGCAGAGGCGGAAAGCCTCAACAAAGAGGCTTTGGCATTAGCCCGCGCCAGGGCTTACGATAAAGCCATTGTGCTCTGGCGAAAATCCCTCGAGATAAACCCGGACGAACCGGACTATTATTATAATCTGGCGCTGGTGAACCTGGAGATGAAGAATCTGAACCAGGGATTGGAGCTGTGCCTGGACACGCTGCGCGTCTGTCCGGTCTATGTCCGCGCTTATTTCGTTCTGGGGAGCATCTATTCTAAAATACGCCAGTTCCAGCAATCCATTCATTTTTTACGTGAAGGGTTGCTACTGCAGAACAGCAATATTTTAGCTCTGGTCAATTTGGCCGCTGTTCACAGCATAGAGAAGAACTATCCAGAGGCCATACGTATGTTTGAGCGTGTGATCTCGCTGTCGCCCAAAGAGCCGCGAGCTTATCTGGGCCTGGGCAAAGTTTATTTGGCGCAGAACGATGCGGACAATGCCTCCAGATGCTTTAAAGCAGTGATCAAGTTGGATCCCAGCGGTAATCTGGGCGAGATTGCGCGAAAATCCTTGCGTGCGTTTACGCCTGCAGAGCAGCACAGCGCTGAAAGCCGCAATGTGTCCGCAGCGATCGAGATGAACGACGAGAACATTGAGGAGTTGTATGCTGAGGGTTTTCAATTGTTTATCAAGGGCGACTACGACGCGGCCATCATGGCTTACAAGAAATATCTCGGCATCAAGCCGGCAGAGTCCGATGTTTGGGCGTCGCTGGCGTCCTGTCAATTGCGCACCGGCCGGATCAAGGAAGCTGCGGACTCAATCCGCCGGGCCATTGCCATAGCGCCGAACAAGCCGGCGTTGTTCAAGCAGGCGGCGATCATTTATGATGCTTCGCAGATGCCGGCGGAAACGGCTGAGGCGGCACAAAAGGCCATTGATCTGGGTAAAGACGACAGTGTAACGCTGACGCTGCTAGGCAAGAGCCACACGTTAGAGGGCAAACATCAGGAAGCGGTTAAATTCCTCCAGGAAGCCATCAAACTCAATCCCAGCAACATTAATGCGCGATTTCATTATGCGCTGTCGTTGAAGGCATTGGGACAGGGCGATACCGCGCGGCAGCAGTTGGAGGAGATTCTGTGGGTCAAGACAGAATCGCCGTTAAAGGAAAGAGCCAAACAGGAGTTGCAGATACCTTGAGTGTGACCCGGCAACGAAGGCCACTTCTGCATAATATTAGTTATGTCAAGTTTAATGCGGCAAACCCTCCTTTTTCAAGCATAACATCTCTAATAGCCCCTATAGGCCGCTGGATAATAAATGCTTGCCTCTATTACCATAAAAAAGCCCGGACCAACACTGCCCGGGCTTGAATGCTCGCAAACGCTTCCGATCTATTTGACCACCAGGCTCACCAGCTTTTTCGGCACCACAAACGATTTGACGATGGTTTTTCCCTCAACATAGGATTTAATCTTTGCGTCTTTTAGCGCCTCGGCAATGACCTGCTGGTCCGCCATCTCAGCCGGCACTTCGACCTGGCCGCGAATTTTGCCGTTGATCTGCACGCCCAATTGAATCGTGCTCTGCACCAGCCTGGCCTCGTCGTGAACCGGCCACGCGGCGTTGAAAACACTGTACGGCCGGCCGATGACCTCCCAGAGTTCTTCGCTGAAATGCGGTGCAAACGGCGCTAACAGCTGCACCAAGGTGGGAATGACGGTGTGCAAGAGTTCACGATTCTGCTCCTGGACCGGCACATCCTGCAGGTATAATGAAATTTCATTCACTAATTCCATGATGCGGCTGACCGCGGTGTTGAAATGAAAGCGTTCCAGATCCTGCGTGACCTGCTTGATGGCATAGTGCATCTGCTGGATAACCTTGAGGAACCTTTCATTTTCATTCCCCTGCGGCCGGTTTTCGATACAGGTCCAAACCACGCGCCAGACTCTTTTAAGAAAGCGGTGAATGCCGATGATGCCCTCATCAGACCAATCGCCCCCCTCCTCATAGGATCCCATGAACATCATGTACAGGCGAAAAGTGTCGCTGCCGAACTCTTGCACGAACTGGTCCGGGTTGACCACATTGCCTTTGGATTTGCTCATCTTGGCGCCCTTGGCGGTGATGATGCCTTGATGAACCAGTCGGCTGAACGGCTCGTCAAAGTTGATCAGCCCCAGATCGTAGAGCGCCTTGGTAAAGAACCGTGCATAGAGCAGATGCATGACGGCATGCTCCGCTCCGCCCACGTATTGATCCACCGGCAACCAATCGGCAACCCGTTTGGCATCAAAAGCGCGGTCCTGCAGGGCTGAATTGGGATAGCGGAGAAAGTACCAGGAGGAACAGACAAAAGTATCCATGGTGTCGATCTCCCGTCGGGCTGGTCCACCGCATTGCGGGCATACGGCCTGCATAAAAGTGGCGGAGGTGGAGAGCGGCGATTCGCCTTTGCCGCTGAACTGCACGTCCTCCGGCAACAGCACCGGCAGGTCGGCTTCAGGCACCGGCACTTCGCCGCACTTTTCGCAATACAGGATCGGGATCGGAGCGCCCCAGTAGCGTTGACGGGAGATCAGCCAATCGCGCAGCTTGTAATTGATCTTTTTTCCGCCCCACTTATTCTCCTGCAGATAATCGATGACTCGCGCCAAGCCCTCACCGGAGGGTGTGCCGGTAAAGGGACCGGAATTGATCATGATCCCCGGCGCCTCAAAGGCCTGCTCCAGTGGCTGAGCGGCCGGCGATCCAACCGGGGAAATCACCTCACGGATCGGCAGCTGATATTTGACGGCAAATTCAAAGTCGCGCTGATCGTGCGCCGGGACGGCCATCACCGCACCGGTGCCATAGGTCACCAGCACATAGTCCGCTATCCAGATGGGCACGGCCTCCTGATTGACCGGATTGATGCAATAGCTGCCGAGAAAGACGCCGGTCTTTTCTTTCTCAGTGGACATGCGATCGATCTCTTTCTGCTTGCGCGCCTGAATCACATAGTCGTCCACCGCCTTTTGGCACTCTGGTGTTGTCAACGAAGCGACCATAGGATGCTCCGGCGCCAGCACCATATAGGTGACGCCCCAGAGGGTGTCCGGACGGGTGGTGAACACCTCGATGACCTCCTTCCTGCCCCGCACCAGGAATTGGATGCGTGCGCCCACGCTCTTGCCGATCCAGTTCCTCTGCATGGCGAGGGTCTTTTCCGGCCAGTGAATGCGCTGATGTCCTTCCAGCAGCCGTTCCGCATAATCGGTGATCTTGAAAAACCACTGTTCCAGATCCCTGGTCAGCACCTCTGAATCGCAACGTTCGCACTGGCCATCGATCACCTGCTCGTTCGCCAGCACGGTTTTGCAGCCCGGGCACCAGTTGGCCGAGGCCTTTTTACGGTAGGCCAACCCCTTTCTATATAATTGCAGAAAGAGCCATTGCGTCCATTTGTAATAACTCGGATCGCTGGTATTGATCTCACAATCCCAATCATACATGGCGCCCATGGCTTTGAGCTGTTCGCGGATCAGCCGAATATTTTGGTTGGTGCTGATCGCCGGATGAACGCCTTTTTTAATCGCATAATTTTCCGCCGGCAACCCGAAGGCATCATAACCGATGGGTTCGAACACATGATAACCCTGCATCCGCTTGAAACGCGCCCAGCTGTCCGTGGGTGCATAATTATACCAGTGGCCGATATGCATCCGGTCTCCGGACGGGTAGATGAACATCACCAGACAATACAGCTTTTTATCGGTTTTGTCCAGATCGGTCTTGTACAGCTTGCTCGCTTCCCAGCGCTGTTGCCATTTCTTTTCAATCCCGCTCGAATCGTACTCTGGGGCCATAGATCCATCCTACATTAATCGTGCTTTGGCTGTAAACTAGAATGTACAAAAAGAATTGCTAAAAAGCAACAGCATCGACTGCGTTGATCCTATGACGCTGTCTATCCTTCGCTCCAGCAGCGCCGGAAGTCATTTGCTGCTCGACTGCCGTGGACGGGCCCACACCTCGGCGTTCGCTAACGGACGCTAACGCCGGAGCCGAGGAGTGTTGAAATGAAAAAAGGCTGACAGAGATTCTCCGTCAGCCTTTCAGACTGCGAGTCGGGGCGAGTGGATTCGAACCACCGGCCTCCTGCTCCCGAAGCAGGCGCGCTAAGCCGGACTGCGCTACGCCCCGATTGAGTGAATAATGTACACATTTCAATGAATCAAAACAAGAAAAAAATTGCATACCCTCCTACCAAAGGCTTTTAAAAATCAGCCTGAGAAAACGCAGGGTATCGGCCAAGGGGGTGATGTGGCTTTTCTCCTGGGCATATCGGGTTTGAATAGGGACTTGCTGAATCCGGCAGCCCCTGCGCCCCAGCACCAGCAGTACTTCGGATTCAAACTGGAAGCCTTTTTCGCGAAACCAGGCCGGTTGCAGCGATGAGAGGCGAAGCGCTCTAAAACCGCACTGGGTGTCGGTCAGACGCCGGCCGTTGTTGATCAGCAGCGACAGGATCAGCGAGGAGAGCCGGTTGCTCCATTGCCTCTGCAGAGGCATGCGGCCCGCCTGATGCATGCGCTCCCCGAGGAGCACATCGGCTTGATCCCGGGCGATGAGTTGGAGAAAACGCGGAACGTCCCCAGGGTCGTGCTGGCCGTCTCCATCCATGCACAGCAGCCAATCATATTCTTTCTCTATGGAATAACGTAAGGCCTTACGGAGAGATACACCCTTGCCCACATTTCGCGGATGACGCAGCGTGGCCAAACCCAAATGTTCAATCGCTTCCACTGTTCCATCCGTAGACCCGTCGTCAATAACCAGGACGTGCCGTGCGTCCATAACCTGCAGAACGCCTGCCAGCACCAGGGGCAGATGATCGGCCTCGTTGTACGCAGGTATGGCGAGCAGAGTACGTCCAGCCATGGCGATGCGCCCGGATCAGGCGCTCACTGGATTCGTTTAAAAATATTGTAGCCGAACGAAGTCTCGATAATGCCGCTGAGCTGATTGATCTCCAGGCTGGAAATGACGGCCTCAATCTTGGGATCGAAATCGCCGGTGTTAAAATAACCGAGATCCCCGCCTTTGACAGCATTGGCAAGAATGGATTTGTTCTGTGCCAGCTGGACGAAATCCCCTCCTGCTTTAAGCACAGCCAAAATAGAGTCGGCCTCGGTTCTGGTCTTAACCGCCAGGTGCAGCGCACGCAACGGTCGCAGCGGCGTGATCTCTGACTTGATGACCCAGGCGGTCACCTGGACCTTGGCCATGGTCGGAGTTTCTTCCAAGACCACCAACTCCGTGCCTTTGCCAAGCACACCGATAGTCTGACCGTCTCTGGGTGCGTTGGCAATCATGGCCTGATCGTTTTTAATATATTTTTTCCCTTGGTCCTTTTGAGCTTGCAGCGCACAGATCAAAGTTAACAGCAAAATGGCCATCATGGCCATGCGTTTCATCCTCATACCAGGCTCCTTGTATAGATCATGATAGAAAATCAGCGTTCGAGTTATGTTCCAGAAGAAATTGCCGGATTTGCCGCAGATCAGGAATGCCGGCCTTGCCCCCTACTTGTCCACATTTCCTCGCCGCAGCAGCGGCAGCGAATCTCGCCATATGCTCTACGGAAAATCCCTGCATAAATCCGTAAAGCAGAGCTCCATGATAAACATCTCCAGCGCCGGTGCTGTCTACGGTTGTCACTTTGAATGCCGGCTCATAATGTATTTTGTGATTGAAATAAAGATAACTGCCCTTGACACCAAAGGTTATGCCTATTAATTTGAAATTTTGCTTTGCAAGGTTTTCCAGGCTTTTTACCGGATCGCCTGCGATGATCCCATCCTGTTGATAAGATTCGCTGACAACCAGAATGTCGACATGCTGCAAAAGAGCATGCGGCACTGGCCGGTTGCTGCCGATGTCCAGAGATACCAAACCGCCTTGAGCATGCACTCTCTCAGACGCCCTGATTTGCGCGTCAGGATAATGTCCATCCAGGTGAAGGATGCGACATTGGTCGGGGAACTGGCCCGCCTTAAAGCGCTGCTCGAGGGTGCAGGCCGAATCCTGAGCCAACAGCACGGTACGTTCCCCTTTGCTTTGATCGACCAGGATGATCGCTCTGGGCGTGTCAACAGACGGTAAATTGTTTACATAACTGGTTACAACACCGAATTGTTCCAGTTCCTGGCATAAAAAACGGCCATGGGAGTCCAGGCCCAGAGCCGTTACCAGGGCACATTTTTTACCCAACCGGGCCAATGTTGCCAGGGCTGTGGGCACCGGTCCTCCCCCCTGCCGAATGATGGCCTTGGCACGGCCCTTGCTATTGGGCTGGGGATAGGTATCCAACACAACCAGTTCGTCCAACACCGTGATGCCCATTCCCACGCAGTCGTACATCATTCGCCGGCCTTTTGCGGATTATCGTGTAGATGCAGGGCTTCATGGACTAGTTCATCAGCGATTTCGTCCGCTTTAATCTTACGCACAATTTTACCATGGCGAAAAAGGACCGCTGCATTTTTACCGCAAGCGACTCCGATATCCGCGTGCCGGGCCTCTCCAGGTCCGTTGACCTCACAACCCATGACC
>DAIQOA010000193.1:0-8182 GCA_036788095.1 bacterium | reverse complement strand
CTCTTTTATTTGAGGAAGCCGGGGTCGGTCAGCGGGTGGTGAACCGCCTGGGCCTGGAACCGCGGGAGCCGGATCTGTCCCGCTGGCGTCAGTTTGTCCGCCGGATCAAGAACCCGACCGCGTTTTGCCGCATCGCCGTCTGCGGCAAGTATACCGATCTGCACGATTCCTACAAGAGCATCATCGAGGCCTTTGTCCATGCCGGCGTCGAGAACGACGCCAAAGTGGAGCTGAAATGGTTGGACTCTGAGGAGATTGAGAAAAAGGGCGCTGAGACGTTCATGCAGGATGTCAACGGCCTGCTCATCCCCGGCGGCTTTGGCGAGCGGGGTATAGAGGGAAAAATTGCCGCTATCCGTTTTGCCCGCGAACAGGGGGTACCCTTTTTCGGCATCTGCCTGGGGCTGCAGTGTGCGGTCATTGAATTCAGCCGCAACTGCTGCGGTTTGCAAGAGGCCAACAGCACCGAGTTCAATCCGGCGACGCCGCATCCGGTGATCGATTTGATGGAAACTCAGGTGTCGGTCGTACAAAAGGGCGGGACCATGCGGCTGGGCGCTTATCGGTGCCAGCTGCAGAAAAACAGCCTGGCTTTCAAAGCGTACAAGAAGACCGAGATATCCGAGCGCCACCGCCATCGCTATGAGGTGAACAACGCCTATCTGCAGCCGTTGCAGGCGCAGGGATTCAAGATCGTCGGCATTAATCCGGAGAACAATCTGGTGGAGGTGATCGAGCTGCCGGATCATCCCTGGTTTGTCGGCGTGCAGTATCACCCTGAGCTGAAATCGCGTGCTTTGTCGGCCAGTCCTCTGTTCCGTGAATTCGTCGCTGCCGCGTTGCGCTGCAAACTGGGCCGGTCGGAAAACGGCGGTGGAGCAATGTTCTAGACGCTGCGTTTGGATCGGGGCTCAAGAGGTGTGAGTGTGAAACCGTTGCGCAAACGCATCAAGAATGATTCGATCTATCTGGTGGCACTTTTTTTCGTCAAAGTCTTGCGGCTGTTGCCGCGTTCCGCGGCCTTGTCGGTGATGCGGCGATTGGGTGTCTGGGTGTTTCATCTGGCCCGCAAAGAGCGGGAAAAGACCGTACGCCATCTGACCTGGGCTTTTGGCCAAGAGAAACGCCCGGAGGAGATCACGGCGCTGGCCCGCTCCGTGTTTCGGCATTTCGGCGCGGCCGTGGCTGATGCCATTCGTGTTCCTGTGCTGTCAGCGGAGCAGTTGGCGCAGCTGGTGCGCGTGCAGGGCGAAGAGCATTTGTCCGCCGCTCTGGCCGCGGGCCGCGGCGCCATTATTTTGACCGCCCATTTCGGCAATTGGGAACTCTTGGCCTCCTGGATCAGTCGCAACGGGTATCCGCTCAAGGTGGTGGGCCGCTCCGCTTACGATCCTCGTCTCGACCGGATGATCGTAGCCGGGCGCGAACAGGCCGGCTATACCAATATCGCCCGCGGCAAAGCCACGCGGGAAATCGTGCGAGCTCTGCATCAAAACCAGTGTCTCGGGCTGCTGATCGATCAGGATACTCAGGTGGAGGGCGTGTTCGTTGACTTTTTTCATCGGCCTGCTCATACCGCAATCGGCCCCGCTGTTCTAGCAAAAAAGTTCGGCGCTGCCGTCATCCCCAGTTTCATTCACCTGCTGCCGGACGACACCTATCAGATAGACTTTTTCCCTGCGATTAAATGGGCGGATGGTGACGGGGTGTCCACGGATTGGACGGCGCCGGTTCAACAGTGTTCGGATGTGATAGAAGGCATGATACGGCGCCATCCGGAGCAGTGGGTGTGGATGCACGAACGTTGGAAAAAAAAGCCCCAGGCCGCCAACGGGGTATGAGGACCGTGTCGACGTCATTCCGGTGCGAGGACAGCGGCCGTTCCGAGGAGCAGTCGATTTGAACCTTTGGGTTTGCATGCGCAGAAGCGCGATGCTTTTGTTGCCGCTGATCCTGCTGCTGTCGATCTTCTGCCGGCGGCAGGAACCGGTTAAAGCGGAGCAGCAGCCGGTGCAGAAATACCCGGATCAGGAGGGGTGGAAATCCATGGTCACCTCCACCATCAACGGCAGGGTGGAAGCGATCGTGCATTACGGCCATATGGCGCGGTTCAACGAGAGCCGGCTGGCGCTCTTCGATGAAGGAGTGCGGGTAGAGTTTTTCGATGAGCACGGCCGTGCCCGCTCCGTGCTTACGGCAGACCGCGGCGAACTGCGGGAAGCCAGCAACGATATCTCCGCCTCCGGTCGCGTCATGGTGGTTTCCGATACCTTGACCTTGTGGACCGAAGAGCTGCGCTATGAACAAGAGACGGAAAAAATCCGTTCCGATGTGGAGGTCCGGTTCGTCACTCTGACGGGGGACACCCTGTTCGGCAGCGGTTTTGAGTCTGACTCCCGTTTGCGCAATTATCATATCCGCAATCTGCACGGTCTGGCGCATCGACGGGTGGATCTGTCTCTGGATCGCTTTCAAAAACCGGCGTCAGCCGACAGCCAGAGGGCGCAGCAACCGTGAGGCGGAGTGGGCTCTGTTCTCTGCTCGCCGCGCTGTGGCTGGTTGCGGCGCCCGGCTATGGTCAGGAACGGCTGCGCCTGATCAACGCGTCGCTGCTGTCCGGCTGGATGGAAAACGGCGAAAACGTGCGCGCATTGAGCGGAGATGTTTTTTTCCGTCAAGACAGCGCAGAGATCCATTGCGATCGCGCCCTGCAGTATGTGGAACGGGCGCAGGTGGAGCTGACCGGCAAAGTGCTGTTGCTGGATCCTCCCCGCCGGTTGACCGCCGGCCGGGTTTGGTATGATGAGACTACCCGCGATTATCGCGCTTATCTGGAGCCGCAGCTACAGGACACCAGCCGAACGCTGACCGCCGATACGCTGCTTTACTGCGAACGATTGGATCAGGCCACTGCGGCCGGACGGGTTGCAATCGAGGAAAAACATCACCGTGTGCGCCTGCGGGGCGAGCGGGCGGAATACCGTCGTGCTGAAGGATATGCGCGGGTTCTCGGCCGGCCGGTTTTGACCGAAATGGATTCGCTGGGAGCGGTGTTGATGACCGTCACCGCGGATACGATGGAGATGTTTGACGACGGACGGCGCTATCAGCTGGCCGGTCAGGTGCATATTCGCCGGGATTCGATCGACGCCTACTGCGGCCGGTTGACGTATGTGCGGGCGTCGCAAAAGCTGCAATTGATCGATCATCCCTGGGCCGAGCGCGGCCAAGACGTGATGCGCGGCCGGGAGATGGAAATTCTGCTGCAAAAGGAACGGGTCGTCGGGCTTTATCTGCTCAAGCAGACGGCGGTTCTTTCGCGGGTCGATACGACGCAGAGCCCGAGCGAACGATACGATCTGATCACCGGCGAGCGCATGGAGATCGCGTTCGAGGACGATGAGATCTCTCAAGTGGTGGTCCGCGGCCAGGCCACCAGCTATTACCATGTCTATGAGGACACCACCGCCAAAGGCATGAACAAGGCGCTGGGAGACGAGATCCATCTCTTTTTTAAAGACGGCGCTTTGGAGCGAGTCAAGATCGTCAGCGCCCCGGGCAGTTCCAGCGGCGTCTTTTATCCGCCGGAGCAGGCCGCAGCGCTGCGATCCGAGCTGCAGGAAAAGCTTGAGCAAGCCCGTGCCTTACGAGTGAAGACGAATAATGAATAATCCCATGCCATCGAACGAGACAGCCCGGCTCTGGTGCCGGGGTCTGAAAAAGATCTACGGCAAGCGCCGGGTGGTGGACGACGTCAGCCTGGAAATAGAGCAGGGGGAAACGGTCGGCCTTCTCGGCCCCAACGGGGCCGGCAAGACCACCACGTTTTATATGATCGTCGGGTTGATCAAGCCCGATGGCGGCGACATCCACCTTAACGATCAGGAACTGACCCATGACCCCATGTATCGCCGTGCGCGCTGGGGGATCGGCTATCTGCCGCAGGAGGCCTCGGTCTTTCGTCAGTTAACTGTGGAGGAAAACATCCTGGCCATTCTGCAGACCCTGCCGGGCAGCAGGGCCTCCCGCCGGGAGCGGGCCCATGGCTTGCTGGAGGAACTGGGCGTGGCGCGGCTGGCCAAGAACAAAGCCTACACGCTGTCCGGCGGCGAGCGGCGCCGGGTGGAGATCTGTCGCGCGCTGGTCACGGATCCCAAATTCATGCTGCTGGATGAGCCGTTTGCCGGCATCGATCCGATCGCCGTGGAGGACATTCAACGCATCGGTGTGGATCTTAAAAAGCGGGGCATCGGCGTTCTCATCACGGATCACAACGTCCACGAAACTCTGAGAATCACCGATCGCGCCTATCTGTTGTTCGACGGCAAGGTGCTCAAATCCGGTTCCGCGGAATTTCTCGCCTCTGATGAAGAGGCGCGCAAACTGTATTTCGGAGAGCAATTTAAACTGCAACGCTAGCGTAGGAAGGCTCATGGTCCATATTTCACAAAAACTTTCCATGCATCTCACCCAATCGCCGCAACAGGTGCTGTTGTCGTCGTTGCTGCAATTGCCGGTGCAGAGTCTGGAACAACGCATCCGCATGGAGTTGGAGACCAATCCGTTGCTGGAGCTGGACACGGACGAGGAGTTGATTCAGGAGCAGGAGGACGTCCAGGAGCCGGTGGAGGCGGTGGAGGGCGAGGAGAACGCGGACAAGACGGCGGAGGAGGAGATCGATTGGGAGGAGATCCTCAACGATCAGGAGAGCTTTGAACCGCGCATTCCCAGAGAAAAAACGGTGGACACCTATGAACGCCCGGAGGTGTATCAGGAGAGTCTCACCGATCATCTGCTGAGCCAGTTGCACATGACGGAACTGGAGGCCGGGGACATCTCCATCGGAGAATATATCATCTGGAACATCAACAGCGTCGGTTATCTGAGCATGGACGTGGACACCATTGCGGAAAACCTGCAGGTAGAATCGGAAAAAGTGGAGAGCGTGCTGGCCGTGATTCAGCGGTTGGATCCGGTGGGCATCGGCGCCCGCAATCTGCAGGAATGTCTGCTCATTCAGGCGCTGGAGGAAAAGCCGATCCATCCGGAGGCGGTGACAATCCTGCGCGATCATTTTGAGGATTTTAAAAACAAACGGTTTGAAAAGATCGCCAAATTGATGGAGCTGGATCTGGAGACCATCAAGGCGCTCATCGCGCACATCACCAAGCTGAACCCCAAGCCGGGCGAAGGGTATGCCGCCTTTGTCGACAATTATGTGATCCCCGACCTGGAGGTGCGCAACGAGAACGGCGAGTTCAAAGTCTACATGCATGACTGGAACATTCCGCAGCTGCGCATCAACAACGAGTATCGCAAGATGATGCTCGACCGGAAAAAGACCAGCAAGGAGACGCGTGAGTACATCAAGAGCCGTCTGGAATCCGCCCGCTGGCTGATCAACTCGATTCATCAGCGGCGCGCCACCATTCTGCGCGTGATGCAAACCATCATCGAGAAGCAGCGCGAATTTTTCGAATTCGGTTCCGAACACATCAAACCGATGATCCTCAAGGATATCGCCGATGAGATCGGCATGGACATCTCCACCGTCAGCCGGGTGACCAACGGCAAATACGTGCAGACGGAATGGGGCGTGTTCGAACTGAAATATTTCTTCAGCGAAAAAATCAAGAGCGATGAAGGAGACGATGTCTCCAACAAAATGATTAAAAATCTGATCAAGGAAATCATTGCGACCGAGCCGGATAAAAAACCGTTCAACGATCAGAAAATCGCCGCCCTGTTGAAGGCCAAGGGCTATAATGTGGCCCGGCGCACCGTGGCGAAATATCGCGAACAGATGATGATTCCGGTCTCCCGGTTGCGGAGGAAAATCTAATCATGTCTTCTTTTCCCCCCATACACAGCACGACCATCCTCGGGCTGCGTCATCAGGGCAAGGTGGTGCTGGCCGGCGACGGCCAGGTGACCTACGGCGACACGGTTCTTAAAAACAAGGCCCGCAAAGTGCGCAAGCTGTATCACGACCAGGTGCTGGCCGGCTTTGCCGGCGGGGCTTCGGACGCGTTCACATTGTTCGACCGGTTCGAGAACAAGCTGGATGAATTTCGCGGCAATCTGGCGCGCGCGGTGATCGAGATGGCGAAGGATTGGCGCAACGACCGCTTCCTGCGCCGACTGGACGCCCAGTTGGTGGTGCTGGATAAAGACAAAATCTATCTGATCACCGGCACCGGCGATCTGATCGAACCCGATGACAACGCCATTGCCATCGGCAGCGGCGGCCCCTACGCCCTGGCGGCCGCGCGTGCGTTGATGAAGCATTCCAAGCTCGACGCCTTGACCCTGGTCAAGGAGGCCATGGAGATCGCCGCCGGCCTGTGCATTTTTACGAATTCCAAATTGACGATAGAGACGCTCGAATGAAGGACAACGAACTGAAACCGCGCGAAATCGTCGCGGAACTGGATAAATACATTATCGGTCAGGAGGATGCCAAACGCGCCGTGGCCATCGCGCTGCGCAATCGCTGGCGCAGGCAAAAAGTTGCTGAGGAGTTGCGGGAAGAGATCATGCCGAACAACATCATCCTCATCGGCCCCACCGGCGTGGGCAAGACCGAGTTGGCTCGCCGTTTGGCTAAATTGGCTAACGCGCCGTTCATCAAGGTGGAGGCCAGCAAATTCACCGAAGTGGGCTATGTCGGCCGCGATGTGGAATCCATCATTCGGGATCTGGTGGACCTGTCGGTCAACATGGTCCGTGCGGATCGGATGGAACAGGTGCAGGAAAAGGCGCATGAACTCGCCGACGAGCGGCTGTTGGACCTGCTGCTGCCGCCCGTCGAACCGCCCGCCGCGGCCTCTGCGCCGGAGCGAAAGGCGCAGGAGGAAAAACGCCGGCAAAGCCGGGAAAAACTGCGCCAGCAGCTGCATGAGGGCAAACTCGACGGACGGCTGATCGAGATGGAGGTGCCCAGCGAGCTGCCGCCGTTGATGCAGATCATCTCCCCCGTGGGCATCGAGGAGATGGGGCTCAGCATTCAGGAGCTGTTCGGGCCGATGATGCCGAAGAAAACCAAAAAGCGCAAGATGACCATCTCCGAGGCATGGATGTGGCTCGCCCAGGAAGAGACGCAAAAGCTCATCGATATGGACGAAGTGGTGCGCGAGGCGATTTATCGCGTCGAAGAGACCGGCATCGTTTTTCTCGACGAGATCGATAAAATCTCGGGAGAGAACAACGGCGGCGGACCCGATGTCTCGCGCGAGGGCGTTCAACGCGATCTGCTGCCGGTGATCGAGGGCACCAATGTCATCACCAAATACGGCATGGTCCGTTCCGATCATGTGCTTTTTATCGCCTCCGGCGCCTTTCACATGTCCAAACCATCGGATCTGATCCCGGAACTACAGGGCCGGTTTCCCATTCGCGTCGAACTGCAGGCGCTGACCACCAACGATTTTGAAAGAATTTTAACCGAACCGAAAAACGCCCTGATCCGCCAGTACACCGCCATTCTGGCGAGCGAGGGGGTTAAAATAAATTTTTCCGCCAGCGCGATCAGAGAGATCGCTAAAACCGCCACCGAGGTGAATGCGCGCAGCGAGAACATCGGCGCCCGCCGCCTGCATACGATCATGAGCATCCTGCTGGAAGACGTGCTGTTTAAAATCCCGGATAAAAACATTCGGGAAGTGCATGTGGATAAAAAGATGGTCCAGGAAACTCTGCACGAGGTCATTGCGGACGAGGATCTGAGCCGATACGTATTATAATGCTCGCGAACGCCCGGTGAACCCGGACCGATGGGCGAAGGAGACGGACGGTGCGCCACTCTTACGCCGCTGAACGGGCCGGCCTCGCACCGGACGAACGTCCGCCTTTTATCCGCACCAGCGTGCGCGGAAATCTGTTCTTCATCCATCTTGGGAGATTCAAATGAAGCGTGATTTTTTATCCGAGACCGATTTCAGCCGGGAGGAGATCTGGGAGGTCCTGGAGACGGCACAGAAATTAAAACAACAGACCCGCTCCGGTTCCGCTCATCCGATTCTGCAGGGACAGACCCTGGCGATGATCTTTCAAAAGCCGTCCAACCGCACCCGCGTCTCCTTTGAGGTCGGCATGTATCAACTGGGCGGACATGCGGTCTATCTGGGCCCGCAGGAGATCGGCCTGGGCGTGCGCGAATCGGTCGCCGACGTCGCCCGGGTTC
>DAIQOA010000192.1:0-8216 GCA_036788095.1 bacterium | reverse complement strand
ACTCTGGTGGTGGCCTGCATGAGCGTTCTGCTGTTGCTGGTCTCCTTTGTGCTGGGATTTTTCAACCACCTATCGCAGAATTGGGAAGTCCTGTCGCTGGCGCGTGCCCACCAAAAGCTGTCGAATGTCATCGGCGACATGCACACGCGTATGAACGCCATCGAGGGCATCATTCAACGCATCGAAAAGCAGGACAGCACGCTCAACCCCTTTGTGGACGCTCCAGCGGCGCAAAAGCCGGCCGACGGCTTTTCCAGCCGTTTGGCGAACTTGGGATTCGGTGACGCGGCGGTGCTGGTGGATCAGAAAAACGCCGCGATGGAGAAAAGCCGGATCGATGAGCTCGACCGCCGCCTGGACGCCGCCCGGACTCAGCGCGCCCAATTGACGGAAACCCAGCTCGCCAAATTGCAGCGGCTTAGACAAACCCCATCGGTGCATCCGCTGCGGGGGGGAAGAATCAGCGAACCTTTTGGCTGGAGCATGGATCCCACCATCGACCAACTCAAATACCATGAGGGGATCGATTTCTCCGCGCTGCAGGGCACAACCGTACACGCCACAGCGGACGGAGTGGTCAAGGAATTGGGCCATCACTTTGGCCGCACCAGTGAGTACGGCCATTATGTGCTGTTGGATCACGGCGATGGTCGGCAGACCCGGTACGCGCATTTAAAGGCCATTAAAGTCAGGCCCGGCCAAAGGGTGTCGCGGTTCACCGTGCTCGGCGTCATCGACGATGGCGGACCGCTGGTGGGACCGCATCTCCACTATGAGGTGCTGGAAAACGGCCAACCGGTCGATCCCGCCGGATTTCTGTTGGACTAGAATCGATCCTCTGCATGCGCACTCTGGCCCTGCTCCTTCTCCCTTGCCTTCTCTTTTCACAACCCGATTCCACAACCTTGCAACGTGGTCTGGAGTTGAGCATCCGTCACCGCTACGCCGAGGCCCTGGAGCTGTTCTCCAGCGTGGCGGATTCTTTTCCCAACCATCCGGCGGCGCCGTTTTTCACCGCCACGGTGTACCAATCCATGATGTTGGATCTGGAATCCAAACGCTGGTCGTCGGCGTTCTACTCCCATATCGATTCCGCCATCCATCTGGCGGAAAAAAACAGCCAGGACCGCTGGCGCCGTTTTTATCTCGGCGCCGCCCTTTCCTACAAGGGCTACCAATTAGCCAGAGACAAAAAGTATCTGCCGGCGATCTCCCAGGTGGTGCGCTCGGTAAAAATCATGAACCAGTTGCTCAAGGAGGACAGCAGTTTTTGCGACCCGCTGCTGGGGGTGGGCAATTATCTCTACTGGCGCAGCAAAGCCGTGGCCTGGCTGCCGCTGGTGCCGGACAAACGCAAACAAGGCATGCAGCAGGTCCGGCAGGCCTGCTCGTGCGCGCAGCTGTCGCGCTGGGCTGCGCTCTCCAGCTATTGTTGGATGATGATCGAGGAGAAAAACTATTCTGAGGCCGCGGCGCTGTGCCGCAAGGGATTGATGCAGTTTCCGGACAGCCGTTTCTTCCTCTGGCCTTTGGCGGAATCGCTCTTTCGCCGGCATGACTATGCGGAGGCCAGAGGGGTCTATGAAATCCTGTTGACGTCGGTAAAAACCGCAGAGCCCAACAACCACTATAACGAAATTGTCCTGCATTGGAAGTTGGCCCAATGCGAACAGGCTTTGGGCCGTCTGCCGGCAGCCCATGCCCATGCACGCCGGGTGCTCGAGCTGACGCCGGACGAAGAGGTGCGCGATCGCGCGGAGGATGAAAAAAAGGGCGCCCGCAAGCTGTTGGAGCCGGCGGGCGCGGAATAACCGGGGATCAGGAACTCGAACGTTCCCGGATGAGCTTCAGCCGTTTTAGCGTCTCGATCACCGCCCGCACCGTATGATAGCTGATCTTCCATTCATGACCGAGATAGTCCCATTTGACGCGGCCGTCCCGCTCCAGCAGAGCATACCACTCCCCCACCTCATGGTTGATGTTTTTATCCCAGACAAAATCAAAAATCTTTTCGAACGCATCCCAGTGCTTTTGTTCATCGAACAGAAGAACCGCGTCGAGAAATCCGGTCAAGGCTTCAGCCTGCTGCCAGAACTCTTTCAGCATCTGCGTGGCCGGTCCATCATTAGGGCCTTCGACGAAAATGCCGCCGTATTGCCAATCTACGCCGTACGCATGGGCTTGATCCACCATTCTGCGGATAACCGGCAGATACGGCGACAGGTCGCTCTGCAGCACCTCGAGCGCCAGCTTGAGCAGCCAGCAGAACTCGATGTTGTGGCCATAGTTGGTGTTGTTGATGGGACGGGCCGGTTCATCCACCGCGCGGTCCGAGCCCCAGACATCGCGAAACAAAATAGCCGGCAGCGGCTGAAAGGCGCCGTCGAACTGGGCCATGCCGGTGCCGAATTGCGGATGGAGCATTTTATTGACCAACAGGGCGATGATCTGCTCCAGCTTGCGTCGATGCGACGGAGTGCCGGTCAGTTCGTACAGGGTGGTGAACGCTTCCATGAGATGCATGTGCACATCCAGGGTTTTGCGGTCCCCGCCGAATTCGCCGCCGGGCTTTAACGACCAATCCCGGCAAAACATCTCCCAGTAACCGCCGAGATGACAGTCTGCGCTGCTGCGCTGGATCGCATCAAAAGACTTTTCGGCATACTCTTTTCCCACCGGATCGCCCGAGGCCAGGCCGTACTCAGCCAGGGCGTACACGCCGAAGCTCTGGCCGTACATAATCTTGCCGTCGTTGACGATATGTCCCGTCCGGTCCGTGATCCAGTACCAGCCGCCGAACTCTGGATCCCAAAAGTGCTCGCGGGCGAACTCTACGCCCTGTTGCGCTGCAGCCAGACAACGGCCGCCGCCCAACCCGGCGCGGTGGGCATGGGACATGGAGTAGATCATGCGCAGCTGACAAATCAGCGTCTTGTTGGTTTTGCCCGTCGGTTTGCCGTTCCGATCGAAATAGCTGAGAAATCCCCCATACTCATGGTCAATGGAATGGTCCAGCCAAAAAGGCAGCAGCTGGCCGGTGAGATAGGGCTCCAGCAGATCGATGCAGCGCTGGACTTTAGCCCGGATCGGCAGGGTGAGTGCGGAGGACAGAGATACCTTGTTCATGAGATTTTCCTTATCGATGGCTGACAGAGGCCGTCCGTGGACGGACGGGATTGTTAATAAAAACGGCGTTGATCCCGCAGTTTCTTTTTCAGCATTTCCCGGGCGCGAAAAATCCGCACCTTGACGGTTCCGATCGGCACCTTCAGCCTGACCGATATCTCTTCATAGGCCAGGTCCTGCACATGACGAAGCACGATCGCTTCGCGGTATTTGACGGGCAGGCTGTCGATGGCGGCCTGTATATAGTTTTTGTTCTCCTGTTCGATCAACCCGGCATCCGGCCGCTGGCTCTGCTCATCGGGAAATTCACGCGCCAGCTCGCCGTCGCCGCCGGCGAGCGGAGCGTCGATCGAAGTGGTCTTTAATTTTTTCTTGCGGAAGAAATCGATGCAATTGTTGACCGCGATCTTGTACAGCCACGTAGAAAAGGCGTATTCCGCATTAAACGAGGGCAGGGCATGGAACGCTTTGATAAAGGTCTCCTGGGTGAGATCCTCCGCCTCCTCCCGGCCGTGCACCATGCGCAGGATCAGTATAAGAATCTGCGGCCGGTAGCGCTGCACAATCTCGGCGCAGGCGCGCTCATCGCCTTCAATGGCGCGTTGAATGATGTCTTTTGACAGCGGCTCCATGTGAACCTTCAGCGCCTATTCTTTAGACTCCGGGTTGGTGATCGGCTCGTATTGCGACAGTTCTTGATAGGGCAGGCATTCCTGTTTTTCCGGCGTGTACGAGAGCGTCACCTTTTCGCTGAACACGTCCACATTGGTCACCACGCCGATGCCGGCGGGGGTTTTGTATCTCTCGCCCACAGCAGGCAGCTTTTCCATCTGCTGCCGGTAAAAATCACGCTCGTACATCAGACAGCAGAGCAGACGGCCGCACAAACCGGACAATTTTTGCGGGTTTAACGGCAGATTCTGCTCCTTGGCGCACTGCGTGGTAATCGGTTCAAACTCTTTTAAAAAAGTGGAACAGCACAGATTACGGCCGCAGCTTCCGTACCCGCCGATGCGTTTGGCCTCATCGCGAACTCCGATCTGCCGCAGTTCGATGCGCACTTTGTAGATGGTCGCCAGGTCCTTCACCAGTTCGCGGAAATCGACCCGTTTCTCAGCGGTAAAATAAAAAGTGATCTTGTTGCCGTCGAACTGGTACTCGACATCCACCAGCTTCATGTCCAGGCCATGATCGACAATCTTACTCCGGCAGAGCCGGTAGGCGTCCTTTTCGCGTTTGCGGTTGGAACGGTAATAGTCCAGATCCTTGAGCGTGGGCTTGCGAATGATGTTGCGCAGTTCGCCTTCCACCTTTTTGCGCTCCAGCATAGAGCCCAATTGATTGACGACGCCCAGGTCCTCGCCCTTTTCCGCCTCCACGATGGCATAATCGCCGATCTTGAACGGGAACTGCTGCGGATTCTTGTAAATGTCGCGGCGCTCGCCTTTAAATAGAATTTCAATCAGCATATTCAACCTTTAAGAACAAGATGCCTTTGCAGGCGGATGAGCAGCACGATGAAAATTAAGGAACTCTGTACATTGCGGTCGATCCATTCGATGGATCGCTCCACTTCGGCAAAGATGTCGTCAAATCCGATTTCTTCGAACGCGCGGGAGAATTTTTCCAGCGTCTCCATCCGATCGGCGTTGACCAGAACCTCCTGCACATCCAGTCCGTGCGAATGGCCGTGGTGCAACACCTGCACATCGCGGAACCAGATCAGGATCAAGCCGAGCAAATCCTTGAGCAGCCGTTTGTCGTAGCGGGATTGCAGCTCTTCAACATACTCGATCTGGGCGAGCGGATCGCGCAGACAGACGCGCAACAGCTCGACCACGCTCTCGCGCCGCTCCTCCAGGTCCTCCTCCAGCCACTCCAAAGCCCGGCCGAAATCGCCCTGCACGATGCGGGCGATGAGCCGGGCGGCGCCGGGCTCGATCCCCTTGGTCTGCACCAGCGCCGTCGCAACCTGGTCATCGGTAAGCTGACTGAATCTGATCTCCTGGCAGCGGGAAAAAATAGTGGCCGGCAGAGTCAAGGGCCGGCTGCTGGTCAGAATCATATACATATTCGGCGGCGGTTCTTCCAGAATCTTGAGCAGCGAATTGGCCGCCTCATCCGTCATCTTGTCCGCTTCGGCGATGACGACCACCCGGTACAGCTCCAATGGTTTGAGCATACTGATCCGCCGCAGTTCACGGATACGGTCGATGCTGATGGCTGGATTCGGCCACGGCTTTTTTCTCGAATAGGGCTGCTCCACCAGGCTGTCCAGAATCTCCCGCTCTTCCTCCACGGCCGTGTTTTTGGGCATGGGCATGAGAAACAGGAAATCCGGATGATTGAACTGGCCGACACGACGGCAGAGGCTGCACTGATCGCAGGGTTTGACTCCCACACTGCTGCAGTACAGCGCTTTGGCGAACTCTATGGCCAACGCCTCTTTGCCTGCGCCGTCCGGACCGGTAAAAAAATAGGCGTGGTGAAGATGGCGGCTTGCCAGGGCCCGCTGCAGAATGCTTTTCGGCCGCTCCTGGCCGATGACGCGGTCAAAGCTCACCCCAGCCACTCCTCGGGGTTGAGATTGGTGGTATTTTTCCAGATTTGAAAGTGCAGCACCGGCCCGATCAGAGAACCGGTATCGCCCACGGTGCCGATGGTCTGACCGCGTTTCACGGTTTGAGACTCGGCCACGCGGATGTCCTGGAGATGGGTGTATACCGTATAAAATCCATTGTCATGACTGATAATGATGATATTGCCGCGGCTGCGCTGCCAGGTGATGGTCTGCACCACGCCGTCGTCCACAGTGATCACGGGATTGCCCAGTTGCGCCTTGATCTCGATGCCGAGGTTTTCCGTCACCGTGTTCAGCGCCGGGTGGCGCTCACGGCCGAAATGGCTGACGATGGTGCCGGTAGTGGGCCAACTCATCCGGCCCTTTAATTCGGAAAACCGGTGACCGGATGCAACCACCTGCGCCGGCCCGTCCCCCTGCTGTCTGCTTTTTTTCTTCGCCTGCGCTTTGCGCGCTTTTTCCGCCTGCGCGATCAGGTTGCCGATCTCCTTCTCCGACGCCTTGATCTCCGCCAACCGGGCCTGCACCAGCTTTTTATTCTTCTGCAGATTGCTCAACAACGTCTGTCGTTTTTGCAGGCTGCTCTGCAAGCGCGCCTCTTCACCCCGCTTTTCCTGCAGGCTGCGCTCCTTCTCCTGCATCTCGATACGGACAAAATTCTGCTCACGCTGCAACGCCTGACCGCGGTCCTGCAGCGCCTGCAGATTGCGGCGATCATTGTCAGCGATCAATTTCTCATATTTCATCCACGCCTTGAGCTGGTCCCAAGACTGGATGCTCAGCAGCCATTCTATCTCTTTCGCCCGCCTGTGCTTGTAAAATTGAACCACCCGCTTTTTCACCACCTCGCGCAATCGCTCACGCTCCGCATCCAAACCGTCAATCTCCTGGCCGCGGCGGCCCACCTGTTGCTCCAGACGACGCAGATCGCGGTTCAACGCGGTGACATAGGTGCGGGTCAAATCGATCTCTTTGTTCAAATTAGTAAGATACTTTAATTCAACGGCTTCATCCCGGCTCTGCTTTTTCAGTTCCTTTTCATAGGCAGCGCCTTGCTGTCGCAGAGCGGCCAGCTCTTTTTTTCTGCTGCTCACCTCATCCTGCCCAGACACAGCAGACCAGGCCATGCACACCGACCAGGCGGCAACCCCAATCCATTTAAAATGAAACCTCTTCATCCCACTTGCCGATCCTTTAAACCAAAGGACAATCTTGACTCATTGCTTTGCTCACCCCGCTATTGTGCGGCTCGTCCTCACCGGCAGATTTAAATGTAAAGTACAAGGAAAACAGGACAAAATCAATAAAAAACGCGCTTTGACCGCTTTGTTTCACTGTGTGTTCAGCTTTTCATCTTGACACTCTGGTTGCTGTTGCCTATATTTTGTCAATCAGAAAAGGAGACCGTGGGAGTGACCGCCCTATCCACCCATCCCTATGCCGATGACAAGGAGGCCTTTGCCCTCTTTCGCCGTTTCACCGACAGTGAATTCACCCGGTTGAGCCGCCTGCTCCATTCCCTGGACCTGGCCGGCCACCAGACCGTCTATCAACAGGACGCGCAGGCGGTCAGCTTTTACCTGCTTAAAAGCGGCTCCCTTTCTCTGCAGCGGTGCGGGGAGGATGGTAAAATGCACCGGCTGGCCGTTGTGCCCGCAGGGCGTTCCTTGGGGCGAGCGGCGCTATGGCCGGAAGAAAGCCGGCACCCAGAAACCGCCCTGACCCTGGAGCCCTGCATCCTGCTCGCTCTGGTGCGGCAGGATTTTCTCATGCTGCAGAAAAAAGAACCGGCATTGGCGCTCAAACTCTTGACTGCGCTGCAGCAGGAGGTTTATCAAGAATGGCTCGATTCCAGAATCGAGTTTCACGCCCTGACCGCGCGGTTGAACCAAGCCAACATCCTTTTATAGCCGATATTCACATGCCCTTTGAGATAAACCTGGACAAATCCAATCGCGGCAAGCTGGCTGTGCAACTCGGCCTGTTCATCGCCTTTGCGTTTCTGCTCATGATCGCTGACCGGCACTTTCCCGCTCTGGCGCCTGTGCTGCTGCCGGCGGTGCTGCTGTCCGCTTTGCTGTACCTGTTCCGCCGAGGTTTTTCCGCAGCCCGCTATGCGCTCTGGCCGCTGCTGCTGGTCTGCGCCGTACTCTGGTTTCTCCCTGATCCCGTGTTCAGGCCAACGGCCCCCCGCACAGCGGTGAAGGCTTCATTTCCGCAAAACGCCGATGCCGTGCTCGTTCTGCAGACCAACGTGCAACAGGTGCGACAGACCATCCTGACCTTCAGCCGACGAACGGGAGAACATCTGTTTGTCAAGCGCTCGTACCTGACCTGGGCTTTCAGCCTGGTGGCCCTGGCCGCGATCGCCGGACCGCTGCTGAGAAGGATGATCCTGCAAAGATTTCCTGCCCGATGGTTCGAGCCGGGCGTGCTGTTTCTCTATGAGCTGCCGGATCAGCTGGCGCGCTATCTGACCGTGGAGACCCTATCGTTCCTGATGTTGTCC
>DAIQOA010000191.1:0-8418 GCA_036788095.1 bacterium | reverse complement strand
CGCGAGGGCGGCCGGACCGTGGGCGCCGGCGTGGTGACCAAGATTATAAAATAACCCCATTCTTGAAGCAGGCGGATAATGAGAGAAATGATCACCCTGGAATGTTCCGAGTGCAAACGCCGGAACTATACCATGGATAAAAATAAGAAAAAGCACACGGCCAGAGTCGAGTTTAAAAAATTCTGCAAGTGGTGCGATAAACGAACGGTTCACAAAGAGAGCCGCTAAGCGTCATCCTAGCGCATCGGGGTGCGGTTCAAGCTCCGTGCGCAACGTCCAAAAGCGGGTTAGGTCTGTAGCTCAATTTGGCAGAGCACCGGACTCCAAATCCGGCGGTTGGGGGTTCGAGTCCCTCCAGACCTGCCATTTTTTCGACGGGATGAGTCCCGAAACCGGCGTGCAGTCCGGTCAACGTTCAATACAGGATTTCTATGCTGCGGAAAATCGCTAATTTCGTGCAGGATGTTAAACAGGAGATGGCCAAGGTCAGTTGGCCGTCAAAGGACCAGCTCAAGGGGCAGACGATCATCGTCATCGCGGTATCGCTGTTCTTCGCCCTTTTTATTTTTGTGGTCGATCATCTGCTGGCGCGGTTGCTGAGCTTTCTGTATTAGGTCGGTGTCGCGTAATCATCACAGGCCGGGACGGCGGGACCTTGTACGGCCGCTCCGCTTTGCGCCCGTTGCATTGAATGTTAATCCCAGGTTGAGGATTTGAGTGGAGCCACAGGAACTTAAATGGTATACGATCCATGTGCTCTCCGGCCATGAGAACAAGATCAAGGCCTATCTGGAGAACGAGATCAAGCATGGAGGGCTGGACGCCAAGATCGACAAGATTCTCGTGCCGACGGAAGAGATCACCGAGATGAAGGAGGGGAAGCGCAAGGTCCGTACCAAGATCATGTTCCCCGGCTATATGCTGGTGCACATGCTGGTCGACAAGGAGACGCGCCATCTGGTTCTCAACGCCCCGGGGGTGACCAACTTTGTCGGCAACAAGGGCGAACCGGCGCCGCTCAAACAGGATGAGGTGGAGCGCATTCTCGGCAAATCCGAAGGACGCAAGGACCGGTCGGTGGTGCCGTTTCATGTGGGCGATCCCATCAAAGTGGTGGACGGGCCGTTCACCGATTTCACCGGTTTTGTCGAAGAGGTTAACGAGGAAAAGAGCAAGGTCAAAGTGTTGGTAAGTATTTTCGGCCGGTCCACGCCGGTCGAATTGGACTTTTTACAGATCGAATTAGAACAGTAGGGTGTCTTTATGGCAAAAAAAGTCGTAGGTACCGTCAAGCTGCAGATCCCTGCAGGCGCTGCCAATCCCTCTCCGCCGGTGGGACCGGCTCTTGGTCAACATGGCGTCAACATCATGGAATTTTGCAAGTCCTTCAACGCGAAAACGCAGGATAAGCAGGGCTTGATTATTCCGGTCATCATCACCGTGTATGCGGACCGTTCGTTCACCTTTATCACCAAAACGCCGCCGGCCTCGATTCTGCTGGTCAAGGCGGCGGGCCTGGAAAAAGGCTCCGGCGAACCGAACCGCAACAAGGTAGGCAAAGTCACCAAAGAGCAGGTGAAACAGATCGCCGAACTCAAGATGCCGGATTTAAACGCGGCCTCCTTGGAAACCGCCATCAGCATGGTGGAGGGCACCGCACGGAGCATGGGGATTACGGTGGAATAATTACTGCCAGGACATGTAGGAGTTTGGAGCACTAATGAAACACAGTAAACGTTATCTGGAAGGTTTTAAAAAGGTAGACCGCCGCATCAATTATCCGCTGGTGGATGCCGTGCAAAAGCTCAAAGAGGTGGCCACCGCCAAGTTCGATGAGTCTGTGGAGGTGAGCGTGCGTCTGGGTGTCGATCCGCGCAAAGCGGATCAGATGGTCCGCGGCACGGTCATTCTGCCGCACGGCACGGGCAAAAAAGTGCGCGTGCTGGTGCTCACCAAGGGCGCCAAGGAGAAAGAGGCGCAGGATGCGGGCGCGGATTACGTGGGCTCCGACGATCTTATCGCCAAGATTCAGGGCGGATGGTTGGATTTTGACGTGGTCATCGCCACTCCGGACATCATGGGACAGGTCGGCAAACTGGGAAAGATTCTCGGCACCCGCGGATTGATGCCCAATCCCAAAACCGGCACCGTGACCCAGGAAGTCGGCCAGGCGGTCAAAGAGGCCAAGGCCGGCAAGATCTCTTTCCGCGTGGACAAGTATGGCATCATCAACGTGGCGGTCGGCAAAAAGTCGTTCGCGCCGGAGCAGTTGAAAGAAAACATCCAGACCTTCATGGAGATGATCAACCGCCTGAAACCCACCACGGCCAAGGGCGTTTACATCAAGAGCGTCACCCTTTCCAGCACCATGGGCCCGGGTATCCGCCTGGACAAGGGCGCCATTGCGGAAGCGGTTTAATCGTTAACGATATTGACCTGAGGAATACGTTCCATGCCGACTGAATTAAAAGCCAAGAAACTGGAAGAGATCGATGAGTCGTTGAGCAAGGCGCACAGCGTCTTCATCACCGATTTCTCCGGGCTCACCGTGGAGGAGGTCACCCGTCTCCGCAAAGAGTTTCGTAAGAACCATGTCAAGTACATCGTTGTGAAGAATACGCTGGCCCGCATCTCTGCGAAAAAGTTTGGATATGACAAGCTGACCCCGTATCTCAACGGTCCGACCGGTCTGGCCATCGCGCTGGACGATCCGACGGCGCCGGTGCGCGTGATCTTTGACTTTAAAAAAGACAAAGAGAAACCGGCCATCCGCGCCGCGTATCTGGAAGGTCAACTGCTCGATAAAGAGGCGGCTGAATCCATTCGCCACATCCCGCCGCGCGACGTGCTCCTTGGACAGGTGGTCTCCGCCATGGCGGCGCCGATCTCCGGGTTCATCGGCGGGTTGCAGCAGCTGATGTCCAAGCTGGCGTACACGATTTCCGCGATCAAAGACAAAAAAGAAAATGTAGCATAAATCAACTCTATCGTCATTCTAACGGGAGGTCGAAATGCCCGAAAACACTGCTGTCGAAGTGAACGATGCCAAAGTCCAAGAAATCATAAAGAGCATCGAGGAGATGAGTGTTCTACAGTTGTCCCAACTGGTGAAGGCTCTGGAAAATCGTTTTGGTGTAACCGCCGCCGCTCCGGTCGCGGTTGCAGCCGGCGGGCCGGCTGCCGCAGCCGCCGCTCCTGCGGCCGAAGAACAAACCGAGTTTGACGTGGTGCTCAAGAGCGCCGGCGCCAACAAGATCAACGTGATCAAAGTGATTCGCACCATCACCAACCTGGGCCTGAAAGAGGCCAAAGATCTGGTCGATGGGGCCCCCAATAAAGTCAAAGAGGGCGTTTCGAAAGACGAGGCCAATGATATCAAGGCCAAATTGACCGAAGCCGGCGCTGAGGTCGAACTCAAGTAGAAGTGATAATAAACCGAGCTCTTCGCAGCTCGGTTTTTATCAACCGCTAACCCTATTAAGGTAAGGAGTGCTTCCTTTGACGGGTGGTCAAATCAAAGAGCGCATCAGTTTTTCGAAAATCTCTTCCGCGGCCGAACTCCCCGATCTGCTCGATATTCAGCTCAAATCCTTCCGGGACTTTATGCAATTTGACGTCCCCCCTGAAGAGCGCAAGGATCAGGGGCTTCAGGCCGTTTTTAAAAGCGTATTTCCCATCGTTGACAGCCGCGAGAACTTTGAGCTCACGTTTATCGAGTATCATATCGATCCGCCCAAGTACACGGTGGAAGAGTGTCAGGAGCGCGGCACCACCTTTTCGGTCGCGCTCAAGGCCAAGTTGCGTCTGTCGATCAAGGACGAATTCAATCCCAACGATCCGCTGGCTAACTCCATCGAACAGATGGTCTATCTCGGCAACCTGCCGTTTATGACCGAGCGGGGAACGTTTATCATCAACGGCGCGGAACGCATCATCGTCAGCCAGCTGCATCGTTCGCCCGGCGTGTTTTTCGATGAGGTCTCTCATCCCAACGGCACCAAACTGTATTCCGCACGCATCATCCCCCTGCGGGGATCCTGGGTCGAGTTCACCACCGATATCAACGATCTCATGATCGTCTATATCGACCGGCGGAAGAAATTCCTCGTCACCACCCTATTGCGCGCGGTCGGTTTTGCCACGGATCGCGACATCCTTGATACGTTTGAGCTGACGCAAAAGGCCGATCTGCGCACCGCCGGCAGCGAGATCATCGGCTCCCGCGTGGTCGATGACATTATCGACAAAGAGACCGGCGAAGTGATCCTTGATCGTTATCAGGAAATCACGGACGAAAAGCTCAAACGGCTGCAGGAGCTCAAGATTCGCTCCATCGATTTGGTCAAGTCCGACAAGATCCTCGGACAGGAGATCATCACCAATACGCTGATCAAGGACAGCACGCGCTCTCAGGAAGAGGCGCTGGAAACCATCTATCAGCATCTGCGTTCGGGCGAAGCGCCGGATCTGGAAACCGCCCGTCAGCTGATCGAAAGACTGTTCTTCAATCCGAAACGGTATGACCTCGGCGACGTGGGCCGACACCGGCTGAACAAAAAGCTGGGCATCGAAGTGGATCCGACCATGACCGCGTTGACCAAGGAAGATATCATCGGCATCATCAAGTATCTTTTGGATCTGCGCAAAAACCACAAGGTCGCCGACGATATCGATCACCTCGGCAACCGGCGTGTGCGTACGGTCGGCGAACAGCTGGCCGCGCAGATGAGCGTGGGCCTGTCGAGAATGGCCCGCACCATCAAGGAGCGCATGAACCTGCGCGAGAGCGAAAACCCAACGCCGCAGGATCTGGTCAACGCCCGCACCGTGCTGTCGGTGATCAACACGTTTTTCGGCACCAGCCAGCTGTCCCAGTTCATGGATCAGACCAATCCGCTGGCTGAGATGACCCACAAGCGACGTCTGTCCGCCCTGGGTCCCGGCGGTCTGACGCGCGAGCGCGCCGGCTTTGAGGTGCGCGACGTGCATTACACCCATTACGGCCGGCTGTGCCCCATCGAAACACCGGAAGGCCCGAACATCGGTCTGATCTCTTCTCTGACCACCTTTGCCAAGATCAACGACTTTGGCTTTATCGAGACCCCCTACCGCATGGTCGAGAACGGCAAAGCCAGCGATGAGATCGTGTTCCTGGCGGCGGACGACGAGGAGGATCTGCTGGTCGCCCAGGCCAATGAGCCGCTGGACAAGCGCGGGCGTTTCGTCAACGAGCGGGTGAAATCCCGCGTCCGCGGCGAGTTTCCGGTGGTGCCGCCGGATGAGGTCAAATATATGGACGTGTCGCCGACGCAGATCGTCTCAGCGGCAGCGGCCTTGATTCCCTTTCTCGAACATGACGACGCCAACCGCGCCCTGATGGGCTCGAACATGCAGCGCCAGGCGGTTCCCCTGTTGAACCCCGAGGCGCCGCTGGTGGGCACCGGCATGGAGGACAAGATCGCCCGCGATTCCCGCGCAGTGATCACCTCCAAAGTGGACGGCGTGGTCGAGCGCGTGGATGCGCGCGAGATCGTCATCCGCAAGGATAAATCGGACAGCAAAGCCGGCAATATGGAACGGCTGCTGGATTTTGAAAACAACAACCTGGTCACCTATCGCCTGACCAAGTTCATGCGCACCAATCAGGACACCTGCATCAACCAAAAGCCCATCGTCCATGTGGGCGACAAGATCAAACGGGGACAGGTGATCGCGGACGGCGCCGCCACCGACGGCGGCGAACTGGCGCTGGGCCGCAACGTGCTGGTGGCCTTTATGCCCTGGCGCGGCTATAACTTTGAAGACGCCATCGTCATCTCGGAGCGCGTGGTGCAGGACGACATTTTCACCTCCGTGCACATCGAAGAGTTTGAGCTGCAGGTGCGCGACACCAAGCGCGGCGAGGAAGAGCTGACCCGCGAAATTCCCAACGTCAGCGAAGAGGCCACCAAGGACCTGGACGAAAACGGCATCGTGCGCATCGGCGCCGAAGTGGTCTCCGGCGATATTCTGGTCGGCAAGGTGACGCCCAAGGGCGAGACCGATCCGACGCCGGAAGAAAAACTGCTCAAGGCCATCTTTGGCGAAAAGGCCGGCGACGTCAAGGACGCTTCGCTAAAAGCGCCTCCGGGCCTCAAAGGCGTGGTGATCGACACCAAGCTGTTCTCACGCAAAAAGAAGGATGCGGGGGTCAAACGGCGCGAAAAGAAAGCGTTGGAGGAGCTCGAGGAGTGGCTGATCAACGCCAAGACCGAAGCGCGCCGCCAGCGCGATGAAAAACTGCAGATGCTGCTGGACGGGCATGTCAGCACCGGCATCCGCGACAAGAACAACGGCAAGATCCTGGTTAAGGCCAAAACGGTTCTCAAAGAAACGCAGCTGGCTAAACTGGATTGGGACCACATCGATTTCTCCGCCGATCTCACCGAAAGCCGCGAGGCCAATCGCATGTTGAAAAAACTCAACATGTACTTTAATCGCAAGATGGTGAGCATCGAGGATGAATACGAACTGCGCAAGTTCAAACTCGTGGTCGGTGACGAATTGCCGCCCGGCATCGTGCAGCTCGCCAAAGTCTATGTGTCCAAAAAGCGCAAGCTGATGGTCGGCGACAAGATGGCCGGCCGTCACGGCAACAAAGGCGTGGTCTCCAAGATCGTACCGATCGAGGACATGCCCTACATGCCGGACGGCACGCCGGTCGACATCGTGCTCAATCCCCTGGGCGTGCCTTCGCGCATGAACCTCGGCCAGATCCTCGAGACCAATCTGGGCTGGGCCGCGCACAAACAGGGCAGGCTGTTCGCCACCCCGGTGTTTGACGGCGCCACTTTGGCCGAGATCGCCGAGGAGATGAAAAAGGCCGAGATCCCCACCAGCGGCAAATCGAAACTGTACGACGGCCGCACCGGCGAGTTGATCGATGAAGAGGTCACGGTCGGCTGGATCTATATCATGAAGCTCTCGCACCTGGTGGAAGACAAGATCCATGCTCGCTCCATCGGGCCGTATTCGCTGATCACTCAGCAGCCCCTGGGCGGAAAAGCGCAGTTCGGCGGTCAACGCTTCGGCGAAATGGAGGTGTGGGCCCTGGAAGCCTACGGCGCCGCCTATACGCTGCAGGAGATACTGACGGTCAAGTCGGACGACGTCCGCGGCCGTTCCAAGACCTATGAGGCGATCGTCAAGGGCGAAAATATCCCCGAACCCGGATTGCCGGAATCTTTCAACGTGCTCATCCGTGAGCTGCAAGGCCTGGGTTTGGATATCGATCTGATCAATTCGAAAAAGAGATAATCTCGTATACGCCTGCGCCCCGCGCCTGCCAGGCTGCCGGTCCGGCCGCGGTTCTGATCGAACCGGCCGGGGCGGGAGCCGTGTGGGGTGCAGGGCGTTGTGTAATTAGACGGGTTTGGTTGCCTTGAAGTACAAGGCGGCGATCAAAACTTAACCAGGCTCTTGATCGAGTTTGGAGGTGACACTTTGAATTACTCTTTCATGCATGACCTACCCACAGCGGATGTCCGTTTCAACTCTATTTATATAGGTCTGGCGTCGCCGGATAAAATTTTAGAGCGTTCCAAGGGCGAAGTGACCAAACCGGAGACCATCAACTATCGCTCCTTCAAACCGGAGAAAGACGGTCTCTTCTGCGAAAAGATTTTCGGGCCGGTGCGCGACTGGGAATGTCATTGCGGAAAATATAAACGCATCCGCTACAAGGGCATCACCTGCGACCGCTGCGGCGTTGAAGTGACGATGAAAAGCGTTCGCCGCGAGCGCATGGGCCACATCACCCTGGCCGTGCCGGTGGTCCACATCTGGTATTGGAAATCTCTGCCCTCCAAGATCGGCTATATCCTTGGCATGAGCATCAAGGAACTGGAAAAGATCATCTATTACGAGTCCTACGTCGTCACCCGATCCGGCAAAAGCGGGCTCTCGGTTCGCGAGCTGCTCAATGAAGAGGAGTATCTCGAGGTCGGCAGCCGCATGCTCGAAGTGGAAAAAGACGTTCCGGCCGAGGAGCGCTTTCAGGCCCACATCGGCGGCCAGGCGGTGCTGAACCTGCTCAAAGGGATCAACATCGACGAACTTTCCGTGGAACTGCGCCACCAGGCGCGTCACGAGACCTCTATTCAACGCAAAGCGGACGCCCTGAAGCGCCTCAAAGTGGTGGAGGCGTTTCGCCGCGCCAATCGCAGCCGGCCGAACCGGCCGGAGTGGATGGTGATGACCGTGGTGCCGGTGGTGCCGCCCGAGCTGCGGCCGTTGGTTCCGTTGGAGGGCGGACGGTTTGCCACCTCGGACCTGAACGACCTGTACCGACGCGTGATCATTCGCAACAACCGGCTGAAAAAATTGCTCGAGATCAAGGCGCCGGAAGTGATTCTGCGCAACGAAAAGCGCATGCTGCAG
>DAIQOA010000190.1:0-8503 GCA_036788095.1 bacterium | reverse complement strand
CACCGCTGAAAACGGCAAGGGCTATATGCAGCCTCTGGCGGATGTATTCGGCGCTGATCTCAACAGCGGTCTGTTCCAGGGCGGCAGGCTGCCCCAGGTCGGCTTTCACCTGACCATCGGCGTCAAGGGCGTGATGGCGAAAATCGGCGATGATTTGAGAACCTTCAAGGCCACGACCGAAGAACCCTTCAGCCCGACGCAGACGGAAAAAGTGCCGACGATCTTTGGCAAGAACGAGGCGGTTCCGGTGACCGGAGTGGGCGGAACGGTGTACAATTTCCCCGGTGGTTTCGACATGGACATGATGCCGCTGGTGATCCCGCAGGCAACCATCGGCACGTTGCTCGGCACAGAGGTCACGGTGCGCTATTTTATGGCCAATCTCGGCGAGGACATCGGCGATCTCAAACTGGCCGGCATTGGCGTTCGCCACAGCATCAGCCAGTATCTGCCTCTTCTCCCCATCGATTTATCCGTTGGTTATTTTACCCAGAAATTCTCAGTGGGTGAAGTCGTGGAAGCCCAGGCGGTCACCTATGGGGCGCAGGTCGGCAAGACGATGGGCATTCTCTGCCTGTACGGAGGCGCCGGCTACGAGTCCACAGAGGTTACAGTAACCTATGATCAGGAGCAGGATGTTGAATCAAGCCGGGTGTCCTTTGACATGAAATCAGAGGATCAATTGCGTTTCACGGTGGGCGTCGGTTTGAATTTGGTCTTTATGAAAATTCACGCTGATTACAACATCGCCTCCCAAAACACCCTGTGTGCGGGCATCGGTTTTGGCTGGTAGCCCGTACTTAACTCTTCGCAAGGAGCTTGCCATGAAACGAGTGATTCTTTTGCTATCCGTTCTGACCGCGGCGGCGTGGCTGTCGTCCTGTGAAAGCCGGCGTTTTCAGTTCGTCGCCACGCTCAACAGGACCGTGGATTTTGACGTCGATCATAGCGGGCCGTTCAAAACCGTGCGCACCATCACCGCCGCGCAGATCCGCAATAATCTGAATGTGCCCGAAGGCAGCACCATCAAACGGGTGGACATCGAAGCATTGGCGATCGTGCCGGAGACCAAGGCCGGCAACGAGGCCACCGAAGTCAAGGTGCGCGGAACGATCAATGACAAGGGCCATGAGGTGGAGTTGTTCAAGGAGACCTCCATCAACTTGACCACCGGGGTGGATGTCGGTTACGGCGTCCGCGTGCCGCTGCAAAAATTGGTCGATCTGGGCATCGCCGCGTTAAAGACCAAGATCAACGATCATGTGAACCGCCTCAATGACGCGGATATTGAAATTATTCTCTACGGCGCCACTCTGCCGGCCGGAAAGCGGCTGCTGATGAACGTCCATTTTGAGATCAAGGCCACGGTGCTCTATGAAAAGTGCATCGAAACGCCCAACTTTTTCGGTGGGGAAAAGTGTGAGGAGGGCGAGGAGGTCAAGGAGATCAAGGTGAATTAGTGCTGGTTTGCAGGCTGGTCAGCCGCCTGATCGGCCGGACCGCTCCTCAGGGCTGTTCCGCGAAATTTATAACGTCTCTGGTCCTGATTCCCATCTGATGGACAAGCGGGAAGATCTATTCATTTGAAGATGTTGCGAATCGTTGGCAAAGCCCCACCCTCTTTGAGCGGGGCCGGCAGCAGTGGTACGGGTGGAATTTTGAAGCAACTAGAACATGGATTGGATATTGATCGCCGCGCGTCGAATCTCTCCGGCCACCTGATTCAGGCCGCCGGCCTACGCCCCCTTTCTTGCTCACAAGAGGGCGTGAGGCCTTAACCTTTCAACTGAACCTCTCCAATCTCTTCATCACGGTAAAGATAAACGCGGCGGAAAGCAGGCAGCACACCGCCAGAACGGTCCACAACTGCCACAGGGCGATTTTATCCCACAGATAGCCGATGACGCTTAATAAATAATTGCCCAGTGCGGTGGCTGCGAACCACCCGCCCTGTGCCACCCCTTTTAACCGCGGCGGCGCCACTTTGCTGACAAAGGCGATGCCCATGGGGCTGATGAACAGCTCAGCGATCGTCAGCACGAAATAGGTGCCGATCAGCCAGTAGACGGAGACGCGGCTGTCCAGCGGCACCGCCTGGCCGGGCGCCAGGTCCTTGGGGCTCAGCAGGCCCAGGGAGGCGAGCACCAGCAGGGCAAATCCGGCGGCGGTGATGATCATGCCGATGCCGATCTTGCGCGGGGCGGACGGTTCCTTCTTTTTTGCTTTCAGCCAGGAGAATACGCCTAAAACCAGCGGCGTCAGCGCGACGATGAAAAAGGGGTTGAAATGCTGAAATTTTTGCGGTGTGAACGGGTTGGAGCCGGAATAGCCTTGGTAGCGCCACCAGGCCAGGGCGACGAAAACCACCACGCCGACGGCAGCAAGCAGCCGCTGCATGGAGGAGGTTCCCCGTCTGATCAGGTAGTACAGAGAGAGCGCGGCAAAAAAGATGGGCAGCAGACCGAACAGATCGAACCACAGGTTGGTTGCTTTGCCGACATGGGTTACCGTATAGTCGCGGGCGAAATAGGTCATGGTGACGCCGTTTTGATGAAAGGACATCCAGAAAAAGATGACCACGGCAAAGATCAAACCCAGCGCGATGAGCCGCGGCCGGGTTTCCGCTTCGTTGTAAGCCGGTTGATTGGTGATGGTTACGGTTTTTTGCGTTCCTATTCGGTCGGCCTGTCGGTAATGTTTACGAAAGATCCAGAAGATCAGCATGGAGGCGATCAGGCTAAAGCAAGCGATGCCAAAGCCATAGTGATAGGACTCGCTCAGAGCGTTGATATAGTTGGTCGAGAACTCGCCGAGCGTTGCCAGTGTGAGGCGACTGTCCTGTGTCTGAGCGAGGGCGAGATAGCCCTGTACATCCTCCAACTGGTTTTTTAAAAACGCGTTGGCCATGGCGGGCAGGCGGCCGTCGTAGAAAAACTGATGTTTTTTTAAAATCCAATTGCTGATCGCCTCCGCCGCGGTCGGCGCCAGCATAGCGCCGATGTTGATGCCCATGTAAAAGATGCTGAAAGCGGAGGTGCGTTTGCCCTCATACTGGGGATCGTCGAACATTCTGCCCACCAGGGCCTGCAGATTGCCTTTGAACAAGCCGGTGCCGATGGCGATCGTGGCCAGCGCGAGGATGATCAATCCGAAGCCCGAACCCATGGTCGTGGGGATGGCCAGCAGCAGGTAGCCGACGAACATGACGATCATGCCGATGCTGATGGTTTTGCTGTAGCCCAGCACCCGATCCGCCAACAGGCCGCCCAGCAGCGGAAAAAAGTAAACAAAGGACATAAAAATGCCATAAACCTGGCTGGATGAGGCGGCGCTCATCCCGTACTTGGCTTGAAGGAAGAGAATAAAGATGGCCACCATGGTGTAAAAGCCGAACCGTTCGCCCATGTTGGCGAAAAACGCGACGATCAATCCTTTAGGAAGGCCCTTGAACATGCACCGATTCTCCTGTTGGGGTTCATCTCCTTGCCGATCCGGGGCGGTTTGCGCCGCAGCGTTCGGCGGTTCGTGTCATCGAAAATTTCAGTCCACTCTTACCAACTCGTAGGTTCCCGCCTTCGCTTCAAGAACAGCGGTTTCTTTGCCGAGCCGGACGAATTTCAGTCCCGGGATGGCAGTGGCCGCTTTGCCTTTATGGATCAGATGGCGGCCGTCCTCCAGAAGGGTGGGTTCCTGTTGGCCTTTAGTTGGAAAATGAATCTCCGCGGTGGTGTTGGCCGGTATGGTGAGCCACATTTTGAAGGTGTTCGCCTCTTCCTGCCAACGGCAGGAGAGCGGTCCATACAGGGTGTTCAATTTGGCCTCCGCCCATTTCAAATCACCCACCGGTTGGGGTGCGATGATGGTGCGTTTGTAGCCCGGATGCTGTACGTCGATGCGCAGGCCGGCGAGATAGTCATAGAACCAGCGCCCCACAGCGCCGAAGGCGAAATGGTTGCGAGAGTTCATGCCCGGACCTTCGGTGTCGCTGTTCCACAGCTCCCAGATGGTGGTGGCGCCTTTTTCCACCATATAACCCCAGGAGGGGAAAGTTTTTTGCGAGGCCAGCTGATAGGCCAGGTCGTGATAGCCGTACCGGCTCAGCATGGGCAGGATAACCGATGTGCCGAGAAAACCAGTGGTCAGGTGCGTGTCGCGACCGCGCACATCCTCGGCGATGCTGCGGACCACTGCGGCGATCTGCTGTTGCGGAACCAGGCCGAAGGCCAGCGGCAACAGGTTGGCCGTTTGGGTTTTGCCCTCGTACCAGGCGTCCGCCGGGCGATAATATTTTTTATTGAACGCGGCGGCGATCTTGTGCGCCAGTTCGGCATAGGTGGCGACGTCCTCCTCCTTGCCGATGATCTTGGCCATCTGGCTCATCAGGGTGACATCGCGGTAATAGTAGGCGGCGGCGATGGGTTCTTCCGGCGAAGCGGCCAGCGACACCCAGTCTCCATATCCATCACGCTCATAGAGATCGTTTTTGCTGTGGTTTTTCATGTATTCGACCCATGCGGCCATGTTGGAATAATTCTGTTCGATGATCCGCCGGTCGCCGTAATACTGATAGACCACCCAGGGGATGATCACCACCGCGTCGCCCCAGGCCGGTTTGGCAACGTTAAATCTGTCGAGGCAGGGATTGACGTCGCGCACCGCTCCATCCGTGCCCTGGCAATCGGTGATGTCCTGCATCCATTTACGGAAGAAATCCGCCATGTCGCGGTTGAAGCAGGCGGTGGGGGCGATGACCTGGGCGTCGCCCATCCAGCCCAGCCGTTCATCGCGTTGCGGGCAGTCGGTGGGTACGCTGTGCAGGTTGCCGGCCAGACCCCAACTGATGTTGTGCTGAATTTGGTTGATCAACTCATTGGAACAGGAAAAGGCGCCGGTCTCGGCCGCGTCGCTGTTGAACACGCAACCGGTGATCGCATCCAGCCCCGGTTTGCCGGGATAACCGGTGACCTGGATGTAGCGGAAACCGCGGTAGGTAAACAACGGCTGATAGACTTCGTTACCCTTGCCTTTGAGGATATAGGTATCCGCGGCCTTGGCGCTGCGATAGTTATCCTTGTGCAGGGTGCCGTCCGGGTTCAGCACCTCGGCAAAGGAGAGCTCCACTTTCTGTCCGGCTGGACCCTTGACGGAGAGGCGGGCGTTGCCCGCCATGTTCTGGCCCATGTCGAAGACATACACGCCGGGCGCGGGTTCGGTCACGGCGATGGGGGTGAGCTCGCGGGTGGTGCGGATGGGCGGGCCCTCCTGACTGCACACCACGGCGCTGTCGGCGGCTACGATGACCGCCGGTTCCCAGTCCGTGCCTTTGAATGAAGGTTCATTCCACCCCGTCTGTTCCAGGCGTGCGTCGTAGACTTCGCCGTCATAGAGGTTGTCGAACAGGATCGGCGCCTCGTGCACCTGCCACGATTCGTCGCTGACCACCGACTGGGTGCGGCCGTCGGGGAATTCTATCTTGATTTTGCACAAGAGACGCAGCGGGCCCTCGCTGTAGGCGCGGCGGTTTCCGCCGCCCATGCCGCCGCTCCACCAGGCGTTGCCCACCACGGCGGCCACCGCATTGGAGCCTTTTTTCAGCAATTTGGTGACGTCGTGCGTTTGATAGTGGATCCGATTGGGGTAATCGGTCCAGCCCGGCGCCAGCCATTCATCTCCGACTCGTTTGCCGTTGATGTACAGAACATAACTGCCGAGACCGGTGACATAGACGCGCGCCTGATCAAAGTAGCGCTCGATGGCGAACTCTTTGCGCGCCAGAATCGCGCGCAGCGGCTGGGCCGACTCGCCCGGTTTGCCCCAGATCCCTCCGCCCCAGGATTCGATCTCTTTGCAAGCGCTCCACGCCCGGTCCTGCGCGGGTGCGAGCTTCCAATCGCCAGAGGCCTGATCCGAGCATGTCCAGGAGCGGTCCGTGTAGAGCATCTGCTTGCTGCCATCGGCCAGGGTGATCTCCAGAGTGGCGATCAGGCCGCAGAGGTCGCCGGCGGTGTTGATCGCTTCGACCGCCAGGCTGTTGGAACCGGTATGGAGGTGGGCCAGAACATCGAACTCGTGGAGCCTGCTGTAGGTGGCGCCCCTGCCGATTTCAGCCCCGTTGAGAAACACGCGAAAGAGGTTGTCAGCGGTGATGCGCAGCAGCGCTTTGTTTGCGCTTTGGGGCAGCTGAAAGGCGCGCCGAAAATAGATCGGGAGATTGATCTGATGGTTGTTCGGGTGCCAGATCCAGGCGCCCATGGCCGGCTGTTCTGGTTTTTCCCGTTTTTCGATCTTGCCGATCCATTTCACTTCTTCCCAGTCGTTGGGAAAAAACAGGGCGGTTTCAAAAAAGGCGGTTTTACTGAACGCTGACATTTCGCCTTGCTGATCCCACGTGCGCACGCGCCAGAAATAGCGCCGCCCACTTTCCAGCAGCGAGCCGTCATAAGGAACGTGGACGTTCTGATCGGATTCCTCTTTGCCGGTGTCCCAGATATCCGGTTCATCGCGCTCTAGCCGGTCGCGGGCGCTTGCCACTTGAATCTGATAGGCGGTCTGCCTGGCCCCACGGCGAAGATCATTAATCTGCCAGAACAGACGTGGCCGTTCACCGCTGACCCCCAGCGGGTTGGTGCGATATTCACAGCGCAGGTTCATCGGCGCGCCGAGCTTTTTTTCAAAAAGGGAACAACTTGTGCTGAGCAGAAGGGAGAGAAGCAGGAGTAACTTGGTTTTCATGGAAGATCCTTTCGCTTTTGCTTAAAATAGCATTTCCTGAACACTAATGCAAGGATTAGCTGACCTGCCTGAATCCTTGGCCGGCAGAAAAGGGTTGTGTCGAATGGATTTTCTGTTATATTATTCTCACATTCCTGTTTACCAATCGCATCGGGAGCGAGACCATGATCGCAAAATCCGTTTTGAGCTGCTGCCTGGTGGGCTGCAGTGTCTTGTGCAGCTGCATTAAGGGCCAGGCCGCCCTGCCTCTGGAAAGTACCGGGGCGAACACTCAGGCGGAAAAGCTGGGCTATCCTGCAGGAAGGCGCATCATCATCCTGCATGCCGACGATGCCGGCATGTGCGTGGAGGCCAACCAGGCTATTCAGAAATATCTGCTGGCCGGAGAAATACAATCCACGGCCGTGATGATGCCCTGTCCCGCTGCGGCGGAGATGATCGCCTGGGCGGTACAGCACAGCAAATATGATATCGGTATTCATACAACGTTGACCAGCGAATGGAACACCTATCGCTGGGGACCGGTCAGCGAACTCGGCCGCGTGCCCGGACTCATCGATCCGGACGGCTATTTGTGGAAAGCGGTCATCGGCGTGGTGCTGCGCGCCAACGCCGGGGAGGTGGAGACCGAGATCCGCAGCCAGATCGAAGCGGCGAAGGCGCTGGGCTGGAATCCGACCCATATGGATACACACATGGGCACCGTCTACGGCAAAGCCGAGTTCACTCAGGCTTATCTGAACCTCGCCATGGAATATAGCATTCCAGCCATGGTGCCGGATCCCAGGGACGATCTGATGCAGCGGTTTCGCAGCGAAGGCTATCCCATCACTGAAGAGATGGTGGGCTATCTGTCGAGCTACCGGCAGCCGCTTTTGGATGACTTTCGTTCTATTGAATCCGCGCCCTCCTATGAGCAGAAGCGACAGGACTTTTATACCCTGGTTTCCGGTCTGCAGCCGGGACTGATTGAGATCATCTTTCATCCGGCGGTAGAGAGCGAACAGCTCAAGCAGATCACCAACTCGTGGAAGCAGCGGGTGTGGGAAGGCCAGATGTTCAGCGATCAAGAGGTCAAACAATTCCTAAAAGATCAAGGAGTGATCACGACTAACTGGCGAGAGGTGATGAAGCGTTTTCGTCAGAGAAACTGACAAAACGGCAGACGTGTCGGCGCTGTCGGCAAAAATGGCAGAACCAGCGGTTTTTTGTTTTATATTTTTAATATATTGCAAATATTTAGTTTATTGTAAAAAATGTTTTTGGCACGCACTTTGTAATACCTTGGTCAGACAGCGTTGAAATCATCAACAAAGTATTATAAAGGAGAATGACCTATGTGGTTAGCCAGAAACAGCAATAACGAGACGGCCAACTATTTCAATTCGTTTGTGCCGGCGCCCTTTCGGGCGTTTGAAGAGGATTCTGTGGTGTGGTCACCGCGCGTAGACGTGGAGGAAAGCCAGGAATCAGTCGTTGTAAGAGCCGACCTGCCGGGCATCGACAAGAAAAATCTTTCAGTCAATTTAAAAGACAACCTGTTGACCATCCGGGCGGAACGCAAGTGCGAAAAAGAGGACCAGGGTAAGAATTACTACCGTTCAGAGAGAGCGTTTGGAATTTTTCAGCGCACGTTCGAGCTAACGGAAAGATTCAAAGCCGATGCCATCAAAGCGGATTATAAAGACGGCGTATTGACCGTTACGCTGCCCAAAGCGGACGAGGTGAAACCCCGCGAGATTTCCATCAACTAGTACGGATGTGAGTTGCG
>DAIQOA010000189.1:0-8535 GCA_036788095.1 bacterium | reverse complement strand
CCGGATTTCGCCAGCGCGCGGATATCGTCATACAGAGCATCGGTGATGATGCCCGTGCCGGCCACTTCAGCGTAATCCGCCACAATGATCGCATCCACCCTTTCAGCGGCTCTTTCCAGGTTTTCCCGAATCCGACTTTCACTCTGCCGGCCGATGGGAGAGTAATTTTTTTGGTCAAACCGTGCCGATTGCTGATAGGGACCACGGTAACAGGAAGCATACACTTTGGTATAGGACTGGGTATGACGACCGCTGTCGCGAACCATAAACTCTTCATGGATCGAACGCCGTTTGAACTCCCGGCTGATAATGTCCGCGGCCAAATCGTCGCCCAGCACACTGATCGGATAAAGCTGGCAGCCGAGTCCGCGTCCGTTCAGCGTCGTGTTGCCCGCACCGCCGGGCAAATACTCATCAGAGAGAATATTGATGATGGGGATCGGAGCTTCGCGGGAGATGCCCACCATATCTCCCAAAACATAGCGATCCAGACAAATGTCCCCAATGACAGCGATTTTTATGCGTTCGGCTGCCTCCAACGCCTTTTCCATGTTTGCTTTTGATAAATACATTACATTCCTCATGTTGTCCCTGTTTCCGTTCAAAGTACAAAAAAAAACGCATGCAAGTCAAGACAAGTTTTTGTCTTGAAACATATTTTGAAAATGGTTATATTATGCCTGACAATACGATGGTAGAAGGTCGTCTCTCGTGCAAGGGGGATTGACTTTCGACTCTTTCTACTCAACCAGGAGCTATCATGGAAAATACACTGTTCGACCAAGTAAACCAAGTGCTGGACACTCTGAGACCCATGCTGATGGCAGATGGCGGCAATGTGGACCTGGTGTCGGTTGATGAGGGAACGGTAAGAGTAAAGCTCAAAGGGGCATGCGGCAGCTGCCCCATGTCGCAGATGACCCTGAAAATGGGCATCGAGCGGGAACTCAAACGTCAAATCCCTGAAATTACACAGGTTGTGGCTGTTTAACCAATAGCCCTGGAGAAAACTCCAGGGCTATTTTTTTACCCGCTCATAGATCATGCGCATCCCATCCAGGGTGAGGAATGCATCATACTCTGACACCCGGCGCAGTTCGTGAATAATAACCCGCGCCAGCCCGCCAGTGGCCACTGTTTTAATCTCCTGGCCCATCTCCTGACCGATCCTTTCGATCAAGCCATCGATCAGCTCCACTGCTCCGAACAATAATCCGGATTGCATGCTGCTCTCCGTCGACCGGCCGATCACCTGATCCGGAAAACGCAGCTCTATACGCGGCAGCTTGGCCGCGCGCTGATGCAGGGTCATGGCCGAGGTCTCGATTCCAGGTGCGATGATGCCGCCGAGGTAATCGCCCTTGTCATCTATCACATCAAAGGTGGTGGCGGTACCCAGATCGACGATGATCAGCGGCCCGCCGTACTTTTGAAAGCCGGCGACCGCATTGCACAAACGGTCCGCGCCGACGTTCGCCGGATTGCGGTAATAGTTTTGAATGCCCAGATCCAAATCATGGCTGACAATGACCGGCTCCAGGTTGAGATATTTGGTGGCCATTTTATGCAGGCTGGAGGTCATATCAGGGACCACGGAAGAGATGATAATACCGGTGGTTTGTTCCATACCGAATCCGTTGGCCCGGCAGATGGCCTGCATCAAAATCCAGGTTTCATCCTCAGTCCGGTCTCTATTGCTTGAAAGCCGCCAGTGTGCCGTCAGCTTTTGCTCTTGAAACAAGCCCGCTGTGATCTGCGTGTTACCAACATCGATGGCTAAAAGCATATCTCCTCCTGCAGGGAAAACTCGCCGGCGCTGACGACCGCGATCTCTCCCGTGTTCTGCTCGATCAGCGCCGAACCAGCGACATCCACATCCCGGAACACACCGCAAATGGATTCGTGCGGACCTATGACCTTTACCGGCCGGTTGAGATGCAGACAGTGATGACGCCATTTTTTACACAGGCGTTGCCGCCGGACCGGATCAGAGAGCAACCGATATTCCTTCATGATCTCCTCCAGAATCCGCTGCAGCAGCCGGTCTGGATCTATTTTTTTTCTGGTATGATGCTCAAGCGAAGTGGCCTTGAAAAACCGGCCGTCCAGTTCCGCACCGGCATCCAACAGATTCAAGCCAATGCCCACGATGGCATGGGCCAACCGATGCTCCTGATACAGGGTTTCCACCAGCACGCCTGCAATCTTGGCTTTTTCCACCATCACATCATTGGGCCACTTGACCTGTGCGCTCACACCCTGCTCCGCTTTCAGCGCATGGACCATGGCCAGGCCGGCGAGAAGCGAAATCAGACCCGGCTGAATGTCCACGCTGGCAGGCCGCAGCAACAGAGAAAAATATAATCCTTTTCCCGGTTTAGATATCCACGAACGGCCATATCGCCCACGACCGTTGGTTTGGCTTTCCGCAAGAACGACACTGCCCTCCGGTTCACCGGCCAATGCCTTTTCCTTCAACGTGTCGTTGGTGGAGACCACCTGTTCATAAAGGTAAATGCGCACTAGATCATCCAGTTCATTCAGGCAGAGGGCGCCCAATCGGCGATGGTTTCTTTGATCGTTTCCCCTCTCTGCTGCGCGCTTCCAACGGATGGAACGTGTGATACACCTCTTTAAGGTATTCGCGATCCAGATGGGTGTAGATCTGAGTAGTGGTGATGTCCGCATGGCCCAGCATCTCTTGAATGGCGCGCAAATCCGCGCCGCCTTCGATGAGATGGGTGGCAAAGCTGTGGCGAAAGGTGTGCGGACCCACGGGTTTTGTCAGGCCTGCCGCCAGCACATATTTCTGGATCAGATTCCACACCGACTGGCGGCTGAGCTTTTTGCCGCTCCGGTTTAAAAACAGGATATCCCGGCTAAATCCCAGTGCAGCCAGTCTGGGCCTGGCCTCTTGCAGGTAACGGCGGCACCAATACAGCGCAGTCTGACCGATGGGCGTCAGGCGCTCCTTACGGCCTTTGCCGAACACCCGGACGAATTCATCCTCCCAATAGAGATCCGTGCAGCGGACGGAGATCAATTCCGAGACTCTCACACCCGTGGCGTAGAGGAATTCCAGCAGGCTGCGGTCCCGCAGCCCGATCTCGGTCTCGGTGCGCGGCTGCGCAAGAACCGCCTCCACCTCCACGGTGCTCAGAACCTCCGGCATTTTCATCCAGGGTTTATCCACCGACAGGTTCATCGATGGATCGGAAAGGGTCTGGTCTTCGCCCATCAGGAAGCGGTGAAAACCGCGAACCGCGGACATGTGGCGCGACAGAGAGGATGGACACAGGCCCAGGTCGAACAGGCTCTGCAGCAGGTCCGAGATCTGTTCATGGGTGATGTGGCTGGGATCGGTAATGCCACGGCCCCGTAAATAATCGATGTAACGCAGGAGGTCGTGCTGGTAGGCTTGCAGCGTGTTCTCCGCCACCTGGCGTTCAACACGCAAATAATCCAGATACGCGTGCAGATGATCGATCAATTCCATGATCAACCCGGTTGCCCAAGGGTGCGACTAGAGGGCTTCAAACACATTTTCAGCCAAGGACAAGGCGATGCCGGACAGCATCACCTCAGGTCCCAGGGTGGTGTAATCACCGGAGAGCAATTTCGCATCCACATTGGCATACAGGTTACAGCCCGCGGTTTTATCGACGATCAGCCCTGAGACCAGGTTGCTACATCGGCTGATAAAAGTCACCTCACCGAGCATCTCACTGACCACATAACCGGTGCAGGAATGGAGCTGCAAATGCGAGGTGGGGGTGTACACAGAGATCAGATTTCCCGTCTTTTCTCCAATGGGGATGTCGGGATACACCTCCAGGGAGATGTGTTCCTTGGTCTCTTCATTCACGAGGACAAAACGGTAATTGTTGGTTTTAAATTGCGGCTCACAATTCAGTACTCGGGCTATCTTCTCGATGTCGGATTTTTCGAAAACAGTGCTCATGATTCAACCTTCAGAATGATCTTCTTAAGATACGGAAAAAAAAGCATCAGGTTACAAAAAAACCCCACAATACCTGCGGGGTTTCAGCAATCTGCGGCGTGTTCGAACCTAAAGTTTGATTACCTTGGTTGCCTGTAATCCTTTTTCGCCCGAAATGGATTCGAACTCCACTTCGCATCCTTCTGGAAGAGTTCTAAACCCATCCATCTCGATTACGGAATAGTGTACGAACACATCGTCGCCGTTCTCCTGTTCAATGAAACCAAATCCTTTGTTCTCATTGAACCACTTGACCTTGCCCCTGGGCATTCTGCTGTTTCCTCCTGGCTTGTACCCTGTAGAGTCCTCTCCTCCAGCCTTGAAGAAATCGACTGATGTACAATATAAAACCAGGATGGTAATTTGTCAAGCTTTATTTCAAAAATTCGCATTGCTTAAAAATTCTTTTTGCAGTCGCGCAGACGTTGGATCGCTGCCGCTATGTCCGGCTGTTTGAACACCGCATAGCCGGCGACCAGCACATCGACGCCGGCCTGGATCACAGAACCGGCGAGTTGCTGATCGATGCCGCCGTCCACTTCGATCAGATAGGAATAACCGCGCTGTCGGCGCCATTCCGCCAGTTGGGCGATACGGTCCAGGGCGGTGGGAATGAACTTTTGCCCGCCGAAACCAGGCTCCACCGACATGACCAAAACCAGATCCACCTGAGCCAATATGGGTTCCAGATGACTCAGGGGGGTTGCAGGATTGAGGGTCACGCCTGCTTTGGCGCCCAGAGCATGGATGGTATCCACCGTCCGCCAGAGATGTTTTGCCGCCTCCACATGCACGGTCAGCCAGTCTGCTCCCGCCTCCCGGTAAGCGGACAGAAACGCATCCGGATTATCGATCATCAGATGCACATCCAGGGGAATATCGACCATTCGCCGCAATCCCGCCACCACGACCGGACCAAAGGTTATGTTGGGAACAAAATGGCCGTCCATGACATCCACATGCAGCCAGTCGGCTCCAGCGGCCGCAGCGGCTTTCACCTGCTCGGGCAATCGCGAAAAATCTGCATTTAAAATCGAAGGGGCCAGGATCACATCAAACTCCTGCATAGATTCGGCGTCATGCGGCCATCGGTTTTTTTATGCCGTATGGCGGCTCGGTAAATTGATTATAAAAAAAAGGAAGCGACGCATCGATTGCAAAAATCCATGTCCGGCATTATAATACAGCGGCCAGCGCTGCGAAAACCGCTGCCTGCGAAAATCCGTCAGGGCAGTGCACTGACAACAATATGCACCGTGCCCCCTTAGGCCTCCCCCAGCCCCGCCTCTCTGGATGGGCTGATCACCGTGTTGGGCAACAGCTGATCGGTGGCCTGCCGTGCGATGGCGCCCACGCTCAGTCCCGCTTTCTGCAGGGCGATCAGGGCCTCTTCCTCGGATTTGCCGACAAGATCCGGTACGATAAATTCGGTCGGTTCGACACCCAAACTCACAGCAATATCCACCCGGCTGTTCACACCAACGGTTGCGCCGCTCGCCGGAGCTTGATCGCAGATCACACCGTCGGGCAGAAAGGGATCTCTGCGATAGGTGGTGAGACCCAGAGACAGCTCATGGTCCTGCAGGACAAATTTGGCGTCGCGTAGCGCCAGCCCGACCAGCTTGGGCATGGTGAAGGAGCGCGCGCCTTTGCTGACCGTCACATAGATTCGCCGGCCTTTTTTCACCTTGGCCGAGGCCTCGGGATTCTGAAACACGATCCGGCCGGCCGGCAGAGACTCGTCAAACTTTTCGCCCTCTTTAACCATGCGCAATCCGGAACGCTTGAGAATCTTTTCCGCATCGTCCAGGGATTTGAGATGGACGTTGGGAACCGGTACCGCTTGATATTGCCGGGTGTACAGGGGCATTAACAGGTTATCAAAAATCAGGTAGGCGACCACTAGGAGCGCCGCGACCTTGGCCACCCTTCGCCAATGAACGCCGGCAAGGATGGTTTTGATTTTTTCCACCAATTCATTATACTTCATGTTGCCTGCTCATAATTTTTGTAATTTGGCCGCAAAACTGCCGTCCATGCCATGCCGGTGCGGCCAGGTTTCGATAAAACCATCGGCGGATATACACGCTGCCGGCGCTTCGGTCTCATCAGCCCGCTGCAGCGCCCAGCCGGGATGTGAGTGCAGGAACCAGGCGATCATCTCCTGATTCTCCGGCGGATGGATCGTACACGTGCTGTAGACCAGTATGCCCTTTTGAGCCACCAGCCCGGCGGCTTGATGCAACAACTTTTTCTGCAGCAGCACCAGCTCGTTAATATCCGCCGGCCGGCGTCGCCAGCGCAGATCCGGTTTTCGCCGCAGCACGCCGAGGCCGGAGCACGGAGCGTCCAGCAGAACAACGTCCGCTGAACGGATCGGCGCCTGCAGGGCATTGGCCTGCAGAATATGCACGGAACGCAATCCCAGTCTGGTCGTCAGCGTACGAATCAGCCGCGTCCGGCCCGCCTGCAGGTCCATGGCGATGATTTGGCATCGATCACCGCTGCGCTCCGCCATATGCCCGCTTTTTCCTCCCGGAGCGGCGCAGAGATCCAGCAGAACCTGTCCGGCTTGTCCGCGAAATAAAAGATTCGGCAATCCGGCGCTTTCATCCTGCACCGTCACCCACCCTTTGGACAAAAAATCGATCTGAACCGGATGGGGCAGGTCGTGAATCGTAAAAAAATCCGGCACGATCGACTGTTGGAACCCGATCCCCCGCTGCGTCAGCTCTTGGGCGAATCGCTGCGAAGAAATTAAAAGTTGATTGACCCGCAAGGACAGTGGGGCCGGCTGGTTGTCCGCCTGGCATAAGAGCTCGGTCTGATCAAAGCCGAACCGGTGTACCCACATTCTGACCAGCCAGAGCGGGTGTGAATAAGCGACGGATAAAAAGCGTTCGGGTTCCGTTTTGGGGTCCGGGAATCTGATCTTGTTCGATTGACGCAGATAACTGCGCAGCAGGCCGTTGGTCAAAGACGCCCATTTGTCGTTGCCGACCAGCCGCGCTAGCGTCACACTCTCGCTTACAGCGGCAAAATCGGGAATCCGGTCGAGATAGATGATCTGATACAATCCCAAGGCCAGCACCATGCGCAGAGGGGATTCGAGCTTTTTCGCATCCGACTGCCGCAGTTGATCGATGATCCAGAACAACCGTAGCTTCCAGCGGAGAACGCCGCGCACCAGTTCGTTGAGGAGGGCGCGATCCTCCGCGGGGAGCGAGCTGCGATCCAACGTTTGCCTGATCAACAGATCGGCAAAAGCCCCTTGCGTTTCGACCCGGCAGAGAATATCCCAGGCCAGACGGCGGGCGCTGTTCATCCGCTTCTCCATCATCTCAGGTGGCCGGACTTTCAAAGCAGTCGCCCTTGGCCAACGGATATCCCCGCAAAAATTCGCTGGCGGTCAGGCTCCGCTTGCCCTCCGGCTGCAGCTGCAAAATCTGCAGGGCGCCGTCGCCGGTGGCAACGGAAAAGCCGGCGCCGGGCTGAATCTCCACCACGGAACCGGGAATCCCATTCGCCGGCCCGGAGGCCGGTCGCATTCGCTGAAATTTGAACAGGCGGTTCCGGCAATAGCTGTAAACGCCCGGAACCGGCGAAAGGCCGCGATAGAGATTGTATATTCTGGTCGTGGGCTGCGTCCAGTCGATGCAGCCCATTTCTTTATAGATTTTCGCTGCAGCGGTCGCCACCCCGCTCTGCGGCCGCGGGTGCAATCCGCCGCTCTCGAGTCCATCCAAAGTCTCCAGCAGCAAATCAGCGCCGAGCATGGCCAGGGCCTGATAGAGTTCGCCGGCGATCATGTCGTCCGGAATGGCGATCTCTTTCTGCAGCAACAGCTGACCGGTGTCCACCTGTTTTTCTATTAAAAACGTGGTGACCCCGGTTCGGGATTCGCCGTTCAGCAAAGCCCAGTTGATGGGCGCGGCCCCGCGATAGTTCGGCAGCAGAGAGGCGTGCAGGTTGATGGCGCCTTTTGCCGGCAGAGTGAATACCTCAGGCGGCAGGATACGAAAAGCCACCACTATGAAGGCCTCTGCGCCAAATCCCTGCAGTGCGGCGATAAACGCAGGATCGTCCAGCGACAACGGTTGCAGCACCGGCAGGCCGGCGCGCTCGGCAGCGATTTTGACCGGCGAAGCGGTCATTTTTTTGCCCCGGCCCGCCGGTTTGTCCGGAACCGTCACCACGGCCTGCACGGCGTGCGCACTAGCCAGCAATCGATGCAAACTGGGGATCGCAAAATCGGGCGATCCCATAAAAACAACCCGCATGATTAATTGCCGGTCTCTTCGCTGGTCACCTTGCGCGCAATGGAACTGCGCGTGACGCGAATTTTTACATTGTCCGCAATCTTGATGATGGCGATCTGATCTTTTTTATCAAAGCCAACGATGGTGCCGAAAATCCCGCCGATGGTCATGACCTGGTCGCCGGACTGAAAGCTCTCGAGCATTTTGAGCCTCTCTTTCTGCTTTTTCGCCTGAGCCTGGAAAAGCAAAAAGTACATGGACACGAACATCAGAATG
>DAIQOA010000188.1:0-8547 GCA_036788095.1 bacterium | reverse complement strand
CACCGTGGTGAGCAAACTCATCGATCTGACCAGCGGGGGCCATCTGGCCACGGCCGCACGGTTGAACGCACAGCGCAGCTATGGCGAGGACGTCATCGGCCGCATCTCTTACGCCTCCACGGGTCGCGAGCACACTTTGCGGCTGCAGCGGGCGGTGATCGACCTGCTCAATGACAGCATTGCGGAAATGTGTCGGCTGTGCAATGTACAAGCACGGCAAATCTATCAGGTGGTCATTGCCGGCAACACGGTGATGCAGCATCTGTTGCTGGGCCTGGACGCAAAATACCTTGCCCAGATGCCCTATGTGCCCGTTTTTCGGCGCAGTCAGAAACGAATGGCCGCGGACCTCGGTCTGGACCTGCACCCGGCCAGTCAGATTTATTTTATGCCGGTCATCGGCCGGTTTGTCGGCGGCGACACCAGCGCCGTGCTATTATCCCTGGCAGAAAAGCAGACGGGCGTTTGGCTGGCGGTGGACATCGGCACCAACGGCGAGATGATCCTGGCCAAAGACGGCCAATTCTGGAGCACCTCAGCGGCTGCGGGTCCGGCCTTTGAGGGTGCGGCCATCGGCCAGGGCATGCGCGCCGGAGAAGGCGCCATCGACCGCGTCTCCTATCACGGCGGCCGCTGGGATGTTCATGTCATCGGCGACGTGCCGGCCACCGGCATCTGCGGCTCTGGACTGATCGACGCCGTCGGTGCGCTGGTTCAAGCCGGCTGCCTTGATTTCACCGGCCGCCTGCAGCCCAATGGCGCACTGCCGATTATCCGCGGCGAGGATCAGAGCGAAATGATCAGCCTGAGCGGCCCGGCCGGCGGAGAGGTGCGGCTGTCGCAAAAGGACATCCGCGAGGTGCAGCTGGCCAAGAGCGCCATCGCTTCAGCCATTCAAATCCTGTTAAAGACCGCCGGCGTGGGCGTGGGGGAACTGGATGCCCTGTATCTGGCCGGCGCCTTTGGCCAGTATATCCGCAAGGATATGGCCAAGGCCATTGGACTGCTGCCGGACATCGATGTTGAAAAAATCCATTTCATCGGCAATGCCGCATATGTGGGCGCAGAGCTGGCGCTTCGTTCAACGATAGAACGGGCGTGGATAGAACGGATGGCCGGCCGGGTGCAGTACGTGGAGGTGGCGGGCGACCCTGAATTTCAAACCATTTTCAGCGATCATCTGTTTTTCCCCTTCAACGAGCAGCCGGCGTAATGCACCGGTCCGGTGAACGACGAGCACGAGCGGAAGGACATGAGCCATGTTGAACGAAAAGCTTGATCAAGCGGTTGCCATCCTGAATGAGCAGCAGGTCGATGCCTGGCTGATCTTTGTGCGCGAAACCTCGGCCACGCCCGATCCCATCATGGATTTGATCGTCGGCGCTTCGGTGGTCTGGCCGGCCGCTTTTCTGGTGAGCCGCAACGGCGCCAAAGCGGCGTTCGTCGGCGCCATCGATGCCGCGGGCGTGCAAATGCGGACGCCGTTTCCGGTGGAATCATACAAGACCACCATCAAAGACCCTCTGCTCCGGCTTTTACAGCAGCTGGATCCGCGGACCATTGCCATCAACTATTCGCGCGATGATGTGATGGCCGACGGCCTGACCCACGGCCTGTATCTGATGCTATGCGATTACCTGCAGGAGACGCCGTACCTTCAGCGGCTGGTCTCCAGCGAAAAGATCATCGCCTCCTTGCGCGGCCGCAAATCCAAGGGCGAACTGCAGGCCATTCGCGAGTCTATCGCAGAGACGCTGGATATTTTCAATACCGTCACCGCTCATCTGCGGCCAGGGATCAGCGAGCAGGATGTGGCCGAGGTGGTGAATCAGGAACTGAGGCAAAAAGGGCTGACGCCGGCCTGGGGAGCGGACCATTGTCCTTCGGTCTTTACCGGCCCGGATACGGCGGGCACGCACGCAGGGCCCACAGCGCGCAGAATCGAACCCGGCCATGTCATCAATATGGATTTCGGCGTGGCCAAGAACGGCTATGTGGCGGATCTGCAGCGAACCTGGTATATCCTGCGGCCGGGCGAAAAGCAGGCGCCCGCTGAAGTCCAGCGCGGATTTGACGTCATTCGTCAGGCCATTGAAAAAGCCGCGGCCACGCTGAAACCCGGCGTTGCGGGCTGGGTCGTGGATGCCGCGGCGCGCGACCATATCGTTCAGGCCGGCTATGAGGAATATCCTCACGCGCTGGGCCATCAGGTGGGCCGCAGCGCTCATGACGGCGGCGGTCTGTTGTCGCCCAGGTGGGATCGCTATAAAAATTTGTCCTTTCTGCCGATTGAGCAAGGGCAGGTGTACACCATTGAACCGAGGTTGACGGTCGCAGGTCATGGGGTGGTGACCGTGGAGGAGATGGTGGTGGTCACGGCCGACGGCTGTGAGTTTTTGTCCACACCGCAGCGCGAGCTCATCTGTGTGGGCGGCTGAGGTTTACGCTTGAACAGCGCAGCCCCCAAAGGGGCTGCGCTGCTGTTTTTACATCGACCGGTTTTTCAGCCGGCGGTAAGCGACCGTGTGATAGAGCACCAGGGCGATGCCGCCAAAGAGAGCTGCAAACGCGACAGTATACTCCTCCTGTGCGTCCGGCATCATCCGGCCGATAAAAATGGCCAGGCCGATGGCAATAAGCACCATTCCCCATTTCAGCGCACTCGGGAGATGGGCCTCAGTGGGCTTTTCGAACAGAACCTTGACTTTATCATCCACCAGCCCTTTTTCGATCAACAATTTGCGTGTCTTGTAGTCCAGCAGAATCCGCCAGGCATAGACGAAAGAGCCGAAAATTACGATCGGCACAATCACATCGGGCGTCATGGGTTTCTCCTTTTCTTGAATAGTTTGTAGGCTTCTGTTCTATTCGACCGCTGGCGGCTGAAAAGGTTGCAGGAGGACGAAGAAAACGGTGTGCAACTATTTCCTGTTGAATCGGTCTAATGAACTATGAGCGAAGCAGAGGATAGATTGCTGGTGGAGACCGTCCTGTCCGGGGATCCGTACGCTTTTAGACCGTTCATTCTCAAGTATCAGCGACTGGTCGGAACCATCGTCAGTCGCCTGGTGGCCAACCGGGCGGACCGGGAAGATGTGGGGCAGGATATTTTTCTCAAACTGTATCGACATCTGTCCTCGTTCCAATTCAATGCAAAACTATCCACCTGGGTGGCCACGGTGGCCTATAACACCTGCTTGCATTATCTGCAGAAAAAGCGTATTCCGCTGCTGGCGGACCTGCAGGAGGACGAGGAGGCAGACCCTTTCGCCGCGGTGGCCGACGCTTCGCCGGATCCGGCCCGGCATTATGAGTCCAAGGAATGGAGTGAGCGCATTCAGCGCGCCATCGCCGGCCTGCCGCCGGTTTATGCGACCGTGCTCTCACTCTATCATATGCAGGAAATGAAGTATCAGGAGATTGCCCAAGTGATGCAGTTGCCCGAGGGGACCGTGAAAAGCTATCTGTTTCGCGCCCGTAGCAGAATCAAGCGACATCTGGCTGATTCGCAGGGCGAGGAGGAGTGATGAACAGCCGGCATCCGAACGATGAACAAATGCAGAATTATCTGGACGGCAACCTGTCCGCCGCCGAGGGCGCAGAGGTGCAAGACCATCTCGCCGAGTGCGGCACCTGCCGTCGGCAAATGGAATGGTACCTTAAAATCTACACCAAACTGAACGCCGAAGAGCCGGAGGTTTTTTCCACACAATGGCAGGATCGCGTGCTCCAGGCGGTCGAGGGAGAATCGCTCGGCTTCTTACATCACCAGCTGTGGCAGGTGTTTGCCGGCGTGGCGGTGGTACTGGGGCTGTTCAAGCTCAGCAGTTTATTCATGGACTATGGGAGCGTGGTCCAAGCTTTTCGCCGGTCGTTCCTTCCATCCCTGCGTTCGATCTTTACCGGCTTTCATTTTTCCACCGATTGGTCGGCACGGTTGAACGGCCTGTCGCCTCATCTGCCCCTGATCGTTTCCATGGTGGCTGCAATCATTTTTATACTGCTCCTCGACCGTCTGTTGATCAAGGTCCGCCTGCGGACGCTGGTCACCGGCAAATAGAGGGCACGCCGCGATCGGGCTAGAACCAGGGTTTGAGCTGATCCCAGGATTCCTGCAAGCCCTGCGACAGCACTTTGGTGTGGCCGGTGATCGGCATAAAGTTGGTATCTCCGTTCCAACGCGGCACGATGTGAAAGTGGAGATGATCGTCGATGCCTGCGCCCGCGGTTCTTCCCAGATTCATACCGATGTTGAATCCATGCGGTTTCATCTGTTGCGTCAGAATGGTCGTGCAGCGGCCCAGCAGGGCCATCATCTCGCTTTGTTCCGCGGCGGTCAGGGCAGCCAGGTCGGCTGAATGGCGGTAGGGCACGACCATCAGATGGCCGTTGTTGTAGGGATAAAAGTTCATGATGACAAAGCAGCCGGCGCCGCGATGAAGGATCAGGTTGTCCCGGTCCCGGTCCTGCCGGGGCTTGTCGCAGAAAATGCAGCCGTCGGGTTTTTCCTGCAGTATATACTCCATGCGCCAGGGCGCCCACAGTTTTTCCATCGCTTTCCTCGTGGCAAAATCAAGTTTTATCTCATCCGGCCAATGGGCAGCGGATCGACCGCCAGGGTCGCCAAGAGCGCTGAGAAGCAAAATTCCGTATGAGTGGTGTTCGTCCCCGCTATGAGGATGGACCTGTCTTCAGATGAGGAATTTTGACTCGGCCAGTTATACGCCAAAGCGGCTTGGCAGACTGATGCCATCAAGCCGGGATCGAGTGGTCGATGAACTCTTGAAGCCAAACCGATTATGGCCTCTGATCAATCATCGAACGTTATATTTCTGAAAGTTTTTTAATTCCCTCGGCGTTGCTCTGCGCTTTCTCAGCGGCTAAATGAGGAACACCGTTTTCCAGCCGGGAGAAAAGGAAGTGCTTGGATCAGGGAGGCATTCCGCGCTGCAGACGTGCAGGGGCCGGTAAACCAAGAAGCGCAGGACCTCCTGCGCTTCTTGACCGTTGCGTCTATTGTTTTTCCGCCTGAGCTTCCTGTATCACTTTGACCTCTACCTCTTTGGGCATCGGATCATAGTGGGACAGTTTTCGCGTATAACTGGCGCGGCCTGAGGTCAGGGAGCGCAGGGTGGAGGCGTAGTTGTGCAGCTCGGCCAACGGAACTTTGGCTTTGACCATCTGGAACCGGCCGCGCGCCTCAATGCCGAGGATGCGGCCCCGCCGGCTGTTGAGATCGCCCATGATGTCGCCCATGCTCTCCTCCGGACATTTCACCTCGATGTCGTAGATGGGCTCCAGCAGGATGGGCTTGGCCGCGGTGATGCACATCTTGAACACTTCGCGGCCGGCGATCTGGAACGCGATGTCCTTCGAATCTACCGGGTGTTCCTTGCCGTCGTAAACAATGGCCTTGACGTCCACGATCTTGTGGCCGGCGATGGCGCCTTCATCCAGCAGCTGGCGCACGCCTTTTTCGATCGAGGGGATGAACGGGCCGGAGATGGCGCCGCCGACGATCTGGCTTTCAAACTCGAAGCCGCTGCCGCGCGGCATGGGTTCGATGCGCATCCACACTTCGGCGAACTGGCCGGCCCCGCCGGTCTGCTTCTTGTGGCGGTATTTTTCATCCGCCTTGCCGGTGATGGTCTCGCGATAGGGGATCTTGGGTTTTTTCTGTTCCACTTCCACGCCATAGCGCTCTTTCAGGCGTTGAATGATGACCGCCAGATGGGTATCGCCCTGACCGGACAGCACCGTCTGTTTCAATTCGGGGTTGATCTCCACGGTAAAGCTGGGATCGGTCTCGTGCAGCGTATGCAAGCCGGTAGAGATCTTGTCCTCGTCGCCTTTACTCTTGGGCGCCACCGCCACCTGCACCACGGGCTCGGGGAACTCGATGACCGGCAGTTTGAGGGTCGAGCGTTTGTCCGCCAGGGTGTCGTTGGTGTGGGTGTTTTTGAGTTTCACCAGTGCGCCGATGTCGCCGGCTTTGAGCATCCCGATCTCTTTGCGGTTTTTGCCGGTGAGCTCGTAGATCTGGCCGATTTTTTCCGTAATCCCCTGGGTGGTGTTCGCCACTTCATCGCCCGATTTCACCTGACCGGAATAGACGCGGATCAGCGACAGCTCGCCCACGTGCATCTCTGACAGCGTCTTGAACACAAAGGCGTTGAATTGGGTCCCGCTCAACTCCACTTTAACTTCTTTGTGGGCGCTATCCACGGCGACGGCAGGGCCGCGATCCGCCGGCGATGGGCCATAGCCGGCGATAAAGTCCAGCAGCGGCTGGATGCCGTAATTCTTGGACGCGCTGCCGCAGAGCACCGGATAGATTTTGCACGCCGCAATGCCGCCGGCCAGACCCTTGTTGATCTCTTCTTCGCTCAGCTCGCCGGCTTCAAAATATTTTTCCAGAATGGCGTCGTCGCTCTCAGCGATCTTTTCGATCAAAGCGCCGCGCATCGCTTTGGCTTTGTCGAGCAGATCCGCCGGGATCTCTTCGACCTTGGTCTTGCCGCTTTGATCGGTGAGAAAGGTGATTTTTTTCATCGACAGCAGATCGATCAGACTGTCGAACCCCTCGGCCTCCTGGACCGGGAATTGCGCGGCCACCACGCTGTTGCCATAGCTCTCTTGCGCCTGGCTCAGCGTCTGTTCAAAGTTCGAGTGTTCCCGATCGATCCTGTTGATGAAGAACAGGCGCGGGAGTTTATATTTGTCGCATATTTCCACCACCGTCTCCGTGCCCACCTCCACGCCGGAGTAGGCGTCCAACAGGACCACCGCCAGGTCGCTGACGCGCATGCCGCAGAGCACTTCCCCCATAAAGTCGGGGCGCCCGGGCAGATCCAGTATGTTGATCTTGTTCTTTTTCCAGTCCATGGTCATCAGTGCGGAGCTGATGGATATTTTGCGTTCAATTTCATCGCTGCGATAATCGGATACGGTAGTGCCGTCGTCCACACGGCCGAATCGGGTGGTGATGCCGGCGGAAAAAAGCATGGCCTCCGCCACCGTCGACTTGCCGGTGGACTGATGCGAAACGAGGCAGATATTGCGGATGTCGCTGGGACTAGTATCTTTCACAACGTCCTCCTGTTGTCAACGCACACGTCTGCGCGTCCTTTGGATGGTTAAGAGTATATGATGAAATGGTCTATTTATTTTGATCCTTTCGGCCCCCGCTGCCCGGTCGCCGCCCGCTTGCGCAGCTGATATTTCAACACGCGTCCGGTGGGACTCTTGGGCAGCTGATCGCAGAACTCGATATAGCGCGGCGATTTGTAAAAGGGCAGATTGTTGCGGCAAAAATCGATCAACTCCTCCGAACCGCAGGTGCCGCCCGGTTTGCGCACCACGTAGGCTTTGACCTCCGATCCCTGCACGGAATCCGGCGTCGCCACCACCGCCACTTCGGCCACTTCGTAATGCTGTTTGAGGACCGCCTCCACCTCAAAGGAGTAAATATGAAACCCGCCTTTGATGATGATGTCGTCCTTGCGCTCTTGAATAAAGAGATAATGGTCTTCATCCAGATAGCCCATGTCGCCGGAGAACAGCCAACCGTTTTTCAGCCGTTCCGCCGTCTGTTCGGGATAGCCGTAATAGCCGGTCATATTGCTCGGACTGTTGATCCAGATCTCGCCGATCTGATTGGGACGCAGGTGTGCGCCCTGTTCATCGCGAATCTGGATGTCGACGCCGATCAACGGCAGGCCGACGGAGCCGATTTTACGATCCAGGTTCAACCGGTGGGCGCTGACCAGCGGCCCGGCTTCGGTGAGGCCGTAGCTTTCGAGGATCAGGGTGTTGAATTTGGATTCAAACGCGTGCAAAACCTCCGCCGACAGATAGCCGCCGTAGCTGAGGCAGAGCTTGAGCGAGGGTGTTTCCACCGGGACCTGGGCGCAGTCGGCCAGAGCGCGGAACATGCCCGGCGCAGCCGGCAGAAAGGTCACCCGGTTGGCCGCGATCATTTCGATCACGGTCGAGGCGACGAACTTGAGCGCCAGCACCAGCGTGGCGGCGCTGCTGAACACGGCGTTCATCGCCAGCGTCTGTCCCAGCGGATGAAACAGCGGCATCACGCCCGCCACTTTATCCTCCGCGGTCAGGTGGAACATTTCGCAGCAGGTCGTTGCGTTGCTCTCCAGTGCCGCGTGCGATAACTCGGCGCCCAGCTCCTCTTCCGATGATCCCATGGTGTAGCAGATCCCCGCCGTATCTTGCTCAGCCACCGTACACGGCTCCGCCATCGGCTGAGATTGTGCGATGAGACGCGTCAACGGCACGCAAGAGGCGGGCATTCTGTCGCCCAGAAGAATGACCTGCCCGCAGCCCGGACTCTCCTTGACCGCCTCCAGAATATACGGCAGAAAGCCGGTCCACGAGATGATGGCTTTGGCTCCGCTCTGATTGAGATAGTAGGCCAATGATTTTTCATGGCTCATGATGTTGAGCGGCACGGGTACGGCGCCGAGGTAGAGGGCGGCATAATAACTGATGGGGAAGTGGGGCAGGTTGGGCAGCATGATGGCGACGCGG
>DAIQOA010000187.1:0-8561 GCA_036788095.1 bacterium | reverse complement strand
TGGCATCCGTCGTGTCCGCGGCGATCACCTGATCGCTTGCGCTGGTCAATACGACGCGCACGCCGGGCACGCCGGGTTCTTCCACGTTCTGCTGCCCATCCCGGTTGAGATCATGCCACACATAATCGCCCAGGCTTACATAAAGCACGTACAGACCTCCATCCCAACCGGTCTGATGATCGCCGGACTGGAGCGTGATCGTGCCGCTTTTGCCGGTATCGATGGCCACATCGCTGTCCAGCGCATCATTGCCGCCCACGTTGGCCGTGGTGAAGGCAAAGCCGTCCGGCTTGACCACAGTGATGTTATAAGCGCCGGGCATCAGACCGTCAAACGTATAGTAGCCGTTTTCATCGGTAAGCGTGCTGTCGACGGCCTGATCATTGCCGTCGTGCAGAAAGACACGCACATTGGCCAGCCCGGGTTCCGTATTATTCTGCACGCCGTCCTTGTTGTCATCCCGCCAAATGCGATCTCCAAACGCCGCGAGACGATAAAAACCGGCATCCCAATCGAGATCGTTCTCGCCCGGGGTCAGTTCGGTCATCGTCATGAGGCCATCAGCGATGAACGCATCGCTGTCCTTGGCATCATCCGTGCCCTGATTGACCGGTGAGGCGAGATAGCCGGATGGCTTGGACACCACCTGAATATAAAAGGTGTCCGGCGACACGCCGGTGAATCCATAATAGCCGCTGCCGTCGGTTGTATCGCTCGCCACCAGAGCGCCATGCGAGTCATACAGGTTCAGCGTGACCCCGGCGATGCCGGGTTCGCCCGGATCTTGAATCCCGTTGACGTTCAAATCCTCCCAGATGAAATTGCCGATGCTGGCGGGAATTTTGTACACACCTGCATCCCAGCTGAGATCAGCCTCATCCGCTGCGATCGAAGTGGAGGGCGTGCGGCCGGTGGCCGGTTCGACATCACTGTCCAGTTGGTCGTCGCCCCCGGCGTTCTGCACAGTGAAAAGATAATCGTTCGGCAGCCGGAATTGCAGATAGTAGTTGGATGGATCCAGGTTGGCAAAACCATAACTGCCGTCGTTGGCAGTCAGGGTAGAGTCGACCACAGCGCCGTCGCTGCTGCGATGCAGGATGACGCGAACTCCGGCCACACCGGGTTCTCCGTCATCCTGCAGTCCGTTTCGATTGACATCCTGCCAAACCCGATTGCCGATCATGCTGCTGACGCGATAGACGCCCATATCCCAGCTCAGGTCATGTTCGCTATTGTCCAGATGGGTGATGGCGGTGATTAGAGTCACGGAGTCGACGTCAGAATCCACGGCATCGTTTGTGCCGTTGTCAGCTCCGGTGACCGTCCAGTAGCTGGAGGGCCTGAAATGAGCAAAATAGTCGCCGCTGGGCAATTCAGGGAAAAGGTAATAGCCCGGATGGCCTTCGGCATCATCCGCGGTGTTAGCGGTTGCCACCTCGATATCATCCGAGGTTCCGGCGACGCCATCAGGTCCGGGTCGCTTCAGGATCACCTGGATGTTGTTAAGGCCGCGTTCTCCTTCATCCTGAATACCGTTGCGGTTGTTGTCAACCCATACCCGGTCGCCATAGATCGCTCCGGTGCCGGGTTTAATCGAAATGCCAACCTTGACCGGCTCTGCCGGTAGCAGCCGGTCACCGTTATCATTGCGAACCGCCAGATAGCCAAACGAGTTCCAGGCGATGCGACCGTCGGTAGGCGCGCCGGCCGGAGCACGCATGGGCCACTCCAAGCTCATCTCCTCCATCGGCTGCAGCACTCTGGCGCCGAAATCAATTTTTATAGAACGCACCTGGGTTATGTCCGAAGGCGGGGTTGTGCTCCAGTTGGGACTCTGTGTGCCCGCGCTGCTGTACTCGGGCCGAATGGGATTTCCAGCCTGACTGTAAAAGACCGTAGCGCCCGCGGGTACGTCCACCTCGCCCATCAAATTCGGCCGCCATTCGCTCTCGCGTTGGCTTGGGTCGATGACGCCGGTATCGTCCGGATGAGGCAGAATGTCGATCAGAGAAAAATTCTTCAACGCCACATTGCCGTTATTGCGGATGACGATCCGATAGTCGGCGATGCCGCCGGGAACCGTTTCGCCGGAATTCGGATATTTTGAATAACCGGCATCCAATTCGCCCTTGACCCATTTATCGGCCTCCATGGAGGCCACTGTAAAGATGGTGTTGCGCAGACGCGCAGATTGTACGATCGTTTCAGTGCGATTGCCATCGCCGTCCAGGTCATTGGCGTCCGCAACTGTGGCCTGCGCGGAAGCTGTGCTGACCGTTGGATTATCCCATTGAACGATGTGGGAATAATTGTCCAAGGCCCCGTCGGCCGCGCCCAATTTGACGATCGCAGTGAAGCGGATGTTGATCTCTTGATTGGGCGGCAGTTTGTAAGCAGAAGCGCCGGTCCAGGACCAGCGTAACAGCGTACGTCCGCTGTTATCGTAATTAGTAAGCGCGGCAAAAACAGGATCCGGAGCGCCGGCTGGTTTATTAAAAACCGTCCAGCTGCCCGCCTTGTAGTCCAATCTGGCATCCAACAGGTCTGCGGTAACCGGATTGATCAGGCTGTCGGTGGCCGGGGACACGTTCCGCACCTTGATATTATACACCACTTCGCTCAGAGGCACAATGTTATCGGTTCCGATGCGGGTTTTTTCCGTCCGCGGCCTGGCCTCGCTGGTCGGCGGCGCGGCAACGGTGACATTCTGCGTATCCGACCGGTTGGTGATGCTGCCATTGTACTGATAAGAGAGCTGGCCGACATTGGGGATTATTAGCCCGGGAACAACCGCGGCGCTGTTGCGATCGGTAGCCAAAATGACCGCGGTGAAACCGGGGCGGTTGGGACTGCTCCAGCCGCTGAACGGAAACGGTGCGCCGGGCCAGGTCCACCGCAGAGCGGTGATGGAGGTGCCCGGGACCAATCCCAACGAGGAGACCGGTATGGTGGTCATGCTGGAGAATGGTCCGCCGCTCACCTCTGTCCAGGTAGCATTGGTGTTGGTTTGGTAAAAAACGCGTCCGGGATTGGCCGCATTCACCTCGCGCACTAAAATCGCCGTGACGGAATCCTGCGCAGGAATCACATCGCTGATCCACAGAGAATCAAGAGGCACATTGCCGCTGTTGTTCACAGTGAAATAATAGGTAATGCTTTTCCCCACTTCTTGCGATGTCGCGCTGACGGTTTTATCTATCGTCATCGCGGCATTGTTGGCCGTAATCGTGTGCGAATGCAAAGCGCTCAGGGTATCAGGCTGACTCTGCCCCAGCGGCACGCCGATAGCGGTAAACGAGTTTAGAATGGTATTGCCCACATCAAAGACAGAGTCTGGAAAAACAACGGTCACAGTGCGCGTCAACGCATCGGTCGAGCTCCCGGCTGAGACCGTGGCAATGGGAGGCCAGGTCACCGTGTGGGTGGCCGGATTATACACGCCGCTGTTGGAAGAGGCGACATACACCGCGCCGGCCGGCAGTTGATCCGTGATCACTACATTGGTAAAGTTCAATCCGCCGATGAGATCAGGATTGCGGAGGCGCAAACGATAGGTGGTCTGATTATCGAGATTGCCTCCAGAGGTGATGTCCTTGACCGCGGTCATCTCAAAGGTCGATATGGCGGTGACCGGAACCGGAGGGGTGGTGACCGTCGGCGCATTATCGGCGGTCACTGTGGCGACGTTTTCCGAAGTAGTGCCGTCCGGGGTACTGCCGGGCAGATATTTGGTCTGCACTCGAAGCACTCCGGAGGATCCGGCGGCCAGTGGGCTGATAAACGTAAACGTGGCCGTACGGGTCGACGCATTATACACCGCGCTCGCTGTATGCGTGGTGCCGTACAGCTGCACATCCGCGGCGGCGCCGGAAACCTGCGGCGGCAACACGTCGGTGATCTTCATGTTGTACGCCGGTTCAGTGAGGCTGGCGACGCGATATAAAATCCGATAGATGATCGGATCACCAGCCAACAGAGTATCAGAGGTTGTCTCCTTTTCAATAACGATGAGGGTGTCTGCGAAAGCCGCGCTTGAAAAAAACAGCGAGGCGATCATGATAGCACATAAAAACATTTTGATCGCATCCTGTCGATTTCCGCTCCGTGTCCGTCTGGCATCCATAACCACTCCTGTTTTATTGCGACAAAACGATGAAGGATACACTGACTTAATCAACCTTCACCGGCCAGAGAAATCCTTTGCCGGGATCGATTCGCCAAGAATGACGCCTCATTCAGCACCCGGTGAATAGAAAAAAAGAGACCTCAGGCCCTTTGCTTATATCCAAGAATGATGCCAAAAAATATGGCGCGAAACCATTCTTTTTAGTTAATTGTTAATATTGATATTAAATAATTTTTATAAAATCGTAAAGAAACAAAAATATTTCATTTTGAAAGGGCCGTTTAAAAAACCATTACAAAATGAAAGGCCCTGACAGTCCTAGTGACAGGTCCTCAGGATCCTTCTCGGCAAAACACACAAAAAGAAACATAACAAATAACGGTTAAGCGTTCTTTCTTACGAGCGATCATGACAGGAGACAACCATCGCTTGCACGCAGGTGGCAAAGCGCTTGAATTCAATCAAGCCGCAGATTTTTGAAAATGGAGTCGTGATCGAGGGAGGACGCCATTACGGATATCATCGCACGGGGGAGAAAGGAGAAACAGACCGGCTGAAGAACAATGTGGACCAGGTTGCCGTTGCGGACAAATCCAGCGGCAATAGCTGCCACTGTCGGCTGGCCGCACGCTTCCTCACACTTGAGAAAAATCCAGCGGCTGCAACATCAGAGCGGTGACGTTGCACACGGTATCCGCATACTCGGGCCGATTTTTCAAAACCGCCCAGTCAGGATGGCGGCGAAAAGCGCCCCAGCATTTATCCCGCTCCGACATGTCCTTGAAAACCACCATGTATTGCAGGTTGGGACGCTGCGATCCGATCAGCGTCTCGGCAAAAAAGAGCGGCGTCAATCCGCACTGGCGAAAGAGCTCGATTTCACCACCCTGGGTGAACATATGGATTTTTTTGTGGGTTTGCACCTGGTTTGGATTTGCATAGATGCGCCATTCGAACACCCTCGCCGCGTCCTGAATAGGCGCAGGAGACAGGGACAGCGGCGCAAAGCAACGCAACAGGGAATTCTCCATGCGCCAGTAGCCCGGATCGCTGCTGGATAGCGAGTGGAAAAACGCTCCGTCCCGCATATACTCTGCATCCTGCAGCAGACGGTCTTCGCTGAATAGCACAGAATCGCTGTTTGAATGCGGCAGAAGAACATGGATCGAAGAGCTGCTGGAGCCATATAATGCGCCCAATAGCCCCACAGGTGAGATCCCTTGCCGGTTCCAGGCCGGCACTGCGACCTGCTGCAAAAAATCCAGCAGCCGCTTGCGGCCGTCGCCATAGGGCGCTATATACTGGCGCCATTCCAGATAGGCCGCAGCCTTCTCCCTGTTGGAGTCGGTTGCTGCCATGGTGAGCTCTTGCTCCATACTTACTCCACAACGTGCTCGATGAGCGAAATAATAGTGATTCGGACGAATTTTCACAAAGAAAAAAATCCGGCGCTCAGTCGGTGCGCGCCAGACGCAAAGAGTTGGCGACCACGGAGACGGAACTGAAGGACATCGCCAGCGCGGCGATCATGGGATTCAGGTAGCCCAGAGCAGCCAGAGGAATGCCCAAAAGATTGTAGAAAAAAGCCCAGAACAGATTCTGTTTAATGGCAGCCAGAGTTTGTCGCGAAACGCGAATGGCCTGGACCACACCGTGCAAATCCCCTTTCATCAAAATGATGGAGGCGCTCTCGATCGCCACATCCGCGCCTGCGCCCAGAGCGATGCCAACCTCCGCCTGCGCCAGAGCCGGCGCATCGTTGATGCCGTCGCCAACCATGGCCACCTTGCTGCCGCGACGTTGCCATTGCTTCACCTGCTCCGCTTTTCCGTCCGGCAGCACCTGAGCGACATACTCATCAACCCCGGCCGCCTGCGCGATGGTTCTCGCTGCCAGAGGATGATCGCCTGTCAGCATCACTACGCGCAGGCCCATGTTGCGCAGTTCGGCCACGCTGGCGGCGGCGTCCTCCCTGATCGGATCCATGAGCGCGATAAAACCCTGCAGAGCGCCGTCCACCGTGCAATAGATCAGCGTGCCCCCCTGTTGCAGACACTCCTGAGCCTGCGCCTGCAACGGCGCAACCGAAACTTCCGAATCCTCCATGCGCTTTTGATTTCCCACCACGACTTTTCTTCCCGCGACCGTAGCACTGATGCCGAAGCCCGTTTGATTGCTAAAGCCGGTTGCCTCGGGCAGACTCAGCCCACGCGCCTCCGCTGCGGCAACGATCGCCGCTGCCAGCGGATGTTCGGATCTCTTTTCCGCCGCAGCGGCCAGAGTCAGCATCTCCGTTTCACGGACGCCCGGCAAACAGACAATCCGGTTCACGGCAGGCTTGCCCTTGGTCAGGGTTCCGGTTTTATCCAGAATCACCACCCTAACCTGATGCGCCAGTTCCAGACTCTCACCGCTTTTAATCAGCAGGCCTTTGCGCGCTGCCTTGCCCGTGGCCACCATGACGGCGGTGGGCGTGGCCAGCCCCAGCGCACAGGGGCAGGCGATGATGAGCACAGCGACGAAATGCATCAGGGCGGCGGCGAATCCTGCTTGCCTGCCCAACGTCATCCACGCCACCAGGGTGATCAACGCGATGATCACGACCACCGGCACAAACACCAAGGCGATGCGATCAGCCAGACGCTGGATGGGTGCTTTGGATCCCTGGGCCTGTTCGACCAGTTGGATGATCTGGCCCAACACCGATTGGCCGGCCAAAGCGGTCACGTCGAACTCGAAGGCGCCGGAGGCGGTCAGAGTGCCGGCCAGCACGCGATCGCCCGGGCTTTTATCGACCGGCAGGCTTTCACCGCTGATCATGGACTCATCCACTCCCGCCTCGCCTGCTACCACTCTGCCGTCAGCGGCAATTTTTTCGCCCGGCCGCACCACAACCCGGTCCCCCAGCCGCAGATGCTCCAGCGGAATCCATTGTTCTTTTCCATCGCGGCGCACGCAGGCGGTCTTTGGCTGCAACGCCAAGAGCCCCTCGATCGCCACCGTAGTCCTAGCCTTGGCCCGGCTCTCCAGCCAACGGCCGACCAGCACCAGTGCAATGATGACTACGGTGGAATCGTAATACACAGGGACGATTTCATCCGCAGAGCCGGTCAACAGCTGAGGGAACAGAGTGGCCAGTACCGAGTAGCCATAACTGCTGCCGGTGCCGATGGCGACCAGAGAGTTCATGTCAGCGGTCCGTTGACGCAAATTCTTCCAAAACGCAGAATAAAAGCGGCGCCCCGGTAAAAAAACCACCGGTGTGGAGAGTATCAGCAGCAACTCTTGCGTATCCGATTCACTTAGAGGCCACAGCGCATGCAGGCCGGGAAATTCCATGAGCATGGAGATGAGAAAAACCGGCACAGCAAACAGCAGGGCGATGCGCAGATCGCGTCGCAGCGATTGCTCGAAATCCAAGCCGTTTTCCGCGGGCAGCGCCGTGTCACCGGAAGGCGGCATGATTAATTCATAGCCACTTTCGCTCACCTTTTGCGCCACAGCCTTCAGGCTGGTGCAACCCTCGTCCAGATCAAAATAAACCTTTTCGCCGGCCAGATTGACCGAAACTTGGCTCACACCCTCTATTTTTTGCAGCGAGCGTTCCACGCGGGCGACGCACGCCGCACAGCTCATGCCGCGGACGGGCAGCTGATAGCGTTTGCTCAGCGGTGCGCTCATTGCACACTATAGCCGGCGCTGCAGATGGTATCGCGCAGTTGGGATTCGCTGATCTTTTTTTCATCATAGCGGATCTCGGCACGGCCGATTTCCACCTGGACCGATTCCACGGGCAAACGCTGCAATTCCCGCTCAATGGCCATGACGCAGTGATGGCACGACATGCCGTCAATACGAAATAACGCGGTTTTCAAAAGGGCCTCCATTTTTTCACTAGAACATAAAAATTCTCTGTTTCATTTGCCCGATCAGCATTTTTTTTACCCCATCCGCAAAATGCCGTTGAATCATAGAGGGTAAAAAAAAAGCTCTAGCAAGAGCCTTTTTTCGTTACCAGGCCAACACGTGTCCAATTTAATTTGGGCTAGAGCCCTCGGGGGGTGGCTTAGTCGTCCACGCGCTAAAGCGCGTGGCTATTGCGCTGATAAAAAAAGGGCGTTAGCCTAATCTTCGCAGGGGCGACCCGCCAAGCCACGCGCGATGGCGAATAGACTCTGCGAAACAACAATCCCTTTCATAGCCACGCGCTTTGGCGCGTGGCTGTTGCGCTGATAAAAAAAGGACTTTGTCCCAATCTTCGCAGGGGCGACCCGCCAAGCCACGCGCGATGGCGAATAGACTCTGCGAAACAACAATCCCTTTCATAGCCACGCGCTTTGGCGCGTGGCTGTTGCGCTGATAAAAAAAGGACTTTGTCCCAATCTTCGCAGGGGCGACCCGCCAAGCCACGCGCGATGGCGAATAGACTCTGCGA
>DAIQOA010000186.1:0-8646 GCA_036788095.1 bacterium | reverse complement strand
GTTAAAGATCATCATCTCTTCATAATCATAACAACAGTTTTCCATCATCACGCAATGCTTTTGCAGCTTTTCCGCGGTCTCCACCAGTTGCCAGCATTCGTCCAATGTCACCGCGGCCGGTACTTCCGTGGCAGCATGTTTGCCGTTTTTCATCGCCACCACGCAGACCGGCACGTGCCACTCCCAAGGTGTGGCGGTGAAAACCAGATCCAGCTCTTCGCTTTCGCACAAACGGATAAAATCATAGTTGCCGCGTGCATAACCCGCCGGTTTGGGACGCCCTGCATCCGTGCACCATTTCTGGATCCGCTCCACCTTTTCCGGAACGATATCGCACACCGCCTTGATTTCCACGCCCGGAATTCTAAGATAGTTTCGCACATGAGCGGATCCCATGCCGCCCACGCCGACGAACGCCATGCGCACCTGCGGGATCGGCGCAGTGCTGAGAAACCGATCCGGCGCCAGGCCGCTTTTCTCTTGTGCGCCGGCCTGCTCCTCGGCAGCCAACACACCGAGACTCGCAGCCACCCCCAGGCTGGTCTTTAAGAACGAACGACGATTGAATTCGGAAGAATAGGAATGCATGAACCACCTCATCGTGTTAGCAGTTAGTGTTTTATAAATGGATATTGTTCAACAGATCCACTGCACCGCGTTTCCAAGAACGGTGCCGATTATTTTTCAGTCTCCAAGCGAGCCAGGCTCTTCAACATGTCTTTGATGTCGCCGATTCCTTTAATCGACACGTAGATGGTGATTGTGGAATACCAGATGACAACTGCTGCGGTGACCAGGGCCCAGAACCAGTGATCAACAATCATGTCAGGCTCCTTTTTTTTGCGGTTTGAGCAGGGATCCGATTACCATAGCCAAAGCGGTGATGACATACGCGGCGATACCGGAATAATAAGGGCCGATTTTTTCCGCCAGGGGCTGCGTGGCCGGGACCTGCTGCATCACCAAAAATCCAACCGGAATCAGCGCGCCGAAAAAGATCGCCGCTCCGGCGCCCCAGCTGTTGGCCCGCTTCCAGTAGCAGCAGGCAATCAACAGAACCGACATGCTCGACATATAGATCGTGCCGGTAACGCCGAGATAGGTCCACAGATCGCCCTTTAACGGATACCAGAGCCCGTAAAACAGAAGGAAAATGCCGATGAAAGCCACGATAAATCGATTCCACAAAATGCCCTTTTTCTCTGGCCACACCGTTTTACGGAACGGCGCCATAATGTCGTTGTAGATCACACTGCCCCAGGTGAGCATGTAAGAAGAATCGGTGGACATGTCCGCGGCCAGCATAGCGGCAACCAGCATACCCATGAGTCCCATCGGCACAAACGTAGAGAGAAACTTGGGCATGGCATAAAGGGTGTTGGAACCTACCATCTCTGGAGTCAAAGTGGCCAGTGCGGCTATGCCCCAGATGCCGGGAATTAAAAAACGACAAACAAAAAAGAACGCTGTACCCTTGTAGATTTTAAGACCGGTTTTAGTGTCTTTTGCCGAGAGCAAGCGAATGATGGTGGTTTGCCAGGTCAACACTACCGCCAGATTCAACAGCGCATTGAACACTACATAAGGCCAGCCCATTTTAGGATGGACCAGAGGGTTGAACCCGCCTGCCCCATGATGGGTCTGCACCGCCTGCACCAAAGCAGCCCAGCCGATATGATACAGGATCAGCACCGTGACCAGGATAAGGCCCAGGCTCATGACGATGAACTGTAAAAAATCAGTGATCAGAACCGACAGCATGCCGCCGAGAATCGTATACACTGCCACCAGGATCAACAGCAGGGTCATGGTGATCTCCAGATAATGCACGTCCAGGCCGGTGACCACCACCAGAAATTCGCCGCCAGTGCGCAGAAACACCCCCATATTCAGCAGCCCGCCCAGCACGATGACCACGCCGGCAGCCCAACGCACCCTCGGCCCAAACTTTTTCTGATAAAGTTCCGGCAGCGTCATCACCCCGCTGTCGCGCAGGGGTTTGACGCCAAATCCGGTAATGCCCACAAACGCCATGGCTGCGGCCATTAAAATCCCGGGAACCGCGCCGGAAAAGCCCATCTCATAGCCGTTCTGCGCCGTATACATGCAGGTGACAATGCCGAACTCAGTGGCTGCCAGAGAGGCGATGCCCAGATAGACATTCATCTCCCGGCCGGCGACAAGAAAATGCTCCACCTTGCCCACATATTTGCGCACCATGATGCCGGCCGTCATGGTGGCTAACAAATACAGGCCTACGATCGATCCGTCGAGAATGGAAAAATGGCTCAACCAACGCCTCCTCGTTTTAATCCGTTGCTGCGATTCACCCATGACCGGTCAGGTCCGATTTAGTGCAATCTATGTTTTTTCACAGAAAAATCCAACTTTTTTTATCAACGGACACGGGCGTTGATTTTTAAAATTGGTTTAAGTATATTGGCATTCAGTTTCCCTTTTCATACAAGGAGTGCAAAAGAGTGAACTCTACCATCAGCCGCAGGAATTTCATTCGCAGCGCAGGCATCGCCGCCGCTGCATTCAACATTGTGCCGCGCCGGGTTCTGGGCGGACCGGGCTATACCGCGCCCTCCGACGAGTTAACTCGGGCGATCATCGGCGTTGGCGGCATGGGCCAAGGCCATCTGCGTTACACCGGCGCCCGCCTGCTCGCCGTGTGCGATGTGGATGAAAATCATCTACAGAGTGCATTGGCCAAAACAGATCAGGGGGTCAAAGGGTATCATGATTTTCGTCAAGTGCTGGATCGCCCGGATATCGATGTGGTGCACCTCGCCACCCCGCCACACTGGCACGCGCTCATGTCCATCGCCGCCGCCCAGGCGGGCAAAGACATCTGGTGCGAAAAGCCCATGACCCGCACCATTGGCGAAGGACAGAAGGTCGTCCGGGCAGTGCAGACCCACGACCGCATCTTTCGCATCAACACCTGGTTTCGCTTCACCGATCGCTTTTACGGCTTTGGCACTCCCATCGCCCCGGTCAAAAAACTGGTGGACAGCGGCCTGTTGGGCTGGCCGCTCAAGGTCACCATCAACCAGGCCACCGGCTTTGAATGGAAATTTTACTGGGTCGGCCGCACGGATCTGACTCCCCAGTGGATTCCGCAGGAACTGGATTACGATCTGTGGCTGGGCCCGGCGCCCTACAAACCCTATCACCCTCATCGTGTGCATGCCACCTTTCGCGGCTATTGGGATTATGACGGCGGCGGATTGGGCGATATGGGTCAGCACTACCTGGACCCGGTACAATATCTGCTGGACAAGGATCATACCAGCCCGGTTTACATCGAGGCGGATGCGCCGCAGTCGCATCCGGACGCGGTTGGCGTCTGGCGTACCATCCGCATGGTCTATGCCGACGGCTGCGAGATCATTCTGGACGGTGAAAACAAGGACTCAGAGGCGGCATTTCTACAAGGACCGAACGGCAAGTTGTTCCGCGGTTTTAAATCGGACATCCCTGATCTGGAGAAAAAACTGGCCGCCTTTCCAGATCCTCCGGCGCAGGTCACTGATTTCTATCAAGCGGTGCGCGAACGGCGTAAATTCGCTCTTAACGAAGAGAACGGGCATCGTTCGGCTACTCTGGTGAACCTGGGCAAGATCGCCGTACGCCTGGGACGTCCTCTTCACTTCGATCCAGTGCAGCAGCACTTCATCAACGACGAACAGGCCAACGCCTTCATCCATGAACCCATGCGCGCCCCATGGCACGCTTAAATTGGAAAGAAACTATGTCCCTGAAAAAATCATGGCTTCTCCTGGCGCTGGTCCTGGCTGGATGCTCTTCCAGCCGCCTGACAACCACCAGCCCCAGGCATTCAATGCAAGAGCTGCTGCAAGCCCTGCCGGCCCAAAACCCGCTGACGAACTCGCTGGCCTTTGACGCAATGCTGGATCATGGAGCGGTTGGCGTGCAAACTCTGGTTCATCTGCTGGATTCCGGCACTACAGAGGAAAAAATCTCCGCTCATTATGCACTGGACGGCCTGGCCCTATTCTGCGGCGCCTTGCCGAATACGGACGCACGCAGACAAACATTCGTTGCCGCATTGACAAACTCCCTGACCTCCGCACGACCGGCAGTAGACCAGGCGTTTCTCATCACCCGTTTGAGTTCCTGCCCTTCGGTTGAGGCAATCCCGTCTCTGCGCATGTTTTTGCATGACGACGCATTATGCGAACCCGCGGCTATGGTGCTTCAGTCCACAAAAGATCCAGCAGCTGGAGAAGCGCTGCTGCAGGCGATGGCGCAGAACAGCGATAAAAACAAAAAAACGCTGATCCAGGCCCTGGGACAAATAAAGTATGGCAAGGCGGGGCCCGAACTGCTCAAACACGCTCAGGCTAAGAACCAGGCATTGAAAGAGGCGGCGCTGTTCGCCCTGGCGAAGATGGGCTGGAACCAGGCGGAGCCTGTGCTGCAGCAAAATGCGCTTCAAGACGATAAATTCGCCAGTGCCTGGCTCACCTTTGCCGATGCCACCACAGAGACCCAACGCGCCATTGAAATCGCCAAAACGATCATTCACAACCGCGAGAAAACCTGGCCCGATCATTTGCGCACCGCCGCACTGGCCCTTCTGGTTAAAAAAACAGGGGCTGTCGCGCTCGCAGACCTGCTGGAGGCGGCAACGAACGGACCGGCATCGCTCCGCGCCGCAGCCTTGCGACTGGCCGAACCTATGACATCGGACGCAGCGACCCAAGCATGGTTAGGAATACTGCCCGGACTTGCCCCGGAAGCGCAAATGGATGTCCTCGCTCTGCTGGGCCGGCAAAAGGCGACAAGCGCAACCACCGCCATGCGCGAGTATTCGCAGTCCGAAAATGCGGGCGTGCAGGCCTCTGCGCTGCAGGCTCTGACCAACACGCTGGGCGACGCCAGCGTTAAAGATCTGCTCAGCCTGCTTAATACGAAACCCGACGAAACCATGCGGCAGCAGATCAAGCAGAGTCTGCTCACTCTGCCCCATCAGGCTCTGAGCCGGGAATGGGATCGTTTTTACCCGACGCTCAACGCCACGGGTAAAAAACTTTTGCTCGATGTAGCTGTGGCGCGGCAGGACACGCTTCGGACTGCCCACCTGATCGAGGCCATGCAATCCGCGGATACGGCTCTGCGGCAGACAGGCCTGGAAGGCCTGAGGGTACTGGGCAAAGCCGACGCAGTGCCCGCCTGCCTCTCCCAACTGGCAAAAACCTCGGCATCGCAGGAGGTGAAAGCTGTTCAGGATTGCATCATCGATATCGTCAAACGGGAGAAAAACCAAAAGCCCTGTTTGCAGAAACTGGAGGATTATTTCCAGGCTGTAAACCAGGAAGAAAAAATAAAACTGCTGCGCGTCTGGCGCGGCATCGGCAGTGAAGCAGCGCTCACACAGGTCATGTCCGGCAGCCGGGATCAGGCGCTGAAGGAGGAAGCGCTGCGCACGCTGTGCGACTGGCCGAACCTGAACGGTCTGGAGCCGCTCCTGCAGTTGGCTGAAAGCAAAGAGCAACCCACCTACCGAATCCTGGCTGTTCGGAGAGCTCTGCGCCTCCTTCGTGAAAACCCCATGGGTGACCTGCGGCAGTTGGACTATTTGCAGCGGCTGATGAAGAGCTGCGAACGCAGCGAAGAGAAAACCATGGTTCTCAGCCAGGTTGGCCGGATCAAGTCCATTTCCGCGCTCAAGTACGCCGCCGGATTCTGCGCAGATGAAAACATCGGTTACGAAGCGGCGCTGGCCACGGTGCAGACAACCATTTCCCTCAAGGGGACCGCTGCGGACTTGTCGCCTGAACAGGCTGCCGCAGCTGTGGTGCAGGCGCAGGCCTCAAAAAAGTTGCAGCAAAAAATCGCAGAAACACCTCTGCTTACATCCACGGAAAATCAGCCACCGGAGGGCTTTATCGCCCTGTTCAACGGCAAGGACCTTTGTGGATGGAAGGGACTGGTAGAAGATCCGGTCAAACGCAGCCGAATGAGTCCGGAAGAGCTCACCCAGGCGCAGAACAAAGCCGATGAGGAGACGCGCAAACACTGGCAGGCGATCGACGGCGTGCTCTATTTCGACGGCAAAGGCCACAGCCTGTGCACCAGCCGCGATTATACTGATTTTGAAATGGTCGTGGATTGGAAGATCGAAAAGTGGGGCGACAGCGGCATCTATCTGCGCGGCGCGCCGCAGGTGCAGATATGGGATACTGCGCAATGGCCCGAGGGCTCCGGCGGCCTGTACAACAATCAAAAGAATCCGAGCAAGCCTCTGGTCAAAGCCGACAAACCGGTCGGTGAGTGGAACACCTTTCACATCATCATGCGCGATGAGCGCGTGACTGTTTATCTGAACGAGGTGCTGGTGGTGGACCATGTGATCATGGAAAATTACTGGGAGCGGGACAAACCCATATATCGCAGCGGCCAGATCGAGCTGCAGGCGCACAGTACGCCGCTCTATTTCCGCAATATCTTTATCAAGGAGTTGCCCACCGTGGAACCGGCGTTCAACGGACCTCTCTTTAACGGCAAGGATCTGCAAGGATGGCAAGTGATAAATGGCCGGCCCGAAAGCTGGCAGGCCGCGGACGGCATCCTGTTCACCACCGGCCAGGGAGGCGGTTGGCTATCCACAACGAGAGAATTTGCTGATTTCAAATTATCTCTCGAGTTCCGCGTGCCTGCGGATGGCAACAGCGGCGTGTTTTTGCGCAGCCCGCATCAGGGTGATCCAGCCTACACCGGCATGGAGATACAGGTTCTGGATGATTATGCCGAGCAATATGCGCAACTCAAACCCTGGCAATACACCGGCAGCGTCTACGGCATTCAGGCGCCTTCGCAACGCGTCAGCAAGCGCGCCGGCGAATGGCAAAAGATGGTGATCACCTGCCGGGGACCCCGGGTCTGCGTGGAATTGAACGGACAGAAAACCGTGGATACCGATTTAGTCGATCACATGCAGCACAGCAAGGAACATCCGGGCATTCAACGGCGGGCAGGCTATATCGGCCTGCAAAATCACAGCTCGAAATTGGAATACCGGAATATCCGGCTGGAGGAACTGCGCTAATCTGATGTATGGCGCTGAGCGGGTCTGAATCATTCGTCTTACCTGCTCAGCACCATTTTGCGCGTTTGTTGTGTTTTGGCGGTGCGCAATTGGTAGAGATACACGCCGGTGGCGACGGGCCGGCCGCTCTCATCCCGTCCATCCCAGGAGAGTGACTGCGCGCCCGGCAAAAGGTCTGTAAACGTTCGCACCGTTCGGCCGTTCAGATCAACTATTTTCAGAATCACCGGCCCATCCGATTCCGGAGAATGGTAACGGATCACAGTCTCTGCGTTAAAGGGATTGGGATAATTCTGCTGCAGAGAAAAAAGTTCCGGCAAATGAGCGGAAACGGGACGGTTCACAGCGGCGGTGATTTTTTTACCGATCTGCAGGTCATCGAAATAAAGGGTACCGCTTGCCTGAGCGCCCGGCGTGTAAGTGAGCTGGATGCTGTCGAAGGCCAACGCGCCGTTCAATTGTCCATCTCCAAGCCATTGACCGGTCGGCATCACGGCCATATCCCACTGCACCAGCTTCCATCCCATCCAATCGATTACAAACCAGGGGCTCACCTCATGGTTCGCCGCCTCGGCCTTCGGAACACGGTCATCCAGACAAAAACGGAAAAGAGTTTTGCTCCCATCCCCGAACACCCAGAGCTGCAGGACATAGGAAGAATCAAACAAAACCGCTTTGGCAGGCCCGCCCTCCAGGTATTCGCGTATCAGCCAGGCCGATCCGCTGGTATCCCAGGCGTAATTCAGGCGCAAGGATTTCGAGCTTGCACTCTTCAGGTTGACATGCAGGCTATCGACCAGCAGGCTGGTTTTCTCGCTAACAATGCCCGTGGTGTGTCCGCTTCCCTGCGGCGCCCACCACCAACGGACCCCCTGTTCGAAATCATCCATCGTAATCGGCGTAAACAAACTCGAGCCGGTCTTGAAAAAAAAGGTCGTCTGCTGGGTGCTGGTGTTGCCGAGAAGGTCGGAGAATCCTGGAAGCAACTGCACTTTATACGTTGCATTCTCCTGCAAATTTTCCGCAGGAAAAAAAGAAAGAACCGACCGGTTGTCCACGACATAGTTCCGCACTTTACCGGAGAGCGGCATCGGCTGGCCGGACGCAGTGAGCAGGATCCGGTCCGGATGAACGGACGCGCTGTCGATGGGTTCGCTATAGTATAAATTGAGCACCGCTTCAGGCGCCACATTCTGCGTGTTGGGTTTGGGGGTTGCGCCGACGATGCGCGGTGGAGTGAGATCGGCCGGCCCGGTGCTAAATTTCATGACAAAAGCATCGCCGGCCACGCGGTTCTGATCTCCGTCCAGATGATGGCCATGGCGGTCCTGCGCCTCTGGTGAGACGGTGAGAGTGTATTCGGTTTCGAACTGCAGGGTATCCGGTTTGAAGGCCAGAGAGCGATGGTCGTTGAACCAGGTGAACTTGCCCTGGGCCGGTGGCGACAGGCTAAACGCCTGTTCCACGCAGGCCGGATCCATAGGCCGGCTGAACAGCAGCGTGATCGCCTCCCAGGCGGGAAACCGGTCCGCCCCCGCGGCTGGCGTAGAGGACTGAACAAACGG